>JBAWFB010000119.1:0-1672 GCA_049591495.1 Solirubrobacteraceae bacterium
GCGTGGAGATAACCGACGCGGCGGTGCAGATCGCGAGGCGGCGAGCGGAGATCGACACGGTCGAGCTGTACGACGGCGAGCGGCTGCGGATGGGCGGGGGCGCGTATGACCTTGGGATCGTGTCGCACGTGCTCGAGCACGTGCCATCTCCATCGATGTTGCTGGCCGAGGTGGGACGGGTGTGCGGGGCGGTGGTGCTGGAGGTGCCGCTGGAGGACAACCTGTCGGCCCGGCGCGCCGGCAAGCGCGCGCACGCACAGGAGGTCGGCCACCTGCAACGCCTGAGCCGCGACGCGGCGCGGGCGATCGTCGCCAACGCAGGATTGCGCGTGGCGGGTGAGCTGGAGGACTCGCTGCCGCTGGAGGTCCACCGCTTCTTCGCGTCCACACCCGCGGCGCACGCGGCGGCAGCGGGGAAGTGGGGCGTGCGGCGCGGCGTCCACCGGCTCGCGCCGGGGCTCGCCAAACGGCTGTTCACGGTGCACTACGCGTGCCTGTGCCTACCGCGCTCCTGAGCGCTCGGCATTCCCGCGCGCACCGCTTGAAGCAGCCTCTCGCGGCGCTCGTACGCGACTCGCGAGTGGGCCGCCCATCCGCTAGATTGCGTAGGACTGGCTGCCCAGCCAAACCAACGGTTGAAGAGGAGTGAGCAGATGGCGAGCACGACGACACCGGCCCCCACCGCGAGCAACGGCTCAGCCGCAGCCCCCACGAGCGCGGCTTCGGGGAGCCTGCCCGTGGACGCGATCTCCTATGAAGACCTGTATGCGCGCTGGGAGCGCGGTAACTGGAGCGCGATGGACCTCGACTTCACCGAGGACGCGCGCCAGTGGCGCGAGCAGTTCACCGACTTCGAGCGCAAGGCGGCGCTGTGGAACTACTCGCTGTTCTTCTGGGGGGAGGACGCGGTGGCAGACAACCTGTCCCCCTACATCGACGCGGCGCCGCGCGAGGAGCAGAAGTACTTCCTCACCACCCAACAGGTCGACGAGGCACGCCACGCGGTGTTCTTCAAGCGCTTCATGCAGGAGGTGTGCGGGATCGGCGACGGGTCGATGGACAGCGGGTTGCGCGCGATCAAGCCGCAGCTGACGCCTGGCTTTCGCAAGATCTTCGATCGCCTCGACCAGATGGCCGACGAGCTGCGCGCCGACCGCTCGCCCGCGCAGCTGGCGGCGGCGGTGACGCTCTACCACATCGTGATCGAGGCGGCGCTTGCTCAGCCGGGACAGCACTTCATCTGCAGCTATCTGGAAAAGCGCGACCAGCTGCCGGCGTTCAGGCAGGGGATGCAGAACATCGCCGCCGACGAGCAGCGCCACATCGGCTTCGGTGTGAAGCTGCTGAGCGACCTCAAGCGCGAAGACCCCGTGGGGGTGCCGAAGGCGGTGGCGCGCATCCTGCACGACGTCACGCGCTACACCGCCCAGGTGCTGATGCCCCCCGGGTGGGACGAAAGCTACATAACCGTGTTCGGTGCCACCTACGACGAGGTGGGGGTCGAGGGGTTGACGTCGATGACCACCAAGCTGCGCTCCGCCGGGCTCGGCGCAGAGACGCTGCCGGGGCCGGCGCTGCTGCCCCCGGGGCTCTCGCCGCTGGAGGTCTCCCAGCGCGGGCGCGCACTCGCCCAAGCAGGTGTGATCGGCGTGCGCGAAGGCCCCACCAAGCG
>JBAWFB010000120.1:0-1923 GCA_049591495.1 Solirubrobacteraceae bacterium
CTGGTGTGGGCTGTTCGGACTCAAGCCCCAGCGCGGGCGCGTCTCGGTGGCCCCCAAGCCTGAGTCCTGGCACGGACTGACGGTTCTCGGGGTGGTCAGTCGCTCGGTCACCGACACGGCTCTGTTCCACGACGTGGCCTCCGGCTCAACCGCCGTCGATCGCGACCGTCCCGAGCCACCCGCCGAGACGTTTCTGCACTCGGCCAGCACGGCGCCCGGCAAGCTGCGAATTGCCTACTCGACGAAGATTCCGCCGCTCGTGATCGCACGGCTGGACGGCGACGCGCGTCGCGCGCTGGATGAGACCGTCGAGCTACTGCGCTCGCTCGGCCACGAAGTCAAAGAGGAGGATCCCGACTACGGCCTCGACACGATGCCGGCGGTGCTCGTGCGGTATTTGCGCGGGATCCACGACGAGGCCCACGCTCTGCCTCACTACGAGCGTCTTGCGCGCCGCACACGCTCGATGGCCGCGCTCGGCGCGCTCATGCCCGCGGCGTTGCTGGAGCGCTCCCGTGCGCATGAGCACGCGCTCGCCGCCAAGTTGGGCCGGGTACTGGAGAATCACGACGTGCTGATCACGCCCACCACTGCTCAGCCCCCACCGCGGATCGGTCAATACGACGGTCGTGGCGGGCTGTGGACGCTCAATGCCGTCACCGGCCTGGTCCCCTACAACGCGCCGTGGAACGTCACGGGTCAACCGGCTGTCTCCGTGCCCGCCGGCTTCGGCGCCGACGGGCTCCCACGCGGCGTGCAGATAGTCGGGCGTCCAGGCGACGAGGCCACGCTGCTGTCGCTGTCAGGCCAGATCGAGGCCGAGCGCCCCTGGGCCCAGCACCGGCCCGACGCGTTCTCGTGAACGAGCAGGAGCTGCTTGCGCTGGCGAGCGACCTCGCCAGAAGTGCCGGCGCGTTGCTGTTGGAGCGCTTCCAAGACGGGCGCGAGCGGGCGGTAGCGTCCAAGAGCACCCCCACCGATCTCGTCAGCGAGGCCGACCTCTCCTCCGAGCGCCTGATCCGCGAGCGGCTCGCTCAGACGCGCCCGGCAGACGGGTTTCTGGGTGAGGAGGGCGGCGGGCAGGATGGATCCAGCGGCCTCACCTGGGTCGTCGACCCACTCGACGGCACCGTCAACTTCCTGTTCGGCATACCTCAATGGTGCGTGAGCGTCGCCGTGCGCGACGATCGCGGCCCGCTTGCCGGGGCGATATTCGACCCATGCCGAGATGAGCTGTTCTCCGCCACGCGCTGCGAGCACCCAACGCTCAACGGGACCCCACTCGAGGCCTCCACGCGCGAAGAGTTGTCCACGGCGATGGTCGCCACCGGCCTCGCCTACGACGCGCGCGTGCGCGCCGCGCAGGCCGAGGTGCTCGTGCGCTTGATTCCGCGCGTGCGCGATCTGCGCCGCTTCGGCTCCGCCGCGCTCGATCTGGCGTGGACCGCTGCCGGGCGCTACGACGCCTACTTTGAGCGCACCGTCAAGCCGTGGGACATAGCCGCCGGCACGCTGATCTGCGAACGCGCCGGTCTCACCGTGCGGGAGTTGCCAGAACGAGAGGGTCTGCCGTTCGGGGTGCTCGCCGCCGTGCCAGCGCTCGCGCAGCCGCTGCTTGAGCTGGTCGGCTGAAGTTCATGCGGCGGGTGGGACTCGAACCCACACGCCCTTTCGGACAATGCCATTTGAGAGCATCGCGTCTACCATTCCGCCACCGCCGCAATGACTGAATATTAGGGTGCTGCGCGCGGCACCACCAGCCGCCCAACCACACTCCCTCGATCTGCTTGAGGCTCAGACCTACACAGACCCGGCGAGCGCATTCGGGTCCGCGCTGGGATCGAGCTGCTCGAGCTCGACGTTCCAGCCCTGTGAGAAGCCGCGCATCGCGAAGGCGATCAGCAGGATCTGCACGGGGACGAT
>JBAWFB010000121.1:0-2361 GCA_049591495.1 Solirubrobacteraceae bacterium
GAAAACGCCTTTTACACCGAGCCGTTCAAAAAAGTTTTGCTGCGCACGAATAAAATCGAGCCGGAAATTCCGCAAACTGCAAACGCCACGCATACCTTCAAAGTCAAGGCACCGCTGCTGGGAAAAAATCAAACGCTTTGCGTCGCCGGCAATTGCGCCTCGCTCGGAAATTGGAGCACGGCCAATCCGCGGCTTCTGCAAAAAATTGACGGCGAAGATTTTTTGAGCGCACCCATTGATCTTCACGGCACAGTTTTTCCCGTCAGTTACAAATACGGCGTTTATGACGCGGAGCGGGGAAATTTCATCCGTTTTGAAGACGGCGAAAATCGGATTTTGTTCGATGAAATTGCGCCGGACAAACACACGATTGTGAACGACGGATTTGTCCGGCTGCCCGCCGATACTGGGAAAGGAGCGGGCGTGGCGATTCCGGTTTTCAGTTTGCGCGGCGAAAACAGTTTTGGCGTCGGCGAATTCACGGATTTGAAACTGCTCGCGGATTGGTGCCGGCGCGCCGGCCTGAAATTGATTCAAATTTTGCCGGTCAACGACACGAGCGCGACGCAAACCTGGGTTGATTCCTATCCTTACGCGGCGATTTCAGCCTTTGCACTGCATCCGCTTTACTTGAATCTCAATAATTTAATCGGCAATAAAAAACTTCCCAAAACTTTGGAGGCCGGACGAAAACGGTTGAACGCGCTCGACACCGTGGATTACGAAGCGGTGATGAAAGCAAAATTAAAATTCGTCCGCGAAATTTTTCCAAGGCAAAAGGAAAAAACTTTTTCACAGCGCGACTACAAGGATTTCTTCGGGCAAAACAAACACTGGCTGGAGCCTTACGCGGCGTTTTGTTTTTTGCGCGACAAGTTTGGAACGGCGGATTTCAATCAATCGCCGCAGCATCGTCGTTTCCAGCCGGACGAAATTGAAAAACTTGTTTCCGGCGACGCGAACGCGCGCGTGGAAATCGAACTCAATTATTTCATCCAGTTCCATTTGCATTTGCAATTGCGCGACGCGGCGGAACACGCGCACGCGGCGGGCGTGATTTTGAAAGGCGACCTGGCCATCGGCGTTTAACTGCAATTTGATTCTGAAAAACAGTTGCGGCACAGAGGCTAGGTTGATTTAATTGCTGAACTCACACTTCCGGCATGATGTCTCAATTTCTGTCGTTGTGCCTCAAACCACAAATTCCAGTTCCTGCCGGTGCGGAATCAATCCGCGCTCAAATGCCTGGCCAAGAAAACGGCGGATGCTTTCGCGTCCACGTTCGCCGTAATCCAGCGTCCAGTGATTGACATACATGCCGACGAATTTGTCGGCGAGGTCGCGGCCCATGTCGCGCGCGTATTGCAGCGCGTGCTGCACGGCCTCGGCACGGTGATCCAGACTGAACTGGATGCTCGCGGTGAGCGTGTCGGAAATTTTTTTGCGCGTCGGCAGATCAAATTTTTTGTGAATCACGTTTCCGCCGAGCGGCAGCGGCAAACCGTCGTTTTGCTTGCCCCACCAGACACCGAGGTCTTCGCAAACAACGAGTCCTTCATTTTTGTAGGTGAGCTGGCCTTCATGAATAATCAAACCGATTTCAGCGATTCCATTTTTCACGGCGGCAAAAATCTGGTCGAACGGCACGACGACGTAATTAAATTCCTTGGCCGGTTTTCCCAGCCAGAGTTGCAACGCCAAAAACGCGCTGGTCATCGTGCCGGGCACGGCGATTTTTTTCTTTGCAACTTCTTCGCGGGAAAATTTTTGTTTTGCGACCAACATCGGGCCGTAGCCGTCGCCCATGCTCGCGCCGCTGGGCAGCAGGGCGTATTTGTCGGAAACGTAGGCGTAGGCATGGATGCTGACGGCGGAGATGTCCAGTTCGCCGCGCGTGGCGCGCTCGTTCAGCGTCTGGATGTCCTGAAGGATGTGCTGGAAATGGAACCCGTGCGCGGGAATCAATTCCTTCGCCAGCGCGTAAAACATGAAAGCATCATCGGGGTCCGGTGAATGGACAAGCGTCAAAGTCGTTTGCTGCATCGCCGCAAAATAAACGAAGACGAACCGGGTGTCACGCCGGGAACAAAAAAACCGGTGAAATTACTTTCACCGGGTTTTTGCACGTCATTAACCTTTCAAAGCCAAGCTGGCTACAACCGTCCGGCCATCACACCAGCCGGTGGAACAAAATTGAAAATCGTTTTCAATTCTGCGCCGCCACAAAGTGGTAGGTTCCCGACTCGACTTGGAAGACCATTTCGTCGCCGTCCGTCCGCAACCAGCGGACGCCGTTGGCTTCGTTCACGGGCCGGTTGCTCTCGCGCACATCCGCCAAATTTTTGGCGGGAAGATAAACCG
>JBAWFB010000122.1:0-14270 GCA_049591495.1 Solirubrobacteraceae bacterium
GCCGAACCGTGCATGCACGGTTCGGGACCGGGTCGCATGCGACCCGGTCTTCCCCAATTTGATTTATGAAAGGGCGACGATCGCGTCGATCTCGACCTGGGCGCCGCGTGGCAGCGCTGCCACGCCGACCGCGACGCGCGCCGGCGGCGAGTCGGGGAAGAACGTCGCGTAGACCTCCCCCACCTCGGCAAACGCCGATAGGTCGGTCATGTAGACGGTGAGACGCACCGCGTCCGCCAGCAACGCCCCCGCGGCCTCGCAAACGGCTGTGAGGTTCTCAAGGCAACGCTGGGCCTGTTCGGCCGCGGTGGCCCCTACCAGCTCGCCCGTGGCTGGGTCCAGCGGGATCTGTCCGGAGCAGAACAGCAGCGAGCCCGCGCGGATCGCGTGCGAGTACGGCCCGATCGCAGCGGGCGCTCCGGGCGCGGCGATTGGTTGGCGATCTACTGTCACTGGAGCGCGAGCCTACACCGTCCGCTAGATTCCGATTGGTGCGACGAGCCGCTGGGACACTCGCAACCGCGTTCCTGGCGAGCATCGTGTGTGCGGCAGCGCTCTCCGCCGCAGCCCAGGCCCAGATCGCGTGGACGCCGTGTGGCAACTCCAACGAATTCGCGTGCGGGCACCTGACCGTGCCGGTGGACCCCAGTGGTGGCGTCTCGGGCACGATCACGCTGGCGATGCGACGCCACCTCTCCCCTCTTGCCAACTCCAAAAGCGCGGTGATCGCGCTGGCGGGCGGTCCCGGCCAGCCGGCGATCCCGTTTGCGACCCAGTTCGCCCAAACACTCGGCCCGATCCTCTCCACACGCGATCTGATCGCGTTCGACCAGCGTGGCACCGGCCTGTCCAATCCACTGTCGTGTTCAGCGTTTGAACACCTCCACAGCGAACTGTCGGCCACCGCGGTGGCGATCTGCGCCGGGCAGATCGGTGCGACCCGCGGCCTCTACACGACCGCCGACACCGTCGCCGACATCGAGGCGATCCGTCAGGCCGGGGGTTACGAAAAGCTGGTGTTGTACGGCACCTCCTACGGCACCAAGGTGGCCGAGCTCTACGCGCAGGAGTATCCAAGCCACGTCGAAGCGCTCGTGCTGGACTCGGTCGTGCCGCCGGAAGGCCCCGAACCGTTCGACAAGACCACTTTCGCCGCGGTCCGGCGCGTGCTGCGCCAGCTGTGTAGAAACGGCGCTTGCGCGCGTATCACCCCCGAACCGGTGCGCGATCTCGCGCGGCTGGTGAAGCGCATGGGAGGTGGATCGTTGCGCGGACGCGCGGTGGACGGCGACGGCGTGAGCTTCCCCGTGCGGGTCTCCTCCAACGACCTGCTGGGCATCCTGATGGACGGCGATTTCGACCCGATCCTGCGCGCCGAATTCCCCGCCGCGGTGCGCTCGGCGGTGGCGGGCGACACGGCGCCGCTCGCGCGGCTGATCGCGCGCACGGGCGAATCGGAAAGCGAAGAAGAAGGTCTCGCGGAGGGATTCGACACGCCGCTGTACTACGCGACGATCTGCAACGAGACGGTGTTCCCGTGGAACCGCTCCTCAAGCCCACAGTCGCGTCTGGGCGAAGCGGTGGCCTCCCTGCGCGCGCAGCCGGCGAGCACATTCGCCCCGTTTACCTCCGCCAACGCGTTGGCGCTGAGCGACGTGCCCGACTGCGCCGCGTGGCCGTTCGCCGCGCCGGGCGCGGAAGTCGTACAGGCGCCGCTGCCCAATGTCCCCACGCTGATCCTGAGCGGCGAAGACGATCTGCGCACCCCGACCGCCAATGCGCGCGTGGTCGCAAGCGAGATCCCCGACGCCGACCTGCTCGTGGTGCCCAACACCGGCCATTCGGTGCTCAGCTCAGACCCCACCTCCTGCGCACAGGACGCCTTGCAGGCGCTGTTTGCGGGCAAGCCGGTGAAGCGGTGCACCGACAGGACGCCACCCTCCTACGCGCTGCCAACGCCACTGCCACCGCGACGGCTGTCTGAAGTGCCGGCCCCGCGCGGCAGCGGCGGCCTGCCGGGACGCACTCTCGCCGCTACCGTGCTGACACTCGCGGACTTCGACCGGCAGCTGGCGCTTGCGATTGGCGGGCAGTCCGAAGCCGAGATCCTCTCCGGCACAGCGACGGTTCGCGCGGGCGGCCTGTTGGCGGGCTGGGGCGGGATCGTGCACGGCACAACGGCGCTGCACGGCTACTCCTATGTGCCCGGGGTGACCCTGTCGGGCACCGTCTCAGCAGGCTCCAGCACGCTGCGGATCGGCGGATCGGCGGCCGCGCGCGGCACGATCACGCTGAGTGGACACGGCACGATCACGGGTGTGCTGGCCGGACACCATGTGCATCTCAGCGCCGCCGGCGCCGCACAGACAGAGAGCGGCGCCTCGGTGCTGGCCCCGCCGACACGCGCGCAGAGCCTGCTGGCCGATCCCGCGCGCCTTGCCGCGCTGCGGGCGCGAGGCACAAGCGCACTGTTGAGCTACATGCTCGGCGCGCGTCCTTGATCGAAGGTCCCTGCGTCCTTGATCGAAGGTCCCTGCGTCCTTGATCGAACGCCCCGCGTCCCTGATCGAACGCCCCCGCGTCCCTGATCGAACGCCCCCGCGTCCTTGGTCGAACGCCCGGCGTCTTTCCTTCACCGCCCAGGCGACCAGCGCACCTTCAGGTTCTCTTGTGCATGTGTCGATAACGTCTGTCTGAGTGCTGCGGCGGATTCCAATACTCGCGCTGGTTGTGCCGCTGCTGTGGACAGCACTCGCGGCCGCACAGCCCGCGGCGGCCGGCGCCCTCACCTTCGGCCCGTGCGCAAACACACAGGAATTCTCATGCGCCACGCTCGACGTGCCGCTGGATCGCGTCGGCAGCGTCGCGGGCACTGTGGCGCTGAGCGTCGAGCGCCTGCAGATCGGCTCCACGCCAACGAGCAGCGCTGTTGTGGCGCTTGCGGGCGGTCCAGGCCAAGCAGCGCTGCCGCTGGCGCAAGCGAGCGCCAAGCTGATCGCTCCGGCACTCGCCGGCCGCGACCTGCTCGTGTTCGACCAGCGCGGCACGGGAGCATCGAGCCCACTGTCCTGCCCAGCGCTTGAAGGCAACGAACCGTTTGGCGCGATCGGACAGGCCTTCGAACGTTGCGCGCAGCAGATCGGCCCAGCGCGCGGCGGGTACACGACCCAGGAATCGGTGGCCGACATCGAGGCGTTGCGCCAGGCCAGCGGCTACCAGAAGCTGGTGCTGTTCGGCGTGTCCTACGGCACGAAGGTGGCGCTGGAGTACGCCGAACGCTACCCCCAGAACGTCGAAGCGCTGCTGCTCGACTCGGTAGTGCCACCCGAACGCGACGACCCGTTTACGCTCGCGACGTTCAAAGCGATGAAGCCGGTGTTTGAAGAGCTGTGCTCGAATGGAGCATGCGCGGGCATCACCACCAATCCGCTCGCAGACATCGCGCAACTGGCCGCACAGTTGCAGAAGCACGCGCTCAGCGGCTATGTGTATGACGGGTCCGGGCACCGCCACCGCGCCACGCTGTCCAACGTGGACCTGTTGAACCTGATCGGCGCGGGCGATCTCAACCCGACGCTGCGGGCGCTGCTGCCCGCGTCGGTGCAATCGGCCCTGCACGGCGACCCCGCTCCGCTGCTGCGGCTGAACCTGTTGTCGGAGGGACTTGTCCCGAACCTGCCGGGCTCGCCGGACGCGAGCTCCGACGGGGTCGACGAAACGCTGTTCGTGGACACCACCTGTGAAGAGGCGCCCTTCCCGTGGCAACGCACCGCGTCCCCGAGCACGCGCGTCGCCGAAGCGCTGGGCGCCCTGCACGCACTGCCGGCCTCGGACTTCTACCCGTTCAACGCAAGCGTCGCGTGGGCCGACAGCGTCGTCCCCGGTTGCGCACAGTGGCCAAACGCCGCGCCGCCTCCGCCGGCGATCGCCCCGCTGCCGGACGTGCCTACGCTGATCCTCTCGGGCGCCCAGGACCTGCGCACACCGACGTCGGGAGCCGAAGCAGTGGCGGCGCGCATCCCCGGCTCGCACCTGCTGGTCGTCCCCTACACAGGCCATTCGGTGCTCGGCACCGAATTCAGCGGCTGCGCGCAAACGGCGGTGAAGGCGTTCTTTGGGGGAGTCGCGGTGCAACCTTGCGCCGCCACCGCCAATCCGTTTGCCCCAACTCCGATCACCCCCGCCAAGCTCGCGCTCGTCAAACCGGTCGGTGGGCTTGCGGGCCGCACCGGGAGCACACTCGCGGTGGTGCTCGAAACGATCGTGGACCTCGAACGCCAGGTGGTTGGCGCCACGTTGCAGGCCGAGCAGGAACTGCCGAGCGGATCGAGCTTCGGCGGCCTGCGCGGCGGCTACGCGAGGATCACATCCTCGGCGTTGCAGCTGCATCGCCTGTCGTTCGTAAACGGCGTGCAGATCAGCGGCACGTTCCTGATCCAATCCGGTCGCCTGCAGGCCACCAACCTGCACGTGGAAGGCTCTCAGGCGGCACGCGGCCTGGTGCGCATCGGCGGTGGCGCACACGTGACCGGCACGCTCGGCGGACATCGCTTCGACGTGGACCTCGCGAAGGTGAAGCTGGCGAGCGCGCACGGCGATCCTGCCGACGCGACCTGGCAGACGCTGTCCTCACTACGCTGGGCGAGTGTCCAACGCGCTGATTCACGAGAGCTCCCCCTACCTTCGCCAACACGCCGATAATCCCGTCGACTGGCTCCCGTGGGGGCCGGAGGCACTGGACCGCGCCCGCGAGCGCAACGTGCCACTGCTGGTGTCGATCGGCTACTCCTCGTGTCACTGGTGCCACGTGATGGAGCGGGAGTCCTTCGAGGACGAGCACACCGCCCGTCTGATGAACGAGCGCTTCGTGTGCGTGAAGGTCGATCGCGAGGAGCGCCCCGACGTGGACGCGCTGTACATGGAGGCGGTGCAGGGCATGACCGGCCACGGCGGGTGGCCGTTGAACGTGTTCCTCACACCCACCGGGCTGCCGTTCTACGGGGGCACCTACTTCCCACCCCAGGAACGCCCGGGGATGCCGGCCTTCAGCCAGGTGCTCGTTGCCGTGGCCGAAGCGTGGAGCGAGCGCGGCGAGGAGATCGCTGCCAGCAGCGAGCAGTTGCGCGAACGGCTGTCCGGCGGAGCGCTGCTGAGAGCGACCGAGGAGTCCTTCGACCAGGCGACACTCGACGCGGCCGTGGAGCGGCTGCGGGGGTCTTTTGACGCGGTCAACGGCGGTTTCGGCGGAGCGCCGAAGTTCCCGCAGGCTTCGGTGATCGAGTTCCTGATGTGCCGTGCCGGCGGCGATCGCGAAGGCCCATCATCGCCTGCTCCCAATAAGCCGTCCCCGACCGGCGCGCGTGCAGCTGAGATGGCGTTGTACACGCTGCGCTCGATGGCCGGCGGTGGCATCCACGACCAGATCGGCGGCGGCTTTCACCGCTACGCGGTGGACAGCACCTGGACGGTGCCGCATTTCGAGAAGATGCTCTACGACAACGCGCTGCTGGCACGGGCCTATCTGCACGGCGCGCAACTCTCTGGCGACGCGCGCCTGCTGGAGGTGTGCCACGACGCCTTGCGGTGGGCGCTGCGCGAGATGCGAGGTCCGGAGGGTGGCTTCTACAGCGCGCTGGACGCCGATTCAGACGGTGTGGAGGGGAGCTTCTACGTGTGGACCACCGCCGAGCTGCAGAGCGTGCTCGACGCGGACTCGGAGGTCGCGATCCGCTGGCTGGGCGCCACCGAGCAAGGCAACTTCGTAGACCCGCACCATCCCCAACCGGGCCTCAACGTGCTCGAGGACCGCGGTACCGCGCCCGACGCGCAGACCCGCGCGCGTATTCGCGCGCGGCTGCTGGAAGTCCGCGGTCAGCGTGTGCGCCCGGGACTGGACGACAAGCGCCTGACCAGCTGGAACGCGTTGATGATCTGCGCGCTTGCGGAGGCTGGTTCCTACCTAGGGGGCGCCCCGGTGGCGACGCTCGGCACCGACACCCCGACCGCGTTCCTCGGCACCGACACCCCGAGCGCGTTCCTCGGCACCGACAGCCCGAGCGCGTTCCTCGGCACGGACAGCCCGACCGCGTTCCTCGGCACGGACACCCCGACCGCGTTCCTCGGCACGGACGCCCTGACCGCGTTCCTCGGTGCGACTACCCCGGGCGCGTTCCTCAGTGCGGACACCCCCGGCACGTTCCTCAGTGCGGCCATCGAATGTGCCGAGTTCGTGCTGCGCGACCTGCGTGACAGCGATGGTCGGCTGCTGAGGACCTACAGCAACGGGGAGGCGAAGATCGACGCCTACCTGGAGGATCACGCCTTCCTGCTGGAGGCGCTGATCGCGCTGTTCGAGGCGACTTGCGATGAGCGCTGGCTCACCGATGCCATCGCAGTGGCCAACGAGCTGATCGCGCGCTTCTCAGACCCGGAGAACGGTGGGTTCTTCTCGACCGCCGCCGACAGCGAACAACTGATCGCGCGGCGCAAGGAGCTTGAGGATTCGCCAATCCCGGCCGGCGGATCCAGCGCCGCGATGGGACTGCTGCGCCTGGCTCAACTGACCGGCGACGAGCAGTACGCGCAGCAGAGCGCCCGGACGACCAAGCTGCTGCAAACCATCGCGCCAAAGCATCCAACGGCGTTCGGCCACATGCTACAGGCGATGCACTGGCAGCTCGCACCGCCGCGCCCGATCGCCTGCGAGCTACCGGCGCGGCGAGACTGAGTCGGCGTCGGCGTCGGCCGGCTACCCGCAGAACCTGTCGTCTAGGGCCATTCGATCTCCTCGGCGAGATCGTCCGCGCCCAACTCGATCAGCCTGCTGCGCTCGATCGGCTCATAGCCCTCACCGCGTAGCCCAAGCCAGTTAACCGCGCGCTCCAGCGGGTCGACGATCAGCAGCTCCTCGACACCGTGCGCGGCATAGAACGCCAGCTTCTGCCACGTCTCGTCGCCCGGGGAGACGATCTCCACGACAAGCGCGGCGGTGGCGTAATACATCTCGTCGGGACCAGGGCGGTGCAGACCGCCGTCGGGCACGCGATAGTCGTCCTCGGCGCCCAGGTTGAAGTCGCCGATCGCGGGAACGAGCCCAGCCGCTCGAGCCGGGATCGCGAGTAGCTCGGACAGCTGCTGCAGGACGCGGTGGTGGCGCCCATGCGGCCCGGGATTCACGTGCAGCACCCCGTCCCACATCTCATCGCCCCCATCGAGACCAAGCCGGCGCCGGCGCGCGAGCAGCGCTGAGAGCTCAACAGGGGCAGGGTCGAGAACCAGCGTGGGCATAGCCATGAGCTTAACGGCGCCGCCGGTGGTGTAAAGAGCACATTCTCCACGCACTCCAATCCGCCAAGCGACGCTCAGCGGGACAGGCGACGCCTCAGGGACAGGCGACGCCTCAGGGACAGGCGACACCTCAGGGACAGGCGACACCTCATTTTGAAAGACCTTCTCCGCGCGCGCCCACATCTCGGCGCGCGACATCTCGGCGCGCTCTTAGAAGTCTCGGCGCGCCCTTACAAAATGGACAGGTAGCGGTCGAGCTCCCACTGGCTGACCTGCACGCGGTAGTCGTCCCACTCCTGGCGCTTGATCTCGATGTAGCGGTTGAACATGTGCTCGCCGAGCGTGCGCAGCACGAGCTCTGACTCGGCCGTGATCTCGATCGCCTCGCCGAGCGACTCGGGCAGCTGCTCGATCCCCAGGCGCCGGCGCTCCTCCGCGGTGAGGTGGTAGAGGTTCTTCTCCATCGGATCGGGCAGCTCATAGCCCTTCTCGATCCCCTCCAGGCCCGCCTGCAGCAGCACCGCGAACGTGAGGTAGGGGTTGCAGGCGGGGTCGGGACAGCGCAGCTCCATGCGCGTGGTGGCCTCCTTGCCGGGGTGATACAGCGGCACGCGCACCAGCGCCGAGCGGTTGCGCCGCGACCAGGCGGCGTACACAGGCGCCTCGTAGCCGGGCACCAGCCGCTTGTAGGAGTTGACCCACTGGGCAAAGATCGAGCAGATCTCGCGCGAATGCTTGAGCTGCCCGGCGATGAACGCCTTGCCGACGTCGGAGAGAAAGTATTGATCGTCGGGGTCATAGAACGCGTTCTTGCCCTCGGAGAACAGTGACTGGTGAGTGTGCATCCCGGAGCCGTTCTCGCCGAACAGCGGCTTCGGCATGAACGTCGCGTGCCAGCCGTACTTGACCGCGTACTCCTTGACGGTGATGCGGTAGGTCATGCAGTCGTCGGCCATCTTCAGCGCGTCGGCGTAGCGCATGTCGATCTCGTGCTGGGAGGGGCCGACCTCGTGGTGGGTGTACTCGACGTGGATACCCAGCTGCTCCAGCGCGAGCACCGTCTCGCGGCGCACGTCGGTGCCGGCGTCGAGTGTCGTGAGGTCGAAGTAGCCGCCTTCGTCGAGCACCTCGGTGGACTTGCTGTCGCGGAACAGGAAGTACTCGAGCTCCGGGCCGACGTTGAAGGTGTCGAAACCCATCGTGTGGGCGCGCTCCAGCGCACGGCGAAGGACATGGCGGGGATCGCCCTCATACGGCGTGCGCTCCGGCGTGAGCACATCGCAGAACATCCTTCCCACGCCCTGCTCTTCGGGGCGCCACGGCAACACGGCGAACGTGGAGGGGTCGGGCATCGCGATCATGTCGGACTCCTCGATCGCGTTGAAGCCGGTGATCGAGGATCCGTCGAAGCCCATCCCCGCCTCGAACGCATCGTCGAGCTCGGCCGCGTTGATCGAGAACGACTTGATCTGTCCGAGGATGTCGGTGAACCAGAAGCGGATGAAGCGGATGTCGCGCTCTTGCACGAGCGCCTTCACGTCCTCGGCGGTCTTCGGCAGGTCGGCCATGTCGGGCGCAGCGTAGTGGATGGACCCGTTGCTCACCATGGACGATTGGCCAAACGCCGCGTGTGGGCGATCAGCTGTGGGCGCTGATAATCGCCACGATCACCAGCAAGAAGCCGAGCAGCACCGCCCAGGCGGCGATCATGTCGGGACGCGGGCCGACTCTCTGCACGGTGCGCGGGCGCGGGCGTCTACGGCGTGACTCGCCGGCGGGCGGCGCAGCCGTCTCGACGAGCATCAGGCGCTGTCCCGGGCGAATTTCGCGAACGCCGCGGCGCATCGCGGGAACAGGCGGCGGATCGACCCCTGCCCGGCTCGCTTGGACCCGGCTCTCACGGTAAGCGTGGCGCTCGCGCGCGCGGCGACGCTCGATTCGCTCGCGGACATCCTCGACATCGGCCCACCAGGCACGGGCCTCGGCTGGTCGTGGCATCACCAGCGGATGCTAATGACGCCGGCGGCGGCTACTGGTCGGTCTGTGCCGGCGAGCTCGAGCGACTAATGACCGGCTACAGCGGCCACGAAGTCGGCCACGTCTTCGGCTTCCTTACCGCCGTAGAGGCCGGCAGGCATGTTGCCCTTGCCCTCGGCGCGACCTTCGATGATCGTGTTGAGAACAAACGATCTGCGAGCCGCTTCGGTGGTGATTTCCTTGCCGACTCTGACATCGAGGTCGGGACCGATCCGTCCGACGGAGTTGGCGCCTCCGAGCGTGTGGCAGAACGCGCAAGTGTCCGAGAACAGCACGCGGCCGTGCTGCTCTGCGGCGTTCAGGTGAACCCCACCGGGGCCGACGCTCGCCTTGTCGTCGCCGTTGGCCGTGAGTACCAGCACCGGTACGGCTATGCCGAAGGCAAACGCGAGCACCACGATGAACGTCACGAGCCGCTGGCTCAGCTTCGATTCGGGGGGGAGGGACGGCATCGGGTCGGCACGATACATGAGGACCCGGTTTGGAGGTCTCATGAGAGATCTCTTCAGAAGCCTTTAGCGGGGAGCCAGATACAGCGCTACGCTGGTGATAGGCCATAACCGGCTCATGGATATGAACGGCACCACATGAACATCCTGCGTCGCCTGCCCCTATCGCGCCTGCTGCTGTTGTGCGGCGTGATCGTCGCTGTCGGGATCGGCGCGACCGCGCTGGCACTGGCCGTCAGTTCGGGCCCGACTCCGCCCCCCAAGCCGCTTCCGGAAGCGCTGCATGACGCGTTGTCCAGCGCGAGCAGCCAACAGCTCCAGGGCGTGAGCGCGCGCATCCAGTACACCAACCACCTGCTCGAAGGCGCGAATCTCGCAAGCGGCAGCGGCCAAGCTGGCGAACTGACCTCAAACCCACTGCTGTCGGGCGCAAGCGGGCGCCTGTGGATCGGCTCGGAAGGCCACGCGCGTCTGGAATTGCAGTCCGAAAAAGGCGACACGCAGATCCTCTATGACGGGCACAACCTGTCGGTGTACGACGCCGCGACGAACACGCTCTACCGCTACACGCCTCCCCAACACCCGGACAGCACGGAAACGACGCCTGGTCAAAGCGCAGGCTCGGGTGACTCCAACTCTCTGGGTCGCGCCACCGATCGCAAGATCCCAACCGTCGCCGAAATCGAAGAAGGCATCGCGCACGCTGAAAAGCACGCCGTCGTCTCAAGCGCCACGCCCACCGACGTCGCCGGGCAGGCCGCCTACACGGTGCGCATCTCTCCACGCGAAAACGGTGGGCTGATCGGAGGCGCCGAGCTGTCGTGGGACGCCTCCAACGGCGTGCCGTTGCGCACCGCGATCTACTCCTCGACCAGCAGCTCGCCCGTGATCGAACTGGCCGCGACCGAAATCTCCTACGGACCGGTGGAAAGCTCGGTGCTGAACTTCACCCCGCCTGCGAACGCGAAGGTGGAAGAAGTCACGCTGCCGTCCAAGCACAACCCCGCAAGCTCGAATTCTTCGGCGGGGGGCAGCCACCCGCACGTCACCACTCACGGCAAGGGTCTCGAATCGATCGCCGTCCTTGAAAGTCCCCTCAAGTCGGACGAGAAGGAATCGACCGAATCCAAGCTCGAAGGTCTGCAGAAGGTGGAGATCAACGGCGTAAGCGCATCTGAGCTGCCGACTCAGCTCGGAACGCTGCTGAGCTTCGAGCGCTCCGGGGTGCGCTACGTGCTCGCCGGCGCGGTCACGCCCGCCGCGATCGAGGAATTCGCGCGAGGCCTGTAGCGTGGGAGCGCATCCCGCCCCCGGCGGATGGATCGTTGTTCCTGGCAAGCACGCAGCGAGCGTGGCGTGTGCACGCAGCGAGCGTGGCTTGTGAATGACACGCGCGCGAGCGAGGACGCAGTAGGGGACGAGGCGCCGCCGGTCAAGGCGCGCGGCCTGGTCAAGCGCTACGGCGAGGTTCTGGCTGTCGATCGCATCGACCTGAACGTCCAGGCCGGCGACGTGTACGGCTTCCTCGGGCCCAACGGCGCCGGCAAGACCACAACGCTGCGAATGGCGCTCGGCCTGATCACGCCCTCGGAGGGTGCCGTCGAGCTGTTCGGGCGCGACCCACTGCGGGAGGGCGTACGTGCACTCGAGGGCGTCGCTGGGTTCGTGGAGGCGCCGCGCTTCTACCCCTATATGACGGGACGCAAGAATCTCGAACTGCTTGCGGCGCTCGACGGAGCAGATGCGCGCGAGCGCATCGACGAGGTGCTGGCGGTCGTGGAGTTGGCGCCGCGCGCCAAGCACAAGGTTGGTGGCTACTCGCACGGGATGCGCCAGCGCTTGGGGATCGCCGCCGCGCTGCTGCGCCACCCGCGTCTGCTGATCCTCGACGAGCCCGCGACGGGTCTGGACCCGGCCGGTATGCGCGACATGCGCGAGCTGATCCGCCGGCTCGCCGGCGAAGGCATAACGGTGCTGCTGTCGAGCCATCAGCTGCCAGAGGTGCAGGAACTGTGCGATCGCGTGGCGATCGTCGATCGCGGCAAAGTCGTCTACGAGGGCGCGCTGTCGGACCTGCGCCGACAGGGCGGCGCAGGCTACCGTCTGCGCACGACCGACGACACGCGTGCGCTGCCTGTTGTGCGCTCACAGCCAGGGGTCGAGCATGCGGCCGTCGGTGGACATGGAATCAGCTTCCAAGCGCAGGAGAGCGACGTGGGAGCCCTATCGCTGGCACTGGCGCAGGCGGACGTCGGCATCCTCGCCTTGACCCCGGAGCTGGCGACGCTCGAGGACCTCTTCTTCCGCCTGACCGAAAGCAACGGAGCCGTGGGGTCCCCGGGATCCCCGGATGAGGGTCTGCACCCCGCGACGGATTCGCTGGTGGGAGCCTCATGAGCAGCGTCGCAGCGTCCTCCTCGATTCCGTGCGCCGCGCCCGCTCGCCTGCGGCGGCCCTCCACGCTCACCGTCTACCGCTGGGAGCTACGCAAGCTGCGCTCGCAGAAGCGCACCTACATGGGCTTCGGCCTCGCCGTGATCCTGCCTTTGATCTTTGTGATCGTGCAGAACGTCCATCAGCATCACGGGCGCGCCGGGGGCAGCATTTTCGCCTCGGAGATCACCCAGTCGGGATTGGCGACCCCGGTGCTGATGCTGCTGTTCGAGTCGGCCTTCTTCCTGCCGCTGATCGCGGCCTTGGTGGCGGGAGATCTCGTCGCCGCCGAGGACGGCAACGGCACGCTGAAGACGATCCTCACGCGCTCGGTGGACCGCGGCCAGGTGTTCGCGGCCAAGGTCTTTGCCGCGATTACCTACGGCACGATCGCGGTGTTCCTGTCGGCCATCGTGGCTACCGCCGGCGGGGTTTCCTCGTGGGGCTTCAACGAGATCAAAACCTTCTCGGGAAGCATCGTGTCGGCTTCCGAAGGACTGCTGCTGGTGTTTGCCGCCAACGCCTGCTACTTGATCCCGCTGCTCGCCGTGGTCTGCGTCGGCGTGTTGCTTTCCACCGCCACGCGCAACAGCACCGCAGCGGTCGTCGGCACGATTGGGTTCGTGATCCTGCTGTACATCGTCGCGGGCATACCCGGCCTCGAAAGCATCAAGCCCTACCTGCTCACCGAACAGTTCCAGAACTGGCAGGGCCTGCTGCGAACGCCCACCGACTGGGCGCCCGTCCTGCACTCGCTGTGGGTGTGCGCGCTGTACGCGGGGCCGGCGCTGTTCGCCGGATACCTAGTCTTTCTACGCCGCGATGTCACCGGCGGCTGAGTGGCAGCTGGTCAGAATCGCGCTCAGCTGACCTCGGCGGGAAGCTCCACAGCCCCGACCTCGACCTCGCCAAGCAGCCGCCGGGCTTCCTTCGGGTCGATCAGGCCGGCCCCGAGACGCCCGGTGGACTCGGCTCCGCAGGCGACGCCGAAGCGCAGGCAGTCGTCGGGCGAGCGGCCCTCGTAGCGGGCGGCGACATAGCCGGCGAGGAATGCGTCGCCCGAGCCGCGTCTGGCGATCGGCTCGCGTGGTTCGGTGCGGGCGCGACGCATGCAGGACTTGCCTTCGATCAGCACGTCGGCGACACAGCCGTCGGCCATCGTCATGATCGCCTCGTGCGGCCCGAGCTGGACTATCTCGCGCACCGCCAGCAGCCGTTCCTCCTCGCTGCCGAACTCGTGGCCGACGAGCTCCTCGGCCTCGATCACGTTGGGAGAGACGACATCGGGCTCGGCGCGCACCGCGTGGTGAAGTGGGTCGCCGTCGGTGTCGATCACCGTTGTGACGTCCAGCTTGTGCAGCTCGCGGATCAGCGTGGCGTACAGGTCGAGCTCGACGCCGCGCGGCAGCGATCCGGCGAGCACCACGATCGCCGCGCCGCGCGCGAGGTAGAGCAGCTTGTCGCGAAACAGCTCGACCTCCTGCTCGGAGACGGACGGGCCACGTTCGTTGACCTCGGTCTGCTCGCCGTTGGTGGGGTCGAGCACGGAGGTGTTGGTGCGCGACTCGTCGCGGATGCGCACGAAGTCGTTGAGGATCGCCTCCTCGGTGAGCTGCTCGACGATGTGCGTGCCAGTCGCTCCGCCGGCCAGACCGGTGGCGATCACAGGCTGCCCGAGCGCCTTCAGTGCACGCGCAATGTTGACGCCCTTACCGCCTGCCATCGTGCGCTGCTCGACGTTGCGGTGGCGCCGTCCGAGACGGAAGTTGGGCACCGAGAGCGACTTGTCGATCGCGGCGTTGAGTGTGACCGTGATGATCATCTGCGCGTCACCTCCACCTTCTTGCGTCACAGCCGCCGGGCGGCGCCGCTGACACTCCCAAGAGGCTAGCGGACACGGGCGCGAACGTTCGGAAGATCCACACGATCGGCATAGGACGTGCGGCTCTACTGAGAGATATCCCAGGCGAGCTCCCGCAGGCGCTCGGCCTCGGCACGCGCGGCTGCGGGCGGATCGTCGCTGGTCCCGGGCGCGCGATGGGCGTTTGCGATCGAGCGCGAAGC
>JBAWFB010000123.1:0-1756 GCA_049591495.1 Solirubrobacteraceae bacterium
GCGTACACCCTCGCCAGCGACTCCGTGGCGCACGCCTGGCAATATCAGGGCTACGCGCTCGTCCGCGCGGGCCTGCTCGACGACCACCTCCAGGTCATGTCCGGCCTTTCGCAGGTGTGGACGAAAAACACCACCGCGTCCGAACTCGGCGGGCCCGGCAGCACCCTCCAGGGGGCGAAAACGACCTACCTGGAAGGCGTGGTGCTCAAACCCGCCACCTGGATGTCGCTGTACGGCTCCGCCTCGAGCAACGCTTCCATCAGCTCGGTGGCCGGCACCCCGGCGGTATGGCAGCCGGGCACCGAGCGGGAAGTCGGCCTCAAGACCGAGAATTCCGGCGACCGGCTGGGGTTCACGGCGGACTATTTCTGGGTCCGCCAGACCAACCTCGCCAGCCAGAATCCGCTTTATAACCTGAATCCTGCGGCCTATCCCCAGGAAGTCCTGACCGACGAGGCGAATCACGGGGCGGAGTTCGAGGTGGTGGGCGGGGTGACCCGCAATCTCTCGGTGGTCCTGGATTACACGGCCATGCGCCTCCGCGACGAATTCGGCCGGCGGCTGCGCAACATTCCCGACGAGACGGCCAACGCGCTTCTCGACTACCGCATCGGGGCCGGCGCCTTCCGGCGCCTGTCGCTGATCTTCGGCGTCCAGCACAATGGCGACGTCGCCGGGGAAACCGTCACGGGATTCACCTCTCTCGGCATCCCGGAAAAACCGGGATTCTACCTGCCGGGCTGGACCGTCGAGAATCTGGGCCTGAGCTATCCCTGGCGGAAATTCCGCCTCGAGCTCAACCTCGACAACGCGCTCGACGCCCGTTTTCCCTGGCAGCCGGCGGGACGCAATTCGATCAGCCCCTATCCCGGCCGGGCCGTGCGGCTGCGGACCGCCTACCATTTTTAGAGCCCGGTGATCGTTGGTCCGAAGGCTGGTGCCCGGGGCCGGACTTGAACCCGCACGCCTTGCGGCAACGGCTTCTAAGACCGTCGTGTATGCCATTTCACCACCCGGGCTGATCTCACTGGCGCGGTCGAGGTTGCAGGATTGGCCGCCGGAGGCAAGAGGCTCCGCGGAACAGGGCCGCGCGCAAGAGTTGGTTTGAATAGGGGCCCTGAGGCACTACCGTATCCGCTCATGGCCACCCCGCCGCCCGTCTCCCGGCGCGACTTCGTCCGCCTCGCCTCCACCGGCGCCGTCGCGCTCGCAGCGGGGGCGCCGTCGTCCAGCCGGGCCGAGATCCTGGCCGCGAACCAGGGGCGCCCGCTCGGCGTGGCTCTCCTGGGGCTCGGCAATTACGCCACCGGGGAACTGGGGCCTTCCCTGCGGGAGACCAAATTCTGCCGCCTGGCCGGGGTCGTGAGCGGACACCCGGAGAAGGCGGCCCAATGGGCGCGGGACTACGATTTGCCGGCCAAGAACCTCTACAACTACGAGAATTTCGACCGCATCGCCGACAATCCCGACATCGACATCGTCTACGTCGTGACCCCGCCGGCGATCCATCCGGAGTTCGTCATCCGGGCCGCCCGGGCGGGCAAGCACGTGATTTCGGAAAAGCCGCTGGCGACCTCGGTCGCGGACTGCGACGCCATGATCGCGGCCTGCCGCGAGGCGGGGGTGAGGTTTTCCGTCGGCTACCGGCTCTTCTTCGATCCTTACCACGGAGAGCTGCGGCGGCTGGCGCGGGAGGGAGACTTCGGTCCGCTGGCCCGGATGGCCGGCAATTTCAGCTTCGTCTTCGGTCCGCGGG
>JBAWFB010000124.1:0-9826 GCA_049591495.1 Solirubrobacteraceae bacterium
GCACGATGGGGCGATGAGCAAGAAGATCGCGATAGCCGCCGGGGGAACGGCCGGGCACGTGGTGCCGGCGCTCGCGGTGGCCGACGCGCTGCGCGCTGAGGGCGCCGAGGTGAGCTTCATCGGCGGCGAGCGCGTCGAGGCGCAGCTCGTGCCCGCGGCCGGCTACCCGTTGCACACGATCTCAGTGGAAGGCCTCAGCCGTACCAACCCGCTGCGTGCGGCTCGTGCGCTTGCCCGCTCAGCCTCCGCTGTCATGAGCTCGCGTGCGCTGCTCGCCGAGTTGGAGCCCGACGCGGTGATGGGCGGTGGGGGATACGTGGCCGCGCCGGTCGGAGCCGCCGCGCTCACGCGACGCATCCCGCTCGTGCTGACCGAGGCCGACAGCCATCTTGGCCTTACCAATCGTGCGCTGGCGCCGTTTGCGCGGCGCGTGTGCCTGTCGTTTGCGATCGAGGGACGCGCGGGATCGCGCTACCGCGTGACAGGACGGCCGATACCCGCGTTTGAGACCGATCGCGCAAGCGCCCGCGAGCGCTTTGGGATCCCTGCGGGCGAGCCGTGTGTGCTCGTGTTCGGCGGCTCGCTCGGAGCGCGCACGATCAATCGGGCGGCGCTCGGCGCGTTCTCCTCGGGTGTGCCCCGTGTGCTGCACGTGTGTGGACGACGGGACTATGCGGAGCTCTCGGCGCACCCGCTGCCGACTGGGTATGACCTACGGGAGTATCTAGACATCGCCGAGTTCGCCGATGCGCTCGCTGCCTGCGATCTGGTGGTGGCGCGCGCCGGCGGCTCGGTGTTCGAGATCGCCGCCCACGGCCTGCCCGCGATCCTCGTGCCCTACCCGCACGCCTCCGCCGACCACCAGAGCGCCAACGCGCGTTGGATGGCACACGCGGGTGCCGCGATCGTGATCGACGACGCGGATCTAAACGCAGCGGGCCTCGCCCGCGAGGTGGCCGCGCTGATCGCCAACCCAGCTCGGCTGGCGACGATGGCCAGCGCATCTGGAAGCCTTGCGCGTCCGCTCGCGGCACGCGATATCGCCGCCGAGCTGCTGGAGGCGGCCAGATGACCGCCGGCGAGCAGCCGTGGGCGCAGCGCCGTCTGCACTTCGTCGGGGTCGGCGGCGCCGGCATGAGCGGCTACGCGCGCGCCGCCCACGCACTTGGCGCGAGCGTCAGCGGCTCCGATCGAGCACCAACGCCCTACCTCAAGCGGCTGAGCGAAGAGGGGGTGCTCGACGCCCACATAGGACACGACGAAGGTAATGTTCCTGCCGGCAGCGACGTCGAGGTGATCTATTCGAGTGCCGTGCCGCGCGAGAATCCGGAGCGTGTCGCGGCGCGCGAACGCGGCCTGCCAGAGCGTCCCCGAGCCGAGCTGCTGGGGGAGCTGACCGCGTTGCGCTCCACGATCGCGGTCGCCGGCGCGCACGGTAAGACGACCACCGCGTCGATGATCGTGCGCATACTGCGCGAGCTGGGATCCGATCCCGGTTGGCTGGTGGGCAGCTCGGTCGGCGCGGGACTGGATAACTCCCACTGGAGCGAGGGAGAGTGGCTCGTAGTGGAGGCCGACGAGTCCGACCGCTCGATGCTCAGCCTGCACGTCGCGATAGCGGTGCTCACCAACGTCGAGCTGGATCACCACGCGACCTTCGGATCGCTGAACGAGCTGCACGAGGCGTTCCGCGCGTTCTTGGCGCGAGCCGAGAGAGCGATCGTGGTGTGGGACCGCCCCGAGTTGCTCGCGTTGACGCCGACGCCGACACCGACGCCAGCGCCGACACCGACAGCGGCTCCGGGCGAGGCCACCGATCTGTTGAAGATGCCGACGGCGCCGACAACCAGGTCGATGGAAGTCGAGATCGTCGCCTACCGGACGCCCGAGCCATCGCTTGAGGACGGAGGCTCACGCTTTGACTGGCGTGGGCACGAGGTCGAGTTGACGGTGCCCGGCGTCCACAACGCGCTCAATGCGACCGCGGCGCTGGAGGCAGCGCGGCTGGCCGGCGTCGGCGAGCAGCGTGCGGTTATCAGCCTCGCAGGTTTCCGTGGCGCCGGGCGGCGCTTTCAGCGCGTCGGTGCCACCGCGCGTGGGGCGGTCGTGATCGACGACTACGCCCACCATCCGACCGAGGTCGCGGCCACGCTCAGTGCCGCACGCACGCTTGGCGCGCGGCGGCTGGTGGCCGTGTTCCAGCCGCACCTCTATTCGCGCACGGCGATGCTCGCGCGGGAGCTCGGAGCGGCGCTCGCGCTCGCGGATGTGATCGTCCTGCTCGACGTCTACGCGGCGCGCGAGCGCGCCGAGGATCATCCCGGCATCAGCGGACTGACGATCGCTCGGGCTGCCGCCGAGCGCGCGGGTGGGCGTACCGTGCTGTGGCTGCCCAGTTTCGATGCGGCGCAGAGCGTGCTGGAGGAACTGCTCGGTGAGGGCGATCTGTGCGTGGCGATGGGCGCCGGCGACATCGACACGCTCGCACGGCGGCTGGTGGAGACCAACCGGCAGGTGACCGATGGCCTCTAGGAATTCGCCGAAGACCGTTCCGTCGATCGCGCAACGAGATTTCCCGCTGGCTCGCATGGCCACGATTCGCACCGGCGGAGACGCCGACTATTTCGCTCGCGCCGGCTCGGGCGCCCAATTGCGTGAGCTGCTCGTCTGGGCTCGCACGGTCGAGGTGCCCTTGGCAATCGTGGGGTCGGGCTCGAACCTGTTGATCGCCGATGAGGGTGTGCCCGGCCTGGTGGTCAAGCTCGATCGAAAGCTGGCGCTGATCCAGCACGAAGGGGCTCGCATCGTCTGCGGAGGGGGCGCGCGGCTGCCCTCGGTTGCCGCCCGCGCGGCTCAGGCGGGGCTATCGGGGATCGAGTTCGGCGTCAACATTCCAGGCAGCGTCGGGGGCGCCGTGCGAATGAACGCAAACGCCTATGGTGGACAGCTGGCCGACGCGCTCGAGTGGGTTGAGATCGTCACCGCCGATGGCGTCGAGCGGCGCACCCCGGAGCAGCTGGGGTTCGGCTATCGCCACTCCAATCTCCGGGATGGAGAGATCGTCTCACGCGCATCGTTTGCACTCGTCGCAGCCGATGCGCACACGGTCAAGGCCACGCTCACGCAGATGCGTGCCCGCCGTCACGAAGCTCAACCGCAGGGGATCAAGACGTTCGGCTCCACCTTCAAGAATCCGGAGGATCCCGCGGCGGAGGGACGCACCGCGGGACTGCTGCTCGCGCAGGCAGGTTGCAACGGCCTGCTGGTGGGAGGAGCACGCTTTGCTCCCAAGCACGCCAATTTCATTGAGAACACCGGCACGGCCACGACCGCCGATGTGGTCGCGCTGATGGCCGAGGGCCGGCGCCGTGTGATCGAGAGCTTTGGCGTGGAGCTCGAGCCCGAGGTTCAGACGCTCGGTGCCGTGCGCTTTCCCTGGGCCTCATAGCCCTCTGCCGCCTGCTCGAGAATGCTCAACATCGCGGGCGTGGCGGGGCTGAGGCGCGCGTCGGCGGGAGCTGCCGCGATCACCTGGCGAGTGGGTGAGCGCGGCGAGAGTGTCCGGATCACGATGTCCTCGCGCACGACCGACAACGCCAGCTCGGGGATCAGGGCGACGCCCACGCCAGCCGCCACGAGACCCTGCACGGTCTGGTAGTCGTCACTCTCGAACGTCACGTTCGGCTCGAACCCGGCCGCGTGACAGGAGCGCACGACATGACGCGCGCACGGGCTCTGCCGCGAGGTCTGCACCCACGCCTCGCCACGCAGCTCCGCCAGGCGCAAACCCCCCTTGGTTGCCAGTGGGTGCTCGCGCGGCAGCGCCAGGTACATCGGGTCCTGCAGCAGCTCCACTCGCGCCAGGCTCTCCATTCCGGCTTCGGGCTCGTCGAACTCGAACAGCAATGCCAGATCGAACTCTCCCGCGCGCAGCCGCGGTGCGATCTCCTCTGGCTCTCCCTCGGCCAGCGTCAGCTCGATTTCCGGGTAGACGGAGCGGAAGGTCGCGATCGCAAGCGGCATCAGGGTTGCCCCCGCGGTTGGAAACGAGGCCATCCGCAGCTTCCCAGCGCGCAATCCCGCGATCGCCGACAGCTCCGCCTCGGCGGCTTCCAGGCGCGCGAGGATGCCTTCGGCGTGCTCGACCAGCGCTCGCCCGGCGGGGGTCACGCGCACACCGCGCGCGTGACGCTCAAGCAGCGTCATCCCCGTTTCGGCCTCCAGCGTCGCCACCTGCTGAGATACCGCCGACTGGGTGTAGGACAGCTCCTCGGCGGCCGCCGAGAACGAGCCACGGTTGGCGACCTCCACGAGCACCCTCAAACGGCCCACATTCAGCATTAGCTGTCCTTATAGCTCAGATTATGAATTTCACTGGTACTGATGGCAGGGGAGTGTCAACCTGTGATCGAACTCCAATTTCAGATCGTGTCACAGGACGATCGCCAACAACGGCACAAGCGCCGGGCAACACACAGAAGCCAGGCGAAAGACACAAACAGAAAGAGACGCCATGTCCGCCAACATCATCGTTTCCTACGACGGAACCAACAACGAGGACGACGCCGTCGCGCTCGGCCGGCTGTTCGCCGACGCGGGCGCAGAGGTATCGCTCGCCTACGTGCGCCACGCTCCCGAAGCGGACACCAGCCGCGAGATCCTCGCCCAGCACGAGGCGGAGCAGCTGCTCGTCCGCGGCGCAGAGCTGCTCGGCCACGGCGATGCGTCCCGCCACGTCGTCACCGACCGCTCGACGCCGGATGGCCTCAGCAAGCTCGCCGCCCAAACCGAAGCCGACGCGATCGTGTTCTGCTCAGACTCCCACACCGCCAAGGGCCACGTCGGCGTCGGCAACTCCGCCCAGCGCCTGCTGGGTGGCGGTACCGTGGCCGTCGCGATCGCACCCGCAGGGTTTGCCCAGAGCGGCGGCTCGCAAGTGCACCAGATCGCCGTCGTCGGCGACGGCAGCGCCCAGGCAACCGCGGAGGCTCTCGCCAGCTCGCTCGGAGCCGAGGTCGGTGTCGCCGGCGCGCAGAACGCCGACCTGCTGGTCGTCGGCTCGCGTCCGGAGGCCGAGCAGGGCCGCGTCTCGCTCAGCGCTGCCAGTGAGAACCTGATCGAGATCGCGACCTGCCCGGTGCTCGTCGTACCGCGCGGCAAGTCCGTCACGTTCGACGGCGTCGCAGTGACAGCGGCCTAGTCGCCCACGAGCGCAACCGCGCGGTCGCCGATCCGGCCGCGCGGCGCTTGGGGGCCCGGTGGGGACCCAGGAGGGCGGCGGTGTCTTCCAAACCGCGTGCATAACACTTCATTTTGTGAAGTGTTATGCACGCGCAAAGTACATGTACGACACCGCAGGATCGCAGGATTCTGCTCCGCTCGTGGATGCCGGACGAAGAGGGCAAGGACAACTAACGCGGCATGCGGCTCGTTCGGCGTGCGCGCAAATACAAGGCGAGCGCCTCAGCGAAGTCCAGCCCGCCGCCCACCAGGTGGCCAACCGGGCCGGTCCACAGCCATCGCTCGAGGCGACGCACACGGCGGGTGGGTGCAGCCATAGGGCGGCACGGTATCGTGGCAGCCATGCCCGCCACCCTCACAACCACCGTCACCGAGCTGCCCGAGTCGCGCGTACGCGTGCAGGTGCAGGTGCCCCCGAGCGAGATCGAAGCCCGCGTGGAGCGCAAGGCGCGCCAGCTCGGACGCGAAATGAGGCTCCCCGGCTTCCGGCGCGGCAAGGTCCCCGCGCCGCTCGTGATCCAGAAGGTGGGTCGCGAGGTGGTGCTCGAGGAAGCCGTTCGCGACACGCTCGGCAACTGGTATGTGGACGCGATCGAGACGGCCGGCATCGCCCCGGTCGGCGATCCGCAGCTCGACCTCGGCGACCTGCCCCAGCAGGGCGCGGCGCTCGAGTTCTCGATCGAGATAGGCGTGCTGCCGGCGGCCCGGCTGGGCGAGTACAAGGGCCTCGAGGTCGGACGTCGCGAGATCGCGATCGACGAGGAGGCTCTCCAGCACGAGATCGACGGGTTGCGCGAGCGCCTGGCCCGGCTCGACACCGTCGAGCGTCCAGCCGCCGCCGGTGACTTCGTCGTCGTCGACTACGTCGGCTCGATCGACGGCGAGCCCTTCGAGGGCGGCGAAGGACGCGACCAGCTCATCGAGCTGGGCTCCGGCAACCTGATCCCCGGCTTTGAGGAGGGACTGCAGGGCGCTGGGGCGGGAGAAACACGCACGATCGAGCTGTCCTTCCCGGCCGACTACTCAAGCGCAGAGCTTGCCGGCAAGGACGCGAGCTTCGAGGTCACCGTCAAGGAGGTGAAGCACAAGCAGCTCCCCGAAGTAGACGAGGACTTCGCGGTGGACATGGGATTCGACTCGGTGGCAGAGCTCACAGAGGACATCCGCGCACGGCTCGGCGAGGCCGACGGCAAGCGCGTGGACAGCGAGTTCCGCGAGGCCGCGCTCGACGCCGCCGCCGCCAATGCGCACGTGGAGACGCCCGAGACGCTCGTGCAGGCAAAGGCCCGCGAGATGTGGGACCGGATGCTGCATTCACTCTCCCACCGCGGCATCTCGCGCGAGGCATATCTGAAGATCACCGGGCGCGAGGAGGACGACCTGATCTCAGAGCTCGCCCCCGAGGCCGCGCAGTCGCTTCGACGCGAAGCGGTGATCGCCGCGATCGTCGACGCCGAGCAGATAGTCCCGAGCGAGGAGGACCTGATCGAGGTCATCACACCGACCGCCGACCGCGAAGGGGTGGAGGCCGCGGAGCTGCTCGAGAAGCTGCGCGAGTCCGGACGCGTCGATGAGATCCGTGAAGACCTCGCCGCGCGTCAAGCGGTCGAGCTGATCGCCGCCGAGGCCAAGCCGATACCGATCGAGCAGGCCCAAGCGCGCGAGAAGCTGTGGACGCCCGAGTCCGAGGGACAGGACGAGGCGGGCACCGAGACGGCCGCGGCGCGACTGTGGACCCCCACCGATCAAAGCCCGGCGAGCTAGCCTTGAGAGCGCGCCGCGCGAAATATATTTTGAGGATGCGCGATCGGCACTCAGAAGGATTCCGGCCCCTAAAGCGAAACTGAAGCGAGGACCATGAGCCCACTCGTACCAATGGTGGTTGAGCAAACCTCGCGAGGCGAGCGTGCGTTCGACATCTACAGCCGTCTGCTCAACGAGCGGATCATCTTCCTGGGGACCCCCGTTGACGACCAGGTCGCCAACCTGATCGTCGCCCAACTGCTGCACCTGGAGTCCGAGGACCCCACCAAGGACGTCTCGATCTACATCAACTCCCCCGGTGGCTCTGTGTACGCGGGTCTTGCGATCTACGACACGATGCAATTCATCAAGCCCGACGTGCAAACGATCTGCGTCGGCATCGCGATGTCGATGGGCGCGCTGCTGCTGGCGGGCGGCGCTCCCGGCAAGCGCATGGCGCTGCCCAACGCCAAGATCCTGATCCACCAGGTCTCATCCAGCTTTCAGGGGCAGGCGACCGACATCGAGATCCACGCCAAGGAGATCATCGACGTGCGCAAACGCCTCGATGAGATCATCGCCAAGCACACCGGCAAGGAGCTCGAGCAGGTCAGCAAGGACACCGAGCGCGACTACTTCATGAGCTCCGAGGAAGCCAAGGAGTACGGCATCATCGATCGCGTCATCTCGGAGCACTAGCTCCGAGATCTGGGTCATAGTCGGAGGAGAGCGGGAAGCAAGATGGCCAGACCAACAGATTCCAACGAGCAGCTTCTCTGCAGCTTCTGCGGCAAGTCCCAGCGGCAGGTCAAGAAGCTGATCGCCGGCCCCGGCGTCTACATCTGTGACGAGTGCATCGATCTCTGCAACGAGATCATCGACGAGGAGCTCGCCGCCCCGCCCGCGTTCGATCTGGAGAACCTGCCCAAGCCGCGCGCTATCTACGACGTGCTGGACGAGTACGTGGTCGGCCAGGAGGCATCCAAGCGCACCCTGTCGGTGGCCGTCTACAACCACTACAAGCGCGTGCAGATGATGCAGTCCGGCGATTCGGACATCGAGCTGCAGAAGTCCAACATCCTGCTGCTCGGTCCAACCGGGTGCGGCAAGACGCTGTTGGCGCAAACGCTCGCGCGAATCCTCAACGTGCCGTTCGCGATCGCCGACGCCACCGCGCTCACCGAGGCCGGCTATGTCGGCGAGGACGTCGAGAACATCCTGCTGAAGCTGATCCAGGCCGCCGACTACGACGTCAAGAAGGCCGAGACCGGCATCATCTACATCGACGAGGTCGACAAGATCGCGCGCAAGGCCGACAACCCGTCGATCACCCGCGACGTCTCCGGCGAGGGCGTGCAGCAGGCGCTGTTGAAGATCCTCGAGGGCACGCAGGCCTCGGTCCCGCCGCAGGGGGGACGCAAGCACCCCCATCAGGAGTTCCTCACGATCGACACCACCAACATCCTGTTCATCTGCGGCGGCGCGTTCGCGCACCTCGATCAGGTGATCGAGCGGCGCATCGGCCACAACGGCGTCGGCTTCGCCGCCGCGATCGAAACCAAGCAGGAGCGCGACACAGGCGAAATATTCGAGAAATGCCTGCCCGAGGACCTGATCGAGTACGGGCTGATCCCCGAGTTCATCGGACGCCTGCCGGTGATGTCCGCAGTCCATCAGCTCACCTGCACCGACCTCGTCTCGATCCTCACCGAGCCCCGCAACGCGCTCGTCAAGCAGTTCCAGCGCTTCTTCTCCTTCGACGGCATCGAGCTGGTGTTCGCCGAGGACTCGCTGTTGGCGGTCGCGGAGAAGGGCCTCGAGCGCGAAACCGGCGCGCGCGGGTTGCGCTCGATCATTGAGGAGATCCTGCTCGAGGTCCAGTTCGAGCTGCCCTCCCGCCGCGACGTCAAGAAGTGCGTCGTCACCCGCGACACGGTCGAGAAAGGCACCACGCCCACACTCGTCACCGAAGCCGCGCCCGAAGATGCGGCCGAGCACTCGTTGCGTGAGGAGTCGGCGTAGGCCACAGCACGCTGCCTGTCCGGTCGCCGCGGCCCGCTACCATCCTCGCCCGTGACCACCTCTCTGGAAGGCTGAGCATGCACGACGAGTTTCGCATCCGCGTGGAGCTGGCCCAAGACGACGCCGCGCAACTGCTGGAGGCGCTCGAGCAGGTCGAGCGGGAAGCAGGAGATGGCCCTTCCAGCCAACCCAAGCACGTGGCTGTCAGCCACGAGGGTGGGCACGTGTTCCTGTACGCCGACTCCGCCGAGGACGCGGTGCGAGCCCGCTCCACGGTCGAATCGATCCTCTCCGAACAGGGCGTCGAGGACGTCGCCGCCAAGGTCAGCTCCTGGCGCTGGCATCCCGAGGAGGACCGCTGGGAGGACGCCGCACAGGCGCTGCCCAGCACGCCCGCCGAGCACGCCGCCGAGCATGAGCGCCTGGAGCAGCTCGAGACTGAAGAGTCACAGCACGACGGTCACCCGGAGTGGGAAGTGCGTGTGACCCTCCCAACCCATCACGATGCGCGCGAGTTCGCCGAGCGGCTGGCAGCCGAGGGGATACCGCTGCGCCGTCACTGGCGCCATCTCCAGCTTGGCGTCCTCGACGAGGACGAAGCCCGCGCGCTCGTTGAGCGGCTGCGCGTCGAGGCGCCGGCGGGCAGCAGCTTCGAGGTCGAGGGCGATGCTTTTGACGCATGGGCAGCCCTACAGGCGCCCGCGCGCCCGTTCGCCTTCTTTGGCGGCCTGGCTCAGTAGCAATCACGAATCATCTTCGTAGAGACAGCCCCACATGGGGGGCTGTCCCGGACCGCACATGTGCGGTCCGGCCGCCAGGC
>JBAWFB010000125.1:0-14246 GCA_049591495.1 Solirubrobacteraceae bacterium
GACCTGAGTCTCGGCGTTGGAGTCGCTGGCCTTGCTCTTCTGGTTAAGGAACGCGGGTATGGCGATCGCGGCCAAAATGCCCACGATCAGAATCACTACCAGCAGTTCGATGAGCGTGAAGCCACCCTCATCAGATGCGCGCTGGCGCAGTCGATTTATCATTTGAATCCTCCTTGGGATCCGGTTTCTTGGGCGCCAGCCCTCAATCCAACCGCCTCACAGTGGCGATGCGTCCCTTGCTCCGGCCTCACAACCGATCGCGGGGGCCGCCGGCTTTGCCATGCACCCGATGGGCGCCTACCTTGGCCTGCGGTCTGGCTTTTCAGCGCGTTCATCGACCGCGGTTGATCTCCGCTTTAGCGTTGCAGCAAACTTGGACGCATTACCCGCAAAACGCGCCGTCTAACACGCTCTCAATGACGCTTCAGCGCCGCCTGTTCCTGCTGGAACTCCTGCGCGTCGGCTCCCGTGAGGCGCTCGCCGCTACCGCGGCACCATGGACAGGTCACCTTGCGGGCGTGTTCGCCGAGATTCGAGATGACCTTGCCGGTGCCGTGGCAGGGCATGCACTCGCGTGGCTCGTGCGACTCCTCGGCCCCCGAGCTCTCCTCGGCGTCCTCTTCCGAGGACGCCGGTGCCCGCTTGCGTGAGCGGCTGGGCGTGGCCTGCTTGCGATCATGTGCGTCACTCATGGAGTTGCGAGATTAGCGTTCCGGGCGTGCGGACGCCCACGATCCCCCTGCGCTGGCTCGCGCTCGTCCTGATCACAGCCCTCGCCGCGGCGCTGCGCCTGGTCGATCTGGGGGCTGTACGGCTCGACCCGTTCTACGACGCGGCGGTGCGCAGCATGGGCTTCTCGTGGCACAACTTCTTCTTCGGTGCCTACGAGCCGGGCGGGAGCGTCTCGATCGACAAGCCACCCGTGGATCTATGGCTGCAGGTCTCAAGCGTGAAGCTATTCGGCTGGAGCTCCACTTCGCTGAAGCTGCCCGAGGCGCTCGCGGGAACGGCCTCGGTGCCGCTCATGTATGCAGCGCTGCGACGCTCGTTCGGGGTCCCAGCGGGTTTGGTGGCGGCGCTCGCGCTCGCTGTATTGCCGATCGAGGTGATCACCGCGCGCAGCGACACGATGGACGCGGTCATGATGCTGCTGCTTGTGCTGGCGCTGCTGGCGCTCGTGCGCGCCTGCGAGACGGGCAGCACTCTGTGGCTGCTGGGCGCCGCGGCTGCACTTGGTGTGGCCTTCAACGTGAAGCTGCTCGAGTCGATGGTGGCGTTGCCGGGACTGTTCGTGCTCGCCTGCCTGGGACTTCCACACTCAGCTGAGCGCTCACAGAAGACACTGCGCGGACGGCGAACATGGCAGCTGGCGGCCGCCGCGGGCGTGTACGTGGTGGTTGCGCTGCTGTGGCTGGGCACCACCCTGCTGTTCCCCGCGCGCGAGCGTCCGTTTGCGATCGGATCGACCAACGGCAGCGCGTGGAACGCGGCGTTCGTGTTCAACGGCACTGAACGCTTGAGCGGAAAAACCACTGAAGTTGGACAGGCGCCCCCCGTCGCACAACACGGTGGTGGCGGAGGCAAGGTGGTCTCCTCGGGATCGACCCCAATCGCTTCCCCCTCCCCCACACGCCTGTTGGCGCGCACAGGCCAGCTGCCCGCCAAGTGGCTGGGCTGGGAGGCCTTGGCGGCGCTGCTGCTGGGTGTGTGCGTAGCTGTTCGCCTCGCGCGCCGCGACGAGCAGCGTGTGCGCCGCGCCACGACGGTTGGTGTGCTCGTGTGGCTCATCACCGGCATCGTGCTGTTCAGTGCGATGGCCCGCCTGCACCCACGCTACGTGGAGAGCTTCACGCCGGCCGTGGCCGCCATGTTCGGGATCGGGGTGGCATGGGTCGCCGGTGCTCGCAACCGGTTCCGTTGGCTCGCCGTGCCGCTGACCGCCCTGTTGGCGATACCGCTCGTGGCGAGCGTGCAGGCCGTGAGAGCCAAGACCTCCGATGCGGGCGACGTCGGGGCCCTTAAACCAGAAGAGCAGCGTCTGATGAGCGCCTACCTGCGCGCCCACCAGGACGGCGCGCGCTATGAGCTCGCGGCAGGCTCGGCCACGACCGTCGCCTCGCTGATAGTGCAGGACGCTCGACCTGTGTTGATGCTGACCACTTACAACAGCCTGCCTTTCACAAGCGTTACGAGGCTGAAGGCGCTGATCGCCGCTGGTCAAGTGCGCTACGCGTTTCTCGACTCGGTGTGCGGGCCCCACCCGTCAAAGACGATCGCCGGCTGTGCGCCCGCCGCGCTGTGGGTGCGCGCACACGGGACCGACGTGTCCCTGAAGGCCGGACTGCACGCCCGCGGGCTGCTGTGGCGACTACCCACGCACTACCCACGCGCCTCGCGCCAGAGCGACTGAGTGCGCTCGTGACCGCCACTATCGGTAGCGTGAACGCGATGGAGGCGTCCGCTTCGATGAACATCCTTGTCGTCGACGACGAGGCTCCGCTGCGTGAGACGTTGACACGTTCGTTCTCCAAGGAGGGCCACACCGTGCAGGCGGTGGCTGGCGGCACGGAGGCGATCGAGCGCGCCAGCGCCGAGCAGTTCGACGTGATCCTTCTGGATGTCGCGCTCGGAGCCGGCCCCAACGGGTATGACGTGTGTCGCGCGCTGCGCGAGCAGCGCAACATCGTGCCGATCATCATGCTGACAGCGCTCGACACCGAGGCCGACGCCGTCCAGGGTCTGGAGGCTGGCGCCGACGACTATGTCACCAAGCCGTTCGGGCTGGCGGAGCTACGCAGCCGCATTCGTGCGGTGCTGCGCCGCTCGGGGCCGCGCGCCATGGGTCGCGAGGTGCTGAGCATCGGACCGATCGTGCTCGACCGCAGTCACCGCGAAGCCAGCGCCCACGGCGAGCAGGTCAAGCTCACGTTCTCGGAGTTCGAGCTGCTGGCGCAGCTGATGTCCGAACCGGGCAGGCTGTTCAACCGTCAGGAGCTGCTGCGCGCTATCTGGGGCGACTCGGCTTATCGCGACCCGCGCGCGATCGACGTGCACATCCGGCACCTGCGCGAGAAGATCGAGGAGCGGCCCGAGGAGCCCAAGCTGATCCTCACGGTGCGCGGTGCCGGGTACCGCTTCCAGGAGCCGTGAACGACGAGCAGACTCAGCACGCCGGCGGCCACGGCAGACGCCGCGCCCCCATGCGCCGGCACGTGCTGGGACTGCGTCCCAGGATGTTCGCGGCGCTGCTGCTCTCAAGCGCGGTGACGCTCGCGGTGGCGGCGCTCGCGCTGTTCTCGCCGCTGGAGCAGCGGCTGCGCACCGAGGGCGAGGCGGGCGTGTTCGCCGCGATCTCAGTGTCTCGTCCCGAGTTTGAAGAGATCGGGGTCGATCCAGACACAAAGCGCCCCAACGGCAGTGAACTCGCCGCCACAGTGTCGCTTCTGCGCCGCCGGTCAGGGGCTGAGATCACCGTGCTCAACGGCAAGTTGGAGACGATCTACGCACCCGCCGACCAGGATCTAGACGTACCCGACTACTACGCGCAGGTCAGCCGCGCACTGAGCACCGACAGTGGCGTGCACACGCTTATCGGTGACGAGCTGGTCGCGGTCGAGCCGATACGGATCGGTGCGCACGGAGCACTCTATGCCGTGGTGCTCATGCGTCGGCTGGAATATGTGATCTCCACGGTGAGCGTGGTGCGCAAAGCCTTCGTCGAGGCGGCGGCAGTCGGCTTTGGGATCGCCTTGCTGCTTGGCATTGCGCTTACCACCACGCTGCTGCGACGGCTGGAGCGCCTGCGCGAATCAGCGCGAGAACTGGAGCAACGGGGCCTCGACGCACCGATCCATGTGGACGGTCGCAACGATGAGATCGGCGACCTGACGCGCGCGTTCGCGAGTATGCAGGCACGCCTGCGCCGCCAGGTGCAGGCACGCCACGCGTTCGTGGCGACCGCCTCGCACGAGCTGCGCACGCCGTTGGCCTCACTGGATGGAACGCTCGAGCTGCTCGAAGACGATCTCGACCCTGGACGGCTTGACCTCAGCGATGCCCGTGAGCGCACCGCGAGAGCGCGCGAGCAATCGCATCGTCTCTCTAGCCTTGCCTCCGACCTGCTGGACCTCAGCCGCCTGGACGCAGAGGTGCCGTTGCGCGCAGAGCCCGTCGAGCTAGGCGAGGTGTGCCGGGCGGTGGCGGCCGAATTTGAGCGTCGTGCCACAGAGCGCAGCGTGCGCATCGAGGTCCACCAGTCGCCGCTTGCGTGCTGGGCGACGTGTGACCCAGGCGCGGTGGCGCAGATAGTGCGAATACTGCTCGACAACGCAATCGGGGTAGCGCCGCAGGGCTCGAGCGTGCTGACCCGTACCGACACGGCAACGGACGGTTCGTGGTCGCAGATCGTGGTGAGCGACAGCGGTCCTGGTGTCCCGGCGGTCGAGCGCGAGCGGATCTTCGAGCGCTTCCAGCGCGGAAGCACCGCCGGGGGGGTCAGTGGCTTCGGATTGGGGCTTGCGATCGGGCGCGAGCTTGCGAGCCGTATGAGCGGCACGCTGACGCTGCTGGACGATGCCGAGAGCGCCAGCCAGCCAGGTGCGTGCTTTGCGCTGCGCCTGCCGGCCGTGCGCGTCGACGAAGACCAGCACCCAGCCACACAGTGAGCCGGACGACGAACCTCGGCGATGCGCGGGCACCGACGATCGGAGAGGATAGGCCGATGAACGAGACGCCCGAGAGCTCCACCACGGCGGACCCCGCGATCGTGCTCCCGCGACTCGCCGAGCTGGCGCAGGCCGCCCGGCGGATCGCGCTCGATACGGAGTTCATGGGAGAGGGTCGCTACCGCACACTTCTGTGTCTGATCCAACTCGCGGTCGCCGACGGCACGGGCGGGGAGCAAATCGCGATCGTGGACCCGCTGGCCAGTGGGCGATCTGTGACAGGTGCGGATATCGCTGGCGAAGGGAGCCCTGAGCACTGGCTCGCCGAGCAGGGCCAGCCGCTTGCGCGGGTGCTTGCCGACCCGCTGGTGGAGGTCGTGGTGCACGCCGGGCGCCAGGACATCTCACTGCTGCGCCGCGCACTCGGGTGTGAAGTTGCCAACGTGTTCGACACGCAGGTGGCCGCTGGATTTCTCGGAATGGGCGCACAGTGCTCATATGACACCCTGCTGGCGGAGGTACTCGGTGTGAGGCTTGCAAAGAGCGCCAGCTTCACTCGCTGGGACGCACGCCCACTGTCGGGCGAGCAACTCGACTATGCACGTGGGGACGTCGTTCACCTCAGCGCGCTGGCAGTCGAGCTGCAGCGCCGGCTCGAGCAGGCAGGACGCTTGCGCTGGGCACGTGAGGAGTGTGAGTTCCTTGAGCGGGTCAGCGACGAGCGCGACCTCGAGCGGGTGTTCGAACGGCTCCCGCGGATCAGAGGTCTGAGCGCCTCTTCTCAGGGCGTCGCACACGAGCTGGTGGCCTGGCGCGAGCGCACAGCCGCCGAGCGCGATAGGCCAGTGCAAAGCGTGCTTGGGGACGCCGCGTTGGTGGAGATAGCCAAGCGCAAGCCGAGCTCGCTGCGCAAGCTGGAGGAGATCCGCGGAATTGGCCAGAACAGCTCGCGCAAGCGCGGCGAGGATCTGCTGGCCACGGTGCAGCGTGGGCTGCGTAACGAGCCGCGACCGTTGAGTAGCGGACCCCGTCCGCCCCAGCCTCAAGCCGATGATGCGCCGCTGATCGCACTCGCAGAGGCGCTGGTGAGAGCGCGGGCGCGCGAAGCGGAGGTGGCCTACGAGCTGCTCGCCTCAAGGGCCGACCTGCAGGCAATCGTCGTGGCACGTCGTGAGCGTTCGGATTCCGAGCGCGCGCGCGAGCCCGATGTGCGCACGCTGCGCGGGTGGCGACGCGAGCTCGTCGGCGAGGAGCTGCTCGCGCTGCTTGACGGCCGCGTGTCCCTGTCGGTGCACGGTGGCCGCCTGCAGATCGGCGCGTAACCTGTCCGATCCATGGCAGGCTCGCCCGCTCGCGTAGGGGTTCTTGAGGTGCTTACTGGATGTTGTTGTAGATCGTGAACATCGGCATGTACATCGAGATCACGATGAAGCCGACGATCCCGCCGATCACGAGGATCATGATCGGCTCCATGATTGAGGTGAGCATTTTGACCGACGCCTCGACCTGGTCGTCGTAGAAGTCTGCGATCTTGGCAAGCATCTGGTCGAGCGCGCCCGTCTCCTCGCCGACGCCAACCATGTGCGTGACCATCGTCGGGAACACCGTGGCCTTGGCCAGCGGCTCTGAGATCGAGCCGCCGCGCTTGACCGAGGCGATCACACCGTCCATCGCGTCCTCCAGGACAATGTTGCCGGCGGTCTTGCCGGTTATCTCAAGCGCATACAGCAACGGCACGCCCGCTGAGATCAGCGAAGAGAGCGTGCGCGACCAGCGCGCCACCGCTATCTGCTGTACGAGCGCGCCGATCTTCATCGGTACGCGCAGGCGGAAGCGATCCCACTGCGGGCGTCCCATCTTCGATTTCTTCCACTTAAGGAACGTGAATGCGGCAAGGCCCATCGTGCCGAACATCGCCCACCAGTAGTGGGTGACGATCTTTGACATCAGCACCGAAACTTCGGTGATCGCCGGCAGTTTCCCGCCGAATTCCTTGAACACGCCCTGGAACACCGGTACAAGGAAGGCGACCAGCGCGAGCATCGTGGCGACCGCGAACACAAGTATCAGCGTCGGGTAGATCATCGCCGAGCGCACCTGCCGGCGCAGCGAGGCATCCTTCTCCAGCTGGTCGGCAACGCGCCGCAGCGAGTCTTCAAGCAGTCCGCCGGCCTCGCCGGCGCTGGTCATGGCGACGAACAGCGGTGTGAACACCTTTGGGTGGGCTTCCATCGCGCCCGACAGCGACATACCCGCCTCGACGTCCTTGCGCACCTGCACGATCGTTTCCTTCAGGAACTTGTTCTCGGTCTGTTCCTCCAGCACGTACAACGCGCGCAGGATCGACAGCCCGGAGGAGATCATCGTGGCGAGCTGGCGCGAGAACACGGCGAGGTCGGTCGCCTTGACCGACTTCAGAAAGCTCAGCTCGATCTCGCGCGAGGCGTGCTTGTCGGCGATGTCGAGCACGATCATGCCGCGTGACTTCAGCTGATCGGAGACGGCCTGCTTGGAGTCGGCGTCGATCTCCCCACGTGCCTTGCCGCCGGCCATGTCCATCGCCTTGAAGACATAGGTGCTCATCTCAGATGCTCCTGTCGGTCAGCGGGACTGGCACGCTGCCAGAGACGGTGTGAGCGCTCATCTCAGGCCGCCAGCGACGCGGTGCCGCCGAGGAGCCGACGCAGGTCCTCGGGGGAGGACGAGCGGTCTTCGGCGAGTTTCTGTGAGATCTTGCCGGTGCGCAGAAGCGTCGCGAGTGCAGCGTCCATTGTCTGCATGCCCTGTGCGGAGCCGGTTTGAAGCACCGAGTAGATCTGGTGGGTCTTGCCCTCGCGGATCAGGTTGCGCACGGCCGGATTGGGAACGAGCACCTCGCAGGCAGCCACGCGTCCAGCCCCGTCGGCGGTGGGTAGCAATTGCTGGGTGATCACTCCCTGCAGCGCCACCGACAGCTGCACCCGCACCTGCCCCTGCTGCTCGGGCGGGAACACGTCGATGATGCGGTCGATCGTCTGTGCCGTGTCCTGGGTGTGCAGCGTGGCGAACACCAGGTGACCGGTCTCAGCAGCGGTGAGCGCGGTTGAGATCGTCTCCAGGTCGCGCATCTCGCCGACGAGGATCACATCGGGATCCTGGCGCAGCGCGGCCTTCAGCGCGTCGGCGAACGTCTGCGCGTCGGAGCCAAGCTCGCGCTGGTTGACGAGGCACTTCTTGTGGCCGTGCAGGAACTCGATCGGGTCCTCGATCGTCATGATGTGCTCCTCGCGCGTGGAGTTGATCTCGTCGAGCATCGCCGCGAGCGAGGTGGACTTGCCCGAGCCGGTCGGACCCGTGACGAGCACCAATCCGCGTGGCTTGCGCGTGAGATCGTGCACGATGGTGGGCAGCCCGAGCTGGTCGATCGAGGTCAGTTCGAAAGGGATCAGGCGGAAGGCGGCGCCGATCGCGCCGCGCTGGAAGTAGGCGTTCACGCGGAAGCGGGCGTGGCCGGGGATCGAGTAGGCGAAGTCGAGCTGCCAATTGGTCTCAAGGCGCTGACGCTGATCGCCGGAGAGGATCGAGTAGACGATCTCGCGCGTGTCGGTATCGGTGAGCTCGGGGTAGCCCTCCAGGCGCACCAGACGACCACGCACGCGCACGGTCGGCTGTGACCCGGCGGCGAGGTGCAGGTCTGAGGCGCGCCGTGCGACGACCTCCATCAGCAGGTCGGCGAAATCGATGTTCATCGCTCAATCCTTCGGCTTGTTCTGGCCCACGTATTGGGTCTCATGCGCCCCTTATCGGCAGATGTGCCGTGCATCTCAACTGCTGCCGATCACACGCACGACCTCGGCGATCGACGTGAGGCCTTGGCGGACCTTCTCCAGACCGTCGTCGCGCAGACGGCGCATGCCCTCGCGCACCGCCACGTCGCGGATCTCCTCGGACGGGCGGCGTTCAAGCGCAAGCCGGCGGATCTCGGAGGAGAGCGTCATCACCTCATAGATCCCGAGCCGCCCGCGGTAGCCGCTGCCGTTGCAGCGCCGGCAACCGGTGGGCTCGTAGGCCTCCAGGTCGACGAGCGCCTTGTAGCCGTTCTCGCGCAGCACCTCGGCGGGCACGATCGTGCGCTGCTTGCAGTTGGCACACAGCATGCGGGCGAGCCGCTGCGCTAGCACGCAGTCCAGTGCGGAGGCCACCAGGAACGGCTCGATTCCCATCTCGGTGAGCCGGCTGATCGCAGACGGCGCGTCGTTGGTGTGCAGCGTCGAGAGCACCAGGTGCCCGGTGAGCGCGGACTCCACCGCAATCTGGGCTGTCTCGCGGTCGCGGATCTCCCCCACCATGATCACGTCGGGATCGGCGCGCACCATCGCGCGTAGACCCGTGGCAAACGTGAGCCCAGACTTTGCGGAGACCTGCACCTGGGTGAGCCCTTCCATCTGGTACTCGACAGGGTCCTCGACGGTGATGATGTTCTTCTCGGGCGTGTTGAGGGCAACGAGCGCCGCGTACAGCGTGGTGGACTTGCCGGAGCCGGTGGGCCCGGTGACGAGCACCGCGCCATGAGTTTCGTGGAAGGCGTGTTCGAAGCGCTCGCGCTCAATATCGGCCATGCCAAGCTTCTCAAGCTTCATTACGACTGAGTCCTTGTCGAGGATGCGCATCACGATCGACTCGCCGTGGACGCTTGGGAGTGTGACCACGCGTAGGTCGATGTGACGACCATCGACGGTGAGACTCACGCGACCGTCCTGGGGCAGGCGCCGCTCGGAGATGTCCAGCTCAGCCATGATCTTCACTCGCGACACGACCCCAGCGGCCATACGCCGTGGGACGGTGGTTATGTCCTGCAGGATGCCATCGACGCGGACCCTCACGCGCACCTCATTACCGTCTGGCGCCAGGTGCACGTCTGAGGCACCGCGCTCGACCGCTTGGGCGACGATCTGGTTGACGAGCTTGACGACCGGCGCGTCGTCGGCGGTCTCGCGCAGATTGACGATCTCCGCGCTTGACTCCTCGCTCTCCTCGAGGGCGGAACCGTCCGAGACGACGTCTTCCAGGCGGTCCATGCGCGAGATGAGGTCGCGGATCGCATCCGGGGAGGCGACGGCCACGCGCACCTCATAGCCGGTCATGATCGCCACGTCGTCGACCGCGAGCACGTTGGAGGGGTCGGCCATCGCGAGCAGCAGCGTGCGCTTGTCGACGAACGCGACCGGCACCGCCTGGTAGCGCTTGGCGGCGGCGTTGACGACGAGGTTGGCGGCGTTCATGTCCACCGGGAACACGTCGAGATCGAGATGGTCGAGGCCGTAGCGCTCGGCCAGCGCGCGCGCGAGGCCATCGGAGGTGAGCGCTTTGCCGGCCAGCAGCACGCGCTCGGGCGTGGTGCCTTCGTTGCGAGAGGACTGGATCGCCCGATCGACCTGTTCGCGAGAGATCAGGCCCATGTCGACGATCACATCCGTGAGAAAGCGTGAGGAGGAGCCACGGCGCGAAGGGTGAGTGACGCCCTGGAGGGACTCTGTCTCCTGAGTCGTCTGGTGGCCTTCCGACGATAGTTCGCGATCCAGAGCGTCGTGCTCGGGACGATCGACTTCCACGCTCACACGCGGCTCGTGCTCTACAAAGACGCCGTCCTCGTCGCGCAGGCCATTCGGGGGCGTGCTCATCGCCACTGCCCTCGCGCGCGCGGACGCCGGCTGCGAAGGCTCTCAGGCGTCCTCGATGCCGACCCCGCGGCGCATGTCGGCAAGCGGCGCGCGCTGCCCGGTCCACAACTGAAAGCTGAGTGCCCCCTGCGCGACCAGCACCTCCAGGCCATCGATCGCAGCGACCCCACGCGAGCGTGCGGCAGCCAGCAGCGGTGTGGGACCGTCGCGGTAGACCAGATCGATGACATACGCATACCTACCGACGTGATCGGCGCTCAGGCCAAGTTGGTTGAGCGCCTCGGCGTCAGTGGCCGACCGTTGCAGTCCAACCGATGTGCAGTTGACCAGCAGGTCAGCTGGCACGGGCTTTTCCAGCGCATGCGCGCCCAATTCGGCGGCGAGCATAGCGGCCCGCTGGGGGGTGCGATTCCACACAGACACCTCGGCCACGCCCGCGTCGAGCAGACCCCACACGGCCGCGCGCGCGCTGCCTCCGGCGCCGAGCACGAGCGCGCTCAGGTGGGCGGGAATCGGGTGGGCGGGCGTCCCGGTCAAACGTCTGAGCGCGGCGATCAGGCCGGGGGCGTCGGTGTTCTCAGCCGCGATCGTGCCGTCTGGTTGAAACGTGAGTGTGTTGGCGGCTCCGATCGCGCGGGCCGCGTCGCTTGCGCGATCGGCGAGCGCGAGCGCGGCGTGCTTGTGTGGGATCGTCACGTTGACACCCAGGAAGCCACTCGCGCTCAGCGCGCGCACCGTCTCCTCGAACAGTTCGGGCGGGAGTGGCAGTCGCTGATAGCTCCAGCCGCGCAGACCACATGCCGCGAACGCCGCCGTGAACATCGCGGGCGAGCGACTGTGGGCCACGGGCCAGCCCACGACACCGAGACGCGTGCTCATTTGCGTTTGCAAATCGGCGGCTTGCCACCGTTGCGAGCCACCGCCGCATGGTAGGCCGCAGCGTCGATTTCGAATTGCGCCGCGGTGGTGGAGAACACCTGCTCGCCGCAGCCGTCGGCGCCTGCGACGTAGTAAAGGTAGGGGACGTGCGCGGGGTGGGCGGCCGCCTGGATCGACGCCAGCCCGGGGTTGGAGATCGGGGTCGGCGTGAGGCCGGTGTGCAGACGCGTGTTGTAGGGGGAGTCGATGTGCAGCTGGCTCTCGGTCAGTTCGCCGGTGTAGGTGGCGATGTGCTGTTGCTGCTCGACCGCGTAGTAGATGGTCGCGTCGATCCCCAGCGGCATGTCGTCGTGCAGCCGGTTGTAGATGACTGCTGCGATCTTCGCCCTGTCACCCGGGATCTGCGCCTCGCGCTCGACCATCGAGGCCACGGTCAGCAGCTGGTAGGGGGTGACGCCGAGCACACGCGCACGATGGACCTCATAGCCCCCGAAGTTTTCCTTGAACGCGGTCAGCTGATCGGATACCAGTCGCGAGACCGATTCGCCGGCGTAGAGTTCGTAGGTCGCCGGGAACAGGAACCCTTCGAGGTTGTGTGTGCCGGTGGGCGCCCCATAGTGAGCTGGGTCCAGTTCGGTGGAGCGAGCGGAGGCCGCCGTGTAGTCGCCGCGCAGTCCTTCGGCGTGTGCCCGTGCGGCTATCTGCGCGCGCGTGAAGCCCTCGGGGATCACCAGCTTGACGATCTTCGGTGGCGGAGGTACGGGCGCTGGGTGGTTGGTGGGCTTGAAGATCAGCACGACGGCGCAGGCAAGCAGGGCGAGTGCAATAACCAGCGCAATCAACGCGGGAAGCCGCGCCGAGCGTTTTCGTGGCGCTGGCAGCTCGGTTGCCAGGGATGAGAGTGGGAGCCCCTCATATGACCACGGGGGTTGAGTCTGGGGTGGCACCGAGGAAGGCGGCAACGGGGGCGTTTGCGCAACCATGGGCGCGACCGGCTCAACCACAGGCGGGATCGGCTCAACCGGGGGCGCGGCCGGCTCAATCGGCGGCGGGATCGGTGGCTCAAGCGGTGTGGGTTGAGCTGTTCCCGCCTTTGCCAGCCGGCGGCTTTCGCGTTCTTGGCGAGCGCGCTCACGCTCCTGCTCGGTGCGCTCCCGCGATGTGTCCGATCCATTGTTGCCAGGCAAGCCGCTGACCCTACTGCGCTCGGGTGAGCCAGTCCTCCAGCAGGACGGCGGCCGCGCGCGAATCCTCACTGGTGCTCGTGTCCTGTTGGCGAGCGGCGATGCGCGTGGTGAAGCGCTCGTCGTGCAGCTCGACGGGAACGCGCTCACCGAGCCGCGTGGAGAGGACGGCTGCGAACTCGCGCGTCTCGCGGGTCTGTGCGGTGTCCTCTCCACGCAGCGACAACGGCAGACCGACCACCACACGCTGCACCTCGCGCTCGGAGACGAGCCGCGCGATCGTGGCGAGCCCACGCTTCCCGGCGGCATGCTCGACCGGGTCGATCGGTGTGACGATCGTGCCGGTGGGGTCGCTCAGCGCGCAGCCGCAGCGCGCGCTGCCGTAGTCGAGCGCCAGTATCCGCATCAGCCGCAAGGGCACGACGGCGGTTGGTGCACTCCATGGAGATGGCGACCCATCGCGACCGTCGCTCAGTCGACCGTGGATGGCAGGCTGGCGAGCTTTGCCTCGATCGCCGAACGCGCAGCTGCGAGGGCCTCATCCAGCTTCTCGGGATCGCGCCCGCCTGCCTGGGCCATCGTGTCGCGTCCGCCGCCACCACCGCCCGCGACAGCCGCAGCGACCTTAACGATCTCCCCTGCTCTCAGCCCGCGTTGGACAAGAGCTGGCGCCACGCTGGCGACGAACGACACGCGACCGTCGATCACGGTCCCGAGGACGATCGCGCTGTCCCGGCCGAGCTTGCCCCTGATGCGATCCGCGACGTCAAGCAGCGCTTTCGCGTCGGGCACCGTCACCGGAGAGACCAGTAGCAGCCCCCCCTCGATCTTCTCAGCGCCCGCGGCGAGCGCGTCGATGTCGATCCCCGCTACCCCAACGCCACCCTCGCGCGCCGACTTCAGCAACTGCTTGCGCTGGCCCTCGCGCTCCCCCACCAGCGCCGCGACCTGCTCGGGGCTGGCGCGCAGGGTTGCGGCCGTGTCTTGCAGCGCGCGATCGTGCGCGCGCAACAGCGCCACCGCGGCGGGACCGGTGAGCGCCTCGATGCGCCTCACGTTGGCGGCGCTGGAGGTCTCGCTGAGCACTCGAAATGGCCCGATCTCGGCGGCGTTGGCGACGTGCGTGCCGCCGCACAGCTCGCGTGAGTAGTCGCCGTCGCCGATCTCGACCATGCGCACGACCTCGCCGTACTTCTCCCCGAACAGGGCCATCGCGCCGAGGCGCTTGGCCTCCTGGAGCGTGGTGGTGATCGGGTGTACCGGGTCCGCGCGCGCGATCCACGCGTTGACCTGATCTTCGACGTCGCGCAACTCTTCGGGGCTGAGCGCGGCGCCGTGGCTGAAGTCGAAACGCAGCTTGTCGGGCCCGACATAGGATCCGGCCTGGCGCACGTGCGCGCCGAGGCGCGCACGCAGCGCGGCGTGCAACAGGTGGGTGGCGGTGTGGTTGCACTGCGTGGCGTGGCGAGCGAGATGGTCCACGCGCGCGAGCACCGGCTCCTCAGGCTGCAGCGTGCCGCGCTCAACGACGACCGCCAGCGCCTGGTCATCGCCAAGTCGGAACACTCCCTCCACGCGCGCGAGGCAGTCGCCGCGCTCGCATTCGATCGTGCCGGTGTCTGAGATCTGCCCTCCGCCAGCGGCATAGAAGGGCGACTCGGCGAGCTTGACCAGCAGGCGTTGGCCTGTCAGCCCATCCTCGCCATGGCCGTCTTGCTCGGCCTGCCCCGCTCTGTTGCCGCCTGTCGCATCGCTATCGGCGTCCTCGACGGCGAGCGCGGCGACGCTGGTGGGCTGGCGCTCGGTCTCATAGCCGGTGAAGCGCGTGGGCGCGCCGGCCAGCTCGGCGAATCTGCGGG
>JBAWFB010000126.1:0-3511 GCA_049591495.1 Solirubrobacteraceae bacterium
TGATGCGATAGTGACGCGCCGGGCGCTCGCCTCCGCGCCGCAGGCGCACCCACAGCCGCGCGGCGCGCGCGCACCACACGACCGCGAGCACCACGGTAACTCCGTGTCCGAGCACGAGGCCAAGCGCAAACACGACGATCAGCCCGAGCACGAAGCGCACGATCAGCGCCCGCCTGGTGGGCAGCGGTCGCGGCGGAATCGAGATGCCCTCGCGCAGCGCGGCGACTGGGGGCACGCGTGTGGCGCGCATCGCCGGGAAGATGCCGGCAAGGACAGTGATCACGATGCCCACGCCCAGCGAGACGATCACGGTGCGCGCCTCGAGCACCGTGCCGTTGTCGGGCAGGTCGGCCCCGAACGCCTTGAACAGGCCGTCGAGCGCGGGCGCGAGCAGGATCCCGCCGAACAGGCCGAGCACCGCGCCAACCACGCCGAGCATCAGCCCTTCGAGCACGACCGAGCGCATGATCTGGGCGCGGGTGCTGCCGAGCGTGCGCAGCAGACCGAGCTCACGCGTGCGTTGTGCGACCGTGATCGAGAACGTGTTGAAGATGATGAACGCACCCACAACGAGCGCCACGTAGGCGAAGACCAGCAGGAAGGTGCGCAGGAAGCCGAGCTCTTCTTCGAGGTTCTGCGTCTGGTTGGCGGCTTCCTGGGCGCCGGTGCGCACCGTCAGCGTTGCCGGCAGCGCAACACGCACCCGTTTGGCGAGCTCTTCCGGCGAGACGCCCGGGCTGGTGGCGAGGTTGATGCTGTCATAGCGGCCCTGTTCGCCCGCAACGTATTGAGCTTGCGGGGTGGTGAGCAGCACGACGCTCGTGCCGCCGAACGATTCGCTGCCGGCGAACTTCGCGACCCCCGAGATCGTGTAGCGCCGCGCGGGGGCACGCCCGGCGATCACGACCTGCTGGCCCAGCTGCAGGTGCTCGCGATTGACGGTGGCCTGGTCGATCGCCACCTCGCTCGCGGCGGTCGGCAGATGGCCCTTGGCCGCGGTGAACGACTCGAAACGGGGCGGCTGCTCGGCCGCGACGAGCGCTGGCGCGCCGCCGCTGGTGAGTCGTTTGCCGTCGGTTGAGAGCAGCGTCGATCGGCTGGAGATGTCGCCCGAGGCCGCCGCCACGCCGGGCACGGCGCGCACGCGAGCGAGTGTGGCTTCATTCAGCGGAGAGGTTTCGGCGCCGTTCCCGCGGCCGAGCGTTTCCTTGGCGGTGACCACCACCGCCTTGCCTTTGTAGGAGGTGGCGAAGACTTCCGCGAACGCGTTGTTGATCGTGTCGGTGAGGATGTAGGTGCCCGCCATCAGCGCCACTCCGAGCGCGATCGCGATGCCGGTCAACAGCGCCCGCACCTTGCGCTGGGCAAACCCGCGCAGCACGAGCTTGCCCATCAGCCGACGGCCTTCATCAAGTCGAGCGCCTGCTCAGCGCTCGCCGCCTCCCCGTCGTGGGCGATGCGCCCGTCCACAAGCACCAGCAGCCGGTCGGCAAACGACGCAGCGTGGGCGTCGTGGGTGACCATCACAACGGTCTGGGAGAAGTCGTCCACGGCGTGGCGCAGCAGTCCGAGCACGTCGTCGGAGGCCTTCGAGTCGAGGTTGCCGGACGGCTCGTCGGCGAACACCACCGAGGGACGCGACACGAGCGCGCGCGCGACGGCCACACGCTGCTGCTGGCCGCCGGACAGCTCGGCCGGGCGATGGCTGAGCCGGTCGCGAATGCCGACCGTGTCGATCAGCCGGTCCAACCACTCGCGGTCGGGCTTGCGCCCGGCGATCGACAGCGGCAGCAGAATGTTCTCCTCGGCGCTCAGCACCGGCAGCAGGTTGAAGGTCTGGAAGATGAACCCGACCTTGTCGCGGCGCAGCTGCGTGAGCTTGCGGTCATCCAGGTCGCCCAGCTCGACACCGCCGATCTCGACCGAGCCGGAGGTCGGGCGGTCAAGCCCGGCGAGGGTGTGCATCAACGTGGACTTCCCAGATCCCGACGGCCCCATGATCGCCGCGAAGCGCCCGCTGGGGAAGCCGACGCTGACATCCACGAGCGCGTCCACAGCCGCCTCGCCCTGGCCGTAGCGGCGACTGACGTTGCGAGCTTGGACGATGTTGGACGAACTGCCGTCGAGGCCCATGGCACTCATCTACGGCGAGTCTAGTAAGCGCCGACGACGGCTGCGCAGGCCCGGCGATGGTGCGTGGGATCGGTGGCGCGTGGTGGTGGGCGGCATATCGGGCATGCGCGGCAGCACTTTGAGGGGACGCCCGACCGAGGTTGTAGGATCGCCCGCCACCATGCACGAGACCGCCCCGAAAGTCTTCTTGATTGCCAGACCCTCGATCGACGTCGAGGGGATGCGTGGTTACCTGGAGGACGTAGGGGGCGAGTCGTGGCTGGAGCGCCGCCTGCAGGAGTCGGGCGGGACACCTAATGGCGGCGAGCTGATCGTTGAGTTCGGCGGTCGGGCTTGCTACCGCAGCTGGGAGCCGGGCCTGAACCCGAACGTGACCAAGGTGCGCGCCGACCAGCGCGAGTACTTCGCCAACATCCTGCGCAGCGCGCACGGGAGCGTGATGGAGCACGCCAACTGGTCGTTCGCGTTGCGCAACGTGAGTAGGGTTTTTACGCATGAGCTTGTGAGACATCGGGCCGGCTCGGCGTTCAGCCAGGAGAGCTTGCGCTACGTGCGGCTGACCGACATCGGCTTCCGGGTTCCGCCTGCGCTGGAGCCGATCCGCGATCAGGTGGTGAGCATCGTGGAGCAGCTGGAGCAGCTGCAGGTGAGCGCGGCAAACGAGCTCGGCATCGATCAAGAGGGGGTGCCGTTTCACGTCAAGAAGGAGGTCACCTCCGCCCTGCGCCGGCTCGCGCCGATCGGCCTCTCCACCGACATTGTGTGGACCGCCAATGCACGCACGCTGCGCCACGTGATCGAGATGCGCACCGCGGAGGGCGCCGAGGAGGAGCTGCGACTCGTGTTCGACCAGATCGCACGCGTCATGCAGGCCGAGGCGCCGGGACTGTTCCAGGACTTCACGCGCTCCGACGACGGCACGTGGGTGCCTGAGCACCGCAAGGTGTAGGGCCCGTATCGTCAGAAATGGCTTGCGCCCCAGCCTGACGTCGCTATAGTGTCGGCTGTACCCGACAAGTGCCAGACAGGAGTGGGAACGGCATGACAGCCACAGTCGCACGCGAGCGTGACGAGCTTCAGCAATTCGAGGAGCTTGTGGAGCAGTCCAGCGACCGCTTGCTGGCCGCGCTGAGCACAACCCCCATCCCCAGGGAGTACCTCGATCGCTGGCAGCACACCGCCAGCCGCCTCTCGGATGCGATCAACCGCTCGGCGCCGCCGAGCCTCGACGGCGAGCAGATCGCGGAGATCCGCGGCGAGCTGCTGGGGATCATGCAGCGCGTGGCCGACTACGACCCGCGGCGGCCACTCGACTCGGTCGAGACGGCGCTGCTGGGGCTGGAGGCGATCCGCCACGTGGTGCGCGACGCGCTGGAGG
>JBAWFB010000127.1:0-13289 GCA_049591495.1 Solirubrobacteraceae bacterium
CGCCCACCGGGTCCAGCACCCCGAACGCGTAGGCGCGCATCAGCGAGGACTGCTGCTCGCACCAGCCTCCGCCGCCGATCGTGTCGAGGAGCTGGCCGACCTTGCCCGCGACGCCAGGCTGCCCGCGGCCGGTGCCCTCCATCAGCTTGCGCATGCGCGCCTCGCCGATCCCCATCTGACGGGCGGCCTCGGCGCGCGAGAGTCCCTGCAGATAGCACAGCGATGCCGCTTCGCACTCGCGCGCCGACAGACGGCTGCGCAGACCCTCGAACAGCTGGCGCAAGCGCACGCGGTCGTCGAGCGCGCCGGCGAAGTCCGGATCGCAGCGCACATACCCACTCTCCACCGCCCCGTCCAGATCTGACGGAGGCGAGTGCGTGTGCCCACCGACGTGGGCGCGACCGGCGGAGCGAGCCTCGTCGATCGCGCGGCGGAACGTCACGAGCACCAGCCACGCAGACGGGTTATCGACCTGCTCGCCGCCGAGCGTCTTCGTGTAGAGGCCCTGCCACGCCACCGCATAACACGCCTCCAGGTCGGCGGGGTCGAGCGTCACGCCCTTGGTGCGCAGCTGCGAGCGCACGACCGTGAGCACCTTCGAGCGCAGCGCCGGGAACTCCTTGCGCAGGAGGCGCTCGGCGCGATAGCGGCGCAGGGCTGGCGGGCTCACGCGGTGTGAAGGTTGCGAATCGTGCGGATCATCCAACGACTTCCATCGGATATCCAGACCACCCGGGGTAGCGCGCGGATAGGCTTTCGACCAATCTCCGGGTCGGCGACATCCACCAGCCCCCTCCCGCCGCCGCGCGCGCCGATCCTGGGCGTGCCGCTGGCGGTGTCCGGCTACGACGCGGTGATCGAGTGGATGGACGCAATGATCGACGCACACGCGCGCGGCTGGGTGACGGCGGCGGCCGTCAACCTCGTGATGTCCGCACGCGATGACCCCGCCACGATGCGTGCGGTGCTCGACGCGACGCTGGCGGTGCCCGACGGGCAGCCGCTTGTGTGGGCGCTGAAGCTGCTCGGCCACAGCAGCGCTACACGTGTGTACGGACCGGACCTGATGGCGCTCTACTGCGCGCACGCCGCCCACACCGGCACGCCTATGTACCTCTATGGGGGCCGGTCCGAGCAGGCGCTTGCGCTGCTGACCGAACGGCTGCGCGCCCGTTTCCCTGGGCTGCGCATCGTGGGTGGGTGGTCGCCCCCGTTTCGCGCGCTCACCGCACAGGAGCGCGCACGCGTGGTGGACGAGATCGACTCCTCAGGCGCGCAGGTCGTGTGGGTCGGCACCGGCCAGCCCAAGCAGGAGCTGTGGATGAGCGAGATGCGCCCGCTGCTAGCCGCCCCGCTGCTGGTAGGCGTGGGTGCCGCGTTCGACTTCCACGCCGGCATCGTCTCGCAGGCTCCGAGCTGGATGCAGCGCAACGGCCTGGAGTGGGTCTACCGGCTCACACGCGAGCCGAAACGGCTGTGGCGGCGCTACGCCAGCCAGAACCCGCGCTTCGTGGTGGGCTTCGCGCGCCAGTACCTGCGCGAGCGCCGATAACCTGCAACCCCAGATGACCCCGCAAGACACCACCGCCGACGTCGCCGTGATCGGCCTCGGACGCGTCGGGCTGCCGCTCGCGCTGTCGTTCGCCGACCGCGGACTGTCGGTAATCGGAATCGACAACGATCCGGCGCGGCTCGGGTCTGTGCGCGACGGCACGATGCCGTTCGAGGAGACCGACGCGCAGGCGCTGCTCGACCGCGTCAGCGCCGGCGGGCGCCTGAGCCTGTCCGAGCTGGTCGTCGACGCCGCACAGGCACGACACATCGTGATCACGCTTGGGACCCCGTCCTTCTCGCACATCGAGATCGACATGCGCGACATCCGCTCCGCCCTCGACGACCTGCTCGGAGCGCTGCGGCCGGGGCACGCGCTCACGCTGCGCTCCACCGTCGCGCCCGGCACCACCGAGTTCGTGGCTGGCTATCTGGCCAAGCACCGCGGGTTTGAGATCGGCGAGGACGTGTACGTCGCGCACGCCCCCGAGCGGATCGCGGCGGGACGCTTCCTGGAGGAGATCGACTCGCTGCCGTGTATCGTCGGCGGTGTGGGGCCCCGCTCAGGCGAGCTCGTCGCCGAGCTGTTCGGTGTGTTCGACGCGCCAATCGTTCAGACCACCCCCGTGCAGGCGGAGCTCGCCAAGATCTGGGCCAACATCCTGCGCTACACCCACTTCGCGCTGCCCAACCTGCTGATGATGGACTGCGAGCGCTACGGCGCCAACGTGTTCGAGGTGATCGACCTCGTCAACCGCGACTACCCGCGTGGGGGGCTCGCCCAGCCGGGGCTCACCGCCGGAACGTGTCTGCGCAAGGACTTCACCTTCTCCGAGGAGCGCTCCAACGCGCCCGGGATGCTGCTGGCGGTCTCGCGCGTCAACGAGTCGGTACCGCTGTTCCTTGTGGAAGGCGTGCGACGCCGGCTCGGATCGCTGTCGGGACGCAAGGTCGCGGTGCTGGGGCTGGCGTTCAAGGCCGACACCGACGACGAGCGCGACTCGCTCGCACACAAGCTGATCCGGCTGCTGGAGCGCGAGCTGGCCGACGTGGTGGCCCACGACCCGCGCGTGGCCACGCCCACCGTCTCGCTCGAGCAGGCAGTGGACGACGCCGACGTGGTGGTGGTGGCCGCCAACCACAGCGAGTTCCGCGACCCCGCGGTGCTGGCCACGATCGCCGCGCGGGCCAGCGGGGACTGCCTCGTGGTGGACCCGTGGAACTGCTGGGATGCCGGGCAGGTTTTCGCTTATACAAACGAGCTATCCGCACTCGGAGCCCGCGCATGAGCCGCGTGCTTGTCACCGGTGGCGCCGGCACGATCGGTGCCGCGGTAGTCCGGCGGCTGCTGGCCGACCCGGCATATGAGGTGCGCGTCTCAGACCAGCGTCCCGCGCCACGCTGGATGCGCGAGGGCTGCGAGGTCCACACGGGCGACCTGCGCGAGCTGGAGCAGGCGCGCGCCGCGATGGCGGGCTGCCCGCTGGTGATCCACCTCGCCGCGATCGTCGGCGGCATCGGTAACTTCCACAAGCTGCCCCACACGCTCACCGAGGTCAACAATGGGCTCTACAACGCCGTGTTCCGGGCCGCGCTGGAGCAGGAGGTGGAGCGCTTCACCTATGTGTCGTCCTCGATGGTGTTCGAGCGCGCCACCGAGTTCCCCACCACCGAGGCGCATCTACCAGACTGCCCCACCCCACAGTCGGCGTATGGCTTCTCCAAGCTCACCGGCGAGGTGTACGCGCGCGCCGCCCACGCCGAGCACGGATTGCCGTTTACGATCTGCCGCCCGTTCAACGCCTACGGCCCGGGCGAGATGCCAGATCCCGAGCCCGGCATCGCCCACATGGTGCCGGATCTCATCAAGAAGGTACTCGCCGGCCAGAGCCCACTGGAGATCTTTGGGAGTGGTGAGCAGACGCGCACGCTGACGCACATCGACGACATCGCCGATGGGGTGGTCTGTGCGATGTCCTCGCCCGCGGGCCTGAACGAGGACTTCAACATCTCCGCCTCGCGCGAGCTCACGGTTACCGAGAGCGCACGGATCATCTGGGAGGCGTGCGGCAACGACCCCAGCGAGTTTGCGCTCAAGCACCTGCCGACGTTCGAGGTAGACGTCCCGCGCCGCTGGCCCTCGGTGGAGAAGGCCAAGCGACTGCTGGGCTGGGAGTCGCGGATCGACGTCGAGGAGGGCATCGCGGCGACCGTGCGCTGGCTGCGTGAGCGCGCCCCCGCCAGTGTCGCCTGAGCGGCCGTCTGACGGCGACGACAGATAGGGTCCTGCCCATGAACAACAAACCCTCCGCGCTCGTCACCGGGATCACCGGCCAGGACGGGTCCTACCTAGCCGAGCTGCTGCTCGAGCACGGCTACGACGTGCACGGCATGGTCCGCCGTGCGTCCACCGAGAAGTTCGACCGCATCGAGCACCTCCGCGACCGCGTCACCCTGCACCAGGGCGACCTGCTCGACCAGCGCTCGCTCGTCGACGCGATGCGTGCCGCCAAACCACAGGAGATCTACAACCTCGCCGCAATGTCGTTCGTGGCGGTCTCCTGGATCCAGCCGACGCTCACCGCCGAGTTCACCGGCACCGGCGTCACACGCATGCTGGAGGCGATGCGCGAAGTGTGCCCCGAGGCACGCTTCTATCAGGCCTCCTCCAGCGAGATGTTCGGCAAGGTGCTCGAGGTTCCCCAAACAGAGAGCACACCGTTCTATCCCCGCTCCCCCTACGGTGTCGCCAAGGCCTACGGGCACTTCATCACCGTCAACTACCGCGAGAGCTACGACCTACACGCGACCTCGGGGATACTTTTCAACCACGAGTCCGAGCGTCGTGGCCGAGAATTCGTCACACGCAAGATCACCTGGCACGCCGCCGCGATCAAGCACGGTCTCCTAAAAGAGCTGCGCCTGGGCAACCTCGACGCCGAACGCGATTGGGGCTACGCCAAGGACTACGTGGAGGCGATGTGGCTGATGTTGCAGCGCGACACGCCCGAGGACTATGTGATCGCCACCGGCGAGGCCCACTCGGTACGTGAGTGCTGCGAGGTCGCCTTCGACGAGGCAGGGCTCGGCGACTTCGAGCCCTACGTGACGATCGACCCGGCGTTTGTGCGCCCGGCCGAGGTCGATCACCTGATCGGCAGCCCGGCCAAGGCCGAACGCGACCTCGGCTGGAAGCCGCACACGAGCTTCGAGGAGCTGATCCGGCTGATGACTCGCTCCGATATCGAGTTGCTGGCCAGCTGAGTGAACGTCCCCCTGTTCGACACTTCCTCCGCGCTCCAGCCGCTGCGCGAGGAGCTGCGGTCGGCGGTCACGCGGGTGCTGGACTCCGAGCGCTTCATCCTCGGCCCCGAGGTGCAGGCGTTCGAGCAAGAGATGGCCGCCTACTGCGGGGCGACCCACGGCGTGGGCGTAGCCAACGGCACCGACGCGATCACGATCGCGCTGCGCGCGATGGGCGTCGGACCGGGGGACGAGGTGCTGGTGCCGTCGTTCACGTTCTACGCCTCCGCCGAGGCGATCCCGCCGACCGGCGCCACGCCCGTGTTCTGCGACGTGGATCCGCAGACCTTCTGCGTCAACGCCGAAACCGTCGCCGAGGCGCTCACCCCGCGCACGAAGGCGGTGATCGCCGTGCACCTGTTCGGCAACGTCGCACCCGTGGCCGAGATCGAAGCGCTGGGCGTGCCGGTGCTCGAGGACGCCGCCCAAGCCGCCGGGTCGCGCACCGCCCACGGCCGTCCCGGCGCCCTGGGAACAGCCGCGACATTCTCGTTCTTCCCCTCCAAGAACCTGGGGTGCTTCGGCGATGGGGGCATGATCGTCACCAGCGATTCCCGGCTGGCCGACGAGGCGCGTGTACTGCGTTTCCACGGCTCGCGCGACAAGGTGTCCTATGAGCAGCTCGGCTACAACTCGCGCCTCGACGAGCTGCAGGCGGCGATCCTGCGTGTACAGCTCCCGCACCTCGATAGCTGGTCAGACGGCCGCCGCCAGGGCGCCGCGCACTATTCCCAGGCGGGGCTCGGCGAGCTCGTTACGCTCCCGCGCCCAACGGTCGGCTCGGAGCCGGCGTGGCACCTGTACGTGGTGAGCCATTCTGAAGCCGACCTTCTCGCCGCCTCGCTCACAGAGCAGGGCGTCGGCTGCCGCGCCTACTACCGCACACCCGTGCACAGGCAACCCGCCATGCGTGCGTGGGGCGACGGGCTGACGCTGCCCGGCACCGACGAGGCCGCTCGTACGCATCTGGCGATTCCGATCAGTCCAGTGTTCACGCGCGAGCAGGCCGAGCAGGTCGTGAACGCCGTGCACGACGCGCTTTGATCCCCAAGCTGCAATCGCGCGCGCGAACGGGTGAATCCTTTTCGCGTCCGCACGCCTCTCATCTGCGTGTCCATGTCCGCTAGAAGGAGGTTTCCGATGATTCCAGCAGTCCATCCACGTAGGACGTTCTCGTACTTGGTAGCCGCGCTCGCGCTCGCGTTTCTGGGCCTTTCGAGCATCGCCGTGGCTACGCCAACCGTCTCGTTCACGGCGAAAATCGTGCCAATCCCGGGCTTTCCCGGCACCGGTGTGCTCGGCGCCGGTGCAATGATCGAAGGTCAGGGCACGATCTCCGGCGACGAATACGCGGACGGCTCCCCACCGCCGCTCACCCAGATCAAGGTCTACGTGCCCAAGGGTCTGACGCTTCACTCACAAGGCTTCCCCGAGTGCTCCAGCGCGATCCTCGAAAGCCACGAAGTGCAGAGGTGCCCGAAGGGATCCAAGGCAGGTGGGGTGGGATCCGCCACCGGAGTCGTGAGCTTCGGGAGCGACCGCGTGAACGAGACCGTGTCGTTGCAGCCCTACTTCGATCAGGTCGGCGAACTGTCGTTCTTCGTCGAAGGCAAAACGCCCGCCTCGATCGAATTCCTCGTAGCGGCGCACACCGTCGCTTCTTCTAACCCATCGTTCAGCAAGGAAATGATCTTCGAAGTACCGCTGATCGAAACTGTGCCGGAAGCGCCCGACGCGTCAGCCGAGCACGGCTCGATCAGCGTCGGCGCCGCCTACAAGCAGGGAAGCAAGACGATCTCCTACATAACCCTTCCAAAGCGGTGCCCAAAGGGCGGGTTCCCGGGTAAGGCACAGCTGACTTTCCTCGGGGGAGCGGTCGTGGAAGTCTATTGCGATTTGCCGTGCCCCAAAGTCTAGTCGTGCGCAGGGCCCGCTCTCTTCACTGACGGCCTGTACCCAGCGGTGGTCGGCCGCGCAGATCATCAGCGCGGCCCAGCAGGGCGATCGCTCGGCGATCGCCCTGCTGGTGGAGGGTTCCCACGCACACGTGCGACGTGGAGACTCCGACGATGACCGATCACGATCGAAGCCCTACCGCCACCGTGTCCGTCATCCACCACCTCGGTCGTTAGCGCCAGCGCTCCAGCAGGTCCTGCTCGCCCACTTCGCGCACCACGCGCGCGGGCACGCCCATCACGACCGCCCGGGCCGGCACATCGCGTGTGACGACCGCACCGGCGGCCACAAACGCCTCCTCGCCGATCTCCACGCCCGGTGTCAGCACCGCACCTCCACCCACGCGACAGGCACGGCGCAGCGTGGCGCCGCGCAGCTTCATGCCCGGAGAGTGACGACCCATCGTGTCGTCGTTGGTCGTGACCACGCCCGGCCCCACGAACACGTCGTCCTCGATCACCGTGAACGCGGTCAGATACACGTTCGTCTGAACCTTCACACGGGCACCCACCACCACGTCGTTGTCGACCACGCTGCCACGCCCGATCAGTGAGCGGAGACCGACGCTCGCACGCTCGCGCACGTAACACTGGTCGCCAACGATCGCCTCCGCGGCGACGCTCGCGCCCGCGAACAGCACCGCGCCAGCACACACCGTGACCCGCTCGCCAAGCACAAGTCCGGCCACCTCTCCCACTGCCTGCGAGCCGCGCGCCAGCCGCGGATGCTTGCCGAGCACCGCATGATCCTCGATCACGCAACCGTCGCCGATCACGGTCCCGGCATGCACCACCACATGCGCCCCAAACTCGACGCCCGCGCCCACAACCACGTCCTCAGCCAGGACGAGGCCCGGCGCATGGGCATCTGCGCTCAACGCGACCTTCCCTGCCACGGGAACGCCCCCCAATCCCCCAAAACGACAAGCCCGCGAGCACATGAGGCCATCGGACTCACAACCGCACCACGTTCCCCACGCCGCTGCCCCGCGTCACCCCGCGCAGATCGACCAAGATCCCAGCCTGCCGAGCAATCAAGTCGTGATCCACACTTGGATGCGCGGTCACGATCAGCGCGAGGTCCGCATCGCTCAGCGCCTCTTCCACCCCCACGCTCTCCATCCCGAGCTCGGGGAGCGCCGGCACGTGCGGGTCGTGGTAGCGCAGCTCCGCGCCCAACTCCGCCAACAGCTCCAGGATCTTCAGCGCGGGCGACTCGCGCACGTCGCCCACACCCGGCTTGTAGCTCACGCCAAACACGGCGATCCGCGCGCCGCGCACCGCGCGCGCGGCATCGTTGAGCGCGCGCTGCACCAGCGCCACGCAGTGATAGGGCATCTGCGCGTTGACCTGGCCCGCCAGCTCGATGAACTCGGTGCTCATGTCGAACTCGCGCGCGCGCCAACTCAGGTAGAACGGGTCCACCGGCAGGCAATGACCGCCCATGCCGGGACCGGGATCGAAGCGCATGAACCCATACGGCTTGGTGGCTGCCGCGTCCACCACCTCCCAGATGTCGATCCCCATACGATCGGTCAGCATCGCGAGCTCGTTCACCAGCGCAATGTTCACCGAGCGGAAGATGTTCTCCAACAGCTTCGTCAGCTCCGCCGCCTCCGGGCTCGACACGCGCACGATCCGATCGCACACCAGCCCATACAGCGCCTGCGCGCGATCCGCGCACGCGTCGGTCAGGCCGCCCAGCACCTTCGGCGTGGTGCGCAGCGTGAAGTCCGTGCGCCCCGGGTCCACACGCTCGGGGGAAAACGCCAGGTGGAAGTCGCGTCCCGCCTTCAAGCCCGACTCCTCCAGCAGCGGCGCCACCCGCTCGCGTGTGGTGCCCGGGTATGTGGTCGACTCCAACACCACCAGCTGACCCGCCCGCAGCACGCCAGCCAGAGCGCGCGAGCTGTCCACCAGCGGGCCCAAATCGGGCTCGCGGTTGGCGCTCAGCGGTGTCGGCACGCACACCAGCACCGCGTCGGCACGCGCCAGCTGCTCATAGCCGGTGGACGGCGAGAGCCGGCCCAGCACCGCCCGCAGCCGCTCCGAGGGTATGTCCTCGACGTAGGACTCCCCGGCCCGCAGCGCGCGGATCTTGCCGGGATCGACGTCCACGGCAATCACGTCGCACCCCTCCTCCGCAAACGCCACGGCGAGCGGCAGCCCGACATAGCCGAGCCCGATGATGCCCACGGTCGTCATCCGGCCCTGAGTCTAGGCGGATCCGGCGACGGCCTGCAGCTCGCGCAGGTCGGCCTGCACCATGCGATCCACCAACTGCTCAAAGCTCATCCGCGGCTCCCACCCGAGCTGCTCGCGTGCATGCGACGGGTCGCCAACGCTGGCGGTCCTCTCCGGCGCGCGCATCAGCTTCGGATCCACGCGCACATAGCGCTCAGCCTGCAAGCCCACGCACGCAAACGCCGTGTCCACCAACTGCGCCACCGTGCGCCCCACACCGCTCGCGAACACGTAGTCGTCGGGCTGCTCCCGCTGTAGCGCAAGCCACGCACCGCGCATCACATCGCCCGCAAACGACCAGTCGCGCAGGGCATCCAGCCCACCCAGCGTCACCTCGTCGGCCAGCCCCAGCTTGATCTGCGCCGCCGCACGCGTAACCGTGCGCGTCACGAACTGGTGCGGGCGACGCTCGGACTCGTGGTTGAACACGATCCCCGAACAAGCCCACAGGTCGTTGTGAGCGCGCATCGCCCCCACCAGCTGGTGTGAGGCGAGCTTCGCGATCGCATACGGCGTCGTCGGCCGGCAAGGCGTGCTCTCGCGTTGCGGGCTCTCCGGCGCATCCCCAAACATCGCGCCCGAGGCCGCCACGAACACGCGGATGTGTGGATCCACGTCGCGCACCGCCTCCAGCAACGCCGCGGTCGAGCCGGCGATCGCGCGCATCGTCTCCGCCGGGCGCTCCCACGATGCGGGGATGAACGACGGCGAAGCGAGGTGATACAGCTCGGCCGGCTGTGCCTGCTCGACTGCCGCCCGCAGGCTGCCCCCATCCAGCAGCTCGCCATCCAGCAGCGTCAGTCGATCGCGCAGGTGCTCTGAGCAGCCCAGCTCGCGGTCGGCTCCACCGCGCACTACCCCGCTCACCTCGTAGCCCTGCTCCAACAGCAGCTCCGCCAGGAACGATCCGTCCTGGCCGGTGATGCCGGTGATCAGCGCGCGTCTTGGGTGGGTGTCCACGCCGGGAGCTTACGCGCACGCGGGCCACCCGAGCGTGCGGTGCAATTGATTTGCCTACAGCCGCACAACCTCACCATGTTTGAAGGCCGCCAAGAGCTGCCATCGCCGGTCGGAATCCTGGTAGCATCATTTGGTATGAAGGTTAGTGTGAGTCTGCCGGGAGATGACGTCGCGTTTCTCGACGCCTACGCGAGTGCTCATGCCTACCCGTCGCGCTCCGCGGTAGTCCACCAGGCGATCCACGTGTTTCGTCGTGGCGGGCTTCGCGACGCCTACCGCGATGCCTGGGATGAGTGGGCTCAGAGCAAGGACGCCGAGGACTGGGAGATGACCACAAGCGACGGGCTTTGATGCAGCGCGGAGAGGTGCGGATGGTTGACTTCGATCCCACACGCGGTGCCGAGGCCAACAAGCGTCGGCCAGCGATCATCGTGAGCAACGATGAGGCAAACAGCGCCGCCGCGCAGATCGGACGAGGAGTGCTCACGGTCGTACCGATCACCTCAAACGTGGAGCGCGTCTATCCCTTCCAGGTGCTGCTCCCATCCGGAACCGGCGGTCTGCCGCACGACTCCAAGGCACAAGCTGAGCAGGTCAGATCTGTAGACGCGGAGCGCATCGGAGCGCTGCTCGGCAGCTTGCCGGCACAACTCATGGCAACGATCGACGACGCGCTGCGCCTGCATCTCACGCTGTAGTTATCGCGATCCCACCTCGCGGGCGCGCAGGTCGAAGTACAGGATCGCCAGCGTCAACGCCGAGAAGGAGGCGATGATCGTGTACACGGCGATCCCAATCAGCACCGACGCAACGCCCGTGCCATGGCCGCCGGCCGTGACGGCCCCGGCGAGCAGACCGACCACAAAGGTCAACACCCCGATCGCCAGCAGCAGCCGCAGGATGTGCCAGTAGTTACCCGCCGCGAGCTGGCCGCTGCGACGCAGCGCCGGCATCCAGCCTTCGTGATCGATGGCGGCGGTCTGCGCCACTACCGACCAACGCAGCGCCAAGATGATCCCGGGGATGATGAACGCCACGAACCCAAGCGCGATGAGAATGCCCGCAATTATCTCGGCGGCTGCCACAACCGGCAGTACCCGCAGGCCCCGCACGGCGACGGACCCCAGCGTCGGCCTGCGCCCCGCGCCGATCTCGACGACCGCGTGCACGTGCAGCGCCGAGATCAGCGGCCCCACCAGCACGTAATAGACCAGCTCGAATAGCAGCAGCGCTCCGGTCTTGCCGCTGCCACCGCCGTTCCCAAGTGGACCGTCACCGGTGGCCGCCAGCCGCAATACCTCATATGGCGCGATCACTCCGACTGCGAGCGTCGTGAACAGCAGTGGATAGCGCCTGTACACACCCAGCGACGCCCGCAGGATCTCGCCTACCGAGCGCTCGCAATCGAGGTCGGTTGCCTGTGACGCCTCCACGGCGTCGGAGACTAGTTGCTAGGGACGACGCTCCTGGGTCGATCCGTCCCATATATCGCCCGAAGATTGTCTGCCACAACACTGGGGGCACACAGCTCGCGAGCACGTGCCCGCCCGCGCTCCCCAGCCTCAGTGTCTCCCCGTACCCGCTCGATCGCTTGTGCGAGCGCGGTGGGATTGCCCGGCTCGACGAGACCACCCTCCTGCACCATCTCCGGCAGCGCCCCGACGCGACTCGCGACCACTGGCACACCCGCGGCCATCGCCTCGGCAGCGGCCATCCCGAACGTCTCCGCCGAACGAGAGGGGACGATCGCGAGCGCCGCTCCAGCCCGCAGATGGTCAAGCTCCGCATCCTCTACGTGTCCCGCAAACCGCACATCGCTACCCGCGGCACGAGCGCGCAGCAGGTCGAGCTCGGGACCATCGCCGGCGATCACCAACGGTATGCCCACCCGCCGACAGGCGTCGATCGCTACATCCACCCCCTTCTCGGGCGCGAGACGCGAGACGACGAGCGCGTAGGTCCCAGACCCTACGGTAGCCGTGTTGGCGGCCATCCTCACCGGTGGCGCCAGCACATGCACCCGCTCGAAATCCAGCGGCGCCCCCAGCTCCCGCAATCGTTCGCGCGCGAACACGCTCGGGACGATCACTGCGTCGGCCTGCCCGACCAGGCGTCGCTGCCACAGCGCCAGCGACGCACCGTAGACCAATGCCTCCGGACGGCTGCCACGGCAGTTGTGGATCACGCCTGGCAGCGTGTTGCGACCGTGACAGCGGGTGCACTCCGCGCCCGCCGTAAAGCACACGCCGGTGGCACACACGAGGCGATACTGGTGCAAGTGCAGAACCACGCGCGCTCCCTCCGCGCGCGCTGCTGCGAGTGCGCGCCAGCCAAACAGGGGATTCAGGTTGTGGGCGTGCACAACGCGCGCGCCGGTCATCCGCACGGCCTTGGCGACATCGCGGGGAGCCAGGCCACCACGCAACAGCCCGGCGGCGGCACGGGCACCGCCGAGGCCCGTGGAATCGCGTGCCAGCAACTCCGCGGGCTCGCCCAACTGGTCGCGCACGAGCGCCAGCAGCTCGTCCACCACGCGCTCCTCGCCGCCCATCGTGCGGTAGCGGTTGTGCAAGAAGAGGACCATCGCCCACCCAAACCTAGACTGTTGCGTTCATGTCCCGCGATTCCAGCACGCCCACCGTGTCAATCGTCGTTCCCACACGGGCGCGTGCGGACTATCTGAGGGTGACGCTCGCGTCGATCGCTCCGCAGGCAGCGCGCGCGGGCGCAGAGCTGATCGTCGTGGACGACGCCGGCGCATCCGAGCAGGGCCAGCGTCTCACCGAGCGCTTCGGCGGGCGCTACCAGCCCCACCCGCACCCGCTCGGGCTCAACGTGGCGCGCAACACCGGCGTCGCTCACTCGACCGGGGAGCTAGTGGTGTTTGTCGACGACGACGTCTCTGTCCACGAGGAGTGGCTCGCCGCGCTGCTCGCCGCCGCGCGCGCCCACCCCGAGACGGAGGTGTTCACCGGACCGATCGTCCCGCACCTGGAAGGCTCGCCTCCGCACAGCTGCGGGCGCGAGGCAGCGCCAATCACCGCGCTCGATCTCGGCCCGAAGGACACGCGCACGCGCTACGCGTGGGGCGCCAACATGGCGATTCGCCGCCGTGCGCTTGAGCGCATCGGGCCATTCGACGTGTCACTCGAGCACGGGGGTGACGAGCAGGAGTGGCAAGAACGGCTGTCCGCGGATCGAACGTCGCGCGAGCGCTCGGACGATGGGGTCCGCGAACAAGATTGCGGCGCAGACAGCTCGGGGGGACTCGTCTTG
>JBAWFB010000128.1:0-16711 GCA_049591495.1 Solirubrobacteraceae bacterium
ATCATGAACTCGATGACGATGGCCGCCCACCAGGTCGAGGAGTACGTCGAACCGGGCTACTTCCCCGGCCAGGTCAACGCGGGCATGTTCAAGAGCAAACAGCCGCTCAACTACCCCTTCAACGCAAGATCGGCGGCTCTCGCCAACATGTCCTTCACCGCACTCTACGCCGCGCCCGTCATCTTCCCCAAGCAGAAGTGGCTCGGGCTGGCGGCGTCGATCTTCGGGCTCGGCCAAGTCTTCGCCCACTGGGTCGGGATGCCGATCTACCTTCGCACCAAATACGCGCCCGGCGCCTGGAGCGCCATCTTCCTCCAAGCCCCAATAGGCACCGCCTATATTCGCTCCGCGAAGGCAGAGAGACCGATCACTCGCCAGGAATGGATCAAGGCCACAGTCGTCGGAGGAGTGTTCATCGTCTTCGGGGTCGCGACACCGAACATCCTCGGCGCCGACAAGAACAGCCCCTACCCCTTCACCGTCAAGCAGATGGGCCCATACCACTATTACCACTAACAACAGACGGTCACTTCGCGGACGGCGACGACGATCTCGGAGAGGTCCGCCTGCGGCCGGAGAACAACAAGGAGCCGTGGTTGAGGGCGCGCGCCGTCGTGGGCTGCGATGGCCGGCGGAGCGTGCTCGTTTGGATTGCAGTCTGCTTGTGCGGCGCGCCACTCGACGTCGGCTGGTCGTGGTCCGTGGCGGCGCAGATCCTCGATCGCGAACGCGTAGTGGTCGCTGAGCATCTTCAGGCTTGTCCCGCGCTCGCTGGCGACGGTTTGTGGGTCCTCGCGGACGCACGCGCTCTCAGACGCGGTGCGCGGTCGCGAGCCATTCGTCGTTCTTCGCGCGATCGGCTTCAAGCGCCGGAATGACCTTGGCGGGCACAGTGTCGCCGTTAGCGATGTGGCCGCGAAGGTGGTCGAGCATCGCGTCGGTACTTGAAAAGTCGGCGTTGCAGCCGAGGCACCGCAGGTAGCCAGCTTCCGCGTCGGCATACACATAGACGTCGCTGTCCTCGCCGAACCGCGCGTAGCTCATGCGGGCCGCCGCGCTGTGTTCTCGCCGTACACGGTATAGAACGCTAGGGGATGATCGACGGCGGGGCTAGTCGCAGCTCCTGCGCGAGGCCAGCCTGCGAGCAGCGGCAAGGCTGCGCCTCGCACCTATCAGCGCCAGGCATCCTGCGCATCGCAGGATCCGCCGAGACTCGGCTGTATCGGAGGCCGGCGGCCTGGGGACAATCGGGGGCGCCCGCACACCGATTGCTGAGGAGCTCCACGCGCCTCGTTCGCAGCACACCACACGCTCAGCGCGCCAGGCCGCTGCTCGGGCGTCCCAACCGCAAAGGCCGTCATCAGCCAGACCATATGCGACCGCTCCCGCGTCGTCGCGAAAGGAGGCGCTTCCCCAACGGTGCCCCTCGCTTGCGCAACGGACGAAAAGCGGTTGCAAGCCCGATCACGATCTCCGCTCCTCGGCCGTCACTCAACCCAACACGGCGGCGAACGCAAGAATCTGGAATGTACTCGGCTATCAGCCACAGGCAGATTGCCTTTGAAATCATGCCATGTGCAAGCATGTTCGCAAGCTCCGTTTCGTGCAACGAATTTGCAGCTGATCTCGGCTCTACCTGCAACGGATCTGCAACGGATCAGCCCCTCAAAGAGCCCCCTGAAGCCGACCAACTGAGCTACAAAGCTCGCTATATGCGGACTTCTAGCCTTTCCAACCAGGCACCGGCCGCAGACTTGAACCGGTGACGTACACCGCCTGCAAAGACCCTGCAAATCGGGATATTTCAATCCCCATCAAAGTAGCCGGCAAGGCGGGATTCAATATCGGGGCGACCAGTTCGAGCTGGCTTAGATCCAGGGGATTCGGCCTTCTGCGTCCCAATTACCTCCCGAAAACCACTCCCATGCCGGGCTTCTCGGCTCCCAAGACCCCGATGTATGCCATCGTGAACATCTGTGTAGCGATCCATGCCCGCTTTCGATCGTATGCCTGCCTCGCGGAGGACGTGCCGGACGAGTACGGTGTCTGTGGCGCAGTCGTAGTCGGAGATCACCCGCCAGTCGCCGACGCGCAATCAGAAGTGCTCGCTGTCCGTCAGCCGCCGGACATCGAGCGAGCGATCATCGGCGCTGAGACGATCCGCTCTCAAGACGCGCGCACGGATCGGCGGATCGAAACACCGCAGCTCCTTCTTTGACGGTGCGCGTGAAGCGCTGCGTGCTCCTCAAGGCTCAGCGGCTCGTCATCCTCGGGACGCGGATCCAGCCGGTCACCGAAACTCTGCCTGCACGAGGCGATGAACTCAAGGGTCGCCTCCGCTTCCTGCTCGGCCAGATCCTTAACTTCCTTACCCCGGGCGCGATCCACGCTCGCGACGGGCCGGCGCGGGAACCACACGCCCGGCTCGGGATTCCGCTAGCTTCGGAACTCGAGCGCTTTCTCTGAGATGTCGCAGCGCCAAACCGGTGGCTGCACCCTGCCCGGGTGACGCGCGGCCAGGTACCCGCGCAGCTGCTCGAACGGCGCCGGTGCGAGACGCAGCAGCTCGCTGACGCGTCGCAAGGTGAGAAAGCTCACGTGGCTCGCCGCCGCCTGGGCGCTGTAGGCCATCAGCTCATCCTCCAGACGCTCCAGTTCGTGGCGGTGCAAATGCCGCGTGAGGTAAGCGTTGCCGTGGGCGAGCATCCGTCGTTCATCGTCGAGCTCGCTGCGCCCCGTAGTGGCTCGCACCACCGCTTCGATGCCCTCCAGCGATGAGGTGTTCTGCAGGGCCCCGGCGATCCTGTTACGGGCCAGCACCCACGAGTGCTCAAAGCGGTGCACGACCGCTGCGTGGCGGTCGACCTTCACGCGCAGGCCGTCGGCCCGCAGCTCGGCCGTGCCGTGATAGCCGAGCGCAGCGAGGCACGCTAGGCCTGCCACCTCGGAGGGGTGCCAATCCAGCAGCTCTCGCACGAACCCGGCCGCCTCGGGCCCGAGATACAGCTCGGTTTCGGTCGCCTGCGCGCCCGCGCGGCACGCCGCCTGCCACTGCGCGCGGCTCAGCTCGCCATCTAGGCCGAGGCCGAGCGTGAGGATCCACGTGTCGCGGCCAACTTCGCCGCTTGCCGCCAGTGCCATTGCGTCAGCGGTCGGGCTGCGCAGCCCGGGCTCCTTGCCGCGCGCCAGGATGTCCCCGCCGACGTCGACTACCAGCGTTTCGCTCGCGTCGAGATAGTCGGCGAGTGCCCCGAGCTGGCGGCGCAGGCCGACTACACCGTCAGTCGGGTCCAATAGGTAGATCTTGCAGCCCGTCTCGCGCGCGAGGTCTGGCAGGAACGAACGGCCCGCACGCAGCCGTGTCTGACCGTCGACCTCGTGCACCCCTTCCTGCCGCGCATGCAGGTTGACGAAGTCCCGTGCCCCGCGTGGCCCCGGCTGCGGGTCGAAGCGCTTGCGCTCCCACGCGAACGTCGCGATGTGGGTGCTCGCCGGCATACTTCCGGCCGTCAAAGCGACCATCAGCGCGCCGAGCACATCCCCCCCGCCCCCGGCGGCCACATACAACGGAGCGCGTTTGGCGTACATCAGACTCGCCCTGATGCTAGCTGCTCGGGCCCCTCGAAGCGGCGCTCAGAGCCCGAGCGCCGTGCCGCTGCTGTAGGGCGCGAACGTGCCGCGGTCTGCGTAGACATCGGGTTGCTCGGCGTGGGGCCTCCAGCTCGCGCGTAGCCCCGGCAGGTTCGCAAACAGGAACTGTGGGTGATCCTTGTCGCTCGTTGCGTCGATCGCGATCTCGCCCAGTGTGCACGGCTCGCCGGCAGCGGCGAGCGCGGCGTCCTGTACCTCGGCGACCCAGATCCAGCGCGGGCACGGGATCTGCAGGTGCGCAGCCACCGCGCCGAGGCTCAGGCCTCGCTGCTGGAGCTGCTGCTTGTAGCGGCGTGAGTCGATCACGTACTCGCGCGTGCGGGTCGCTAGACGTGAGAACGCCCTACCCTCGAACTCGGGCATACGCATCAGCTTGGCGAGCTGCTCGCGGGCCGGCCGCTGGACATCCTCCCCGAGCAGGTAAATGCGCCCTGGCAGCGGTACGAACAGCAGCATCCAGCGCTCCAAGCCGCGCGCGCTCATGTCGATCCGCTGCGGGCAGTAGGCACCACGCTCGTCGTCGCAGCGGATCACTTCCAGACGGCCGCCGACCTCACGTGCGCCGATCAGTGCCGTCAGATGCCCGGGCGTCGCCAGCACGAGTGGGATCCGCGAGTTCAAGTAGCGGCGCACCAGCGCCGCGACCTCATTGCTGACTAGCAGTTTCTTGCCGTCTTCGCGGATGACGTACTTGACGGCCGCTAGGCCAATCTTGTGCAGCGTTGCGCCGACCTGCTCCTCGGTCAGTCCACGCGAGGGGACCGTCCGTTCCAGCTCGTGTTCGGAGGCCGCCTGGACGATCTCCGACATCGTCCGCGCAGGCGTGTCGTTGAGCAGGTGATGGTAGTGGGCGATCATCCACAGCACCGCGTGCGCGCAGCGCCCGTACTGGCGGTCCTGGCTGATGAATGGGAACGCCGGTACGTGCAGCTCGCGCCCGTAGGGGTGGGCCTTAGCCTGCACCACGCATGACACGGCGTCCTCCAGCGTGGTGCCTGGGTCAAGCATCGTGCGGCAAACCGGCTGCCCGTACACGGGGCGGATCGAGCAGTAGCCAAGGTAGCGTTGCTCCGCCCAGAAGTGCAATCGCTCACCTCGGTCGGGCAGGTTGCGGAACACCTTGATGTAGAAGTTCGCGTACTCGTCGCGGTAATCGCTGTCGATGTACTCGTGCTCGAGCAGCGCTTGCGTCGCTTTCTCGTTCCCCATGTGGGTGAAGACCCAGTCCAGTGTCTCGGACGGCCCCAAGGGGGCGTAGCGTTCCTTCAGCTGGGGCCATTCCTCCGCAAGCTCGAACAGCCGAGGACCCCCGGCGGGAAACCCGACGGGCAGCATGGGGGCTATTCGTAGAGGGTGTCGCGGCCGCTGGCGGTTGCGGCCTTCCGGGAGGCGGCGTAGCGCTTCTCGGTTTCCTTGAGCTCTTTAATGTCCTTCGCCGTGAAGCCCTCGATCGCCGGAGCCTTGCGGCTGCGCTTGGCCGGCGGGCTGTCGGCGGTGTTCGTTCTCACGATCGCCGCGAATTGCCCGGCGCCTCGCGGTTTCGGTTCACGGAGGTCGGCTACACCGCCCGCGCGGGGTGTTTTTGGGCGTGGCCTACTGTTAGTCATTCCCATCCTCCCCATGGTAGAAAAAGTGCTGTGCACAGGCCGTGACGGCATCCGCCGACGCCAGTGCAAGGTACCAGGATAACTGTTCGGTCCAGATTCCACATTCTAGGCGGCGGTGGCGGCGGAAACGCTGGCGCGGACGCCCGTTCGAGGACCACCGGCCCCGGCGCGCCACGATCAGGCCGTGGGCGCATGCACGAGCCCGGCGCCCACGTCGCTGCGGACCAGCCCCGTTGGCCGTACCGCGCTCGCGAGCAGCCGCGTCTGAAGCATCGTCGGGTCGAGTACCCCGTCGGCTTCGAACAACTTCTGGCCCCACAGCGCAGCGAGGCCCGCCACGTGCGGCGCGGCCATGCTTGTGCCGGAGAGCTCCGCGTAGCTGCCACCAGGCCAAGCTGAGAGGATCCCCACGCCGGGCGCAGCCGCGACCACCCCCGTATTCGAGAACGGCGCGACCGTGAGCTCACCGCCACTGCCCTGATCTAGCGCCGCGATCGCCAGGTAGTCCTTGGCCGCTGCCGGAGGCTCGCAGTCCAGAACGTAGGGGACGGCCGCGTCCCGCCTGCTGTGGTTGCCCGCAGCGGCGATCAGCAGGCCTGCGCCAGTGCTGGTCAGAGGGTTGGAGACAATCGCGGCGAGCGCATCGAACAGCCGCACGTTTTCGACGTAGGAACGCAGCGCCTGCGAAGTCGCCGCCTGGAGTGGCATGCCGCGCGCCACCCAGTTCGCGACAGCGCCCGGGAAGTCGATGCCCAATGACATCGAGATCACGTCAGCTCCGTTCTCGCACGCCCACGGGATCGCGCGGGCCAGCGAGCCGCTCGACGCGCCCGGGCCGAGCACCTTGCCCGCGAGCAGCCGCTCGACGCCCGGCGCAATACCGAAGCGGTAGCCGTTGACCTCCGCGCCCGCGATCGTTCCCGCGCAGTGGGTGCCGTGGCCGTTCGGGTCGCCACCGCCCGCGCCTGTGAAGTCCTCCTCCACGACCTCGATGTCGACGAAAGCTGGGTGCACCGCGTCGATGCCCGTGTCCAGCACCGCGACAGTGATCCCCTCGCCCGTGAGGGGGCACCCACCGACGCCCGTCACCTCCAGACCCCAGGTACTTCCGGGTGCCGCCGGCACTTCGCAAACAGCCGAGGCGATCGGCTCGATCAGCGTGATCGGCAGATGCTCGGCAATCACGTACTCCTCACTGGACGCGAGCTGTGCCGCTTCCTGCGGCGTCAGCCCGGCCGTCTCCATACGCGCCTGCTCGAAGGCCTGCTCGGCACTCCCGGCAAAGCCCTCACGCAGTGAGAGGATGGGCTCGGGTGGGAGCGTCAGGATCGTGTAGTCGGCGGTGAGCACTACTCGATTATCGGTCAGATGGTGCGAGCTCGCGCACACGTGAGGCTAGTAGCCCCTGAGCGTGCGAAAAGGCGTCTGCGACCAAGGGTGCTCGCGACGGCGCCTCCCCGCCACTTCAACCTGGGCACCATGCTTGCTGTCCGGCTGCAATAGCTCCACAAAAGAACCGCCCGGGCACCGCAATAGTTCTGCAAATGTTCGACCGCACGCTAGCCCAAGCGACCGTCCGCAAGCCCAGTAAATCGACGCTTTCCAAGCGTAGCGCCACATAATCCACCTGCGTACCCCAGCATCCGGATGAGACGGGGCAGCACCCTCCAAAAGCCAGTCCGACGGGGCTGTACCGCGAGCCTCCCGAAACGACCTTCCTTCAGAGAAGACCCAAATAAATATCGGGGCGCCCGGATTCGAACCGGGGACCTCGCCGACCCGAACGGCGCGCGCTACCAGGCTGCGCCACGCCCCGACGCAGACCGCAGTATCCCATACCGCGCCCGCCGGCCTCGCGACGTCCTCGACGTGCCTCGGGCGGGCCCACCCTTTGCTCTGTAGGCTCGCACCCATGCCCTGCGCGCTCCCCGAAGTCATCGCCGAGCTCGACCGCCTGCTGGAGCCCCAGTGTTTCCACGATTACTGCCCCAATGGCCTGCAGGTGCCGGGGTGCGCGGAGATCGCCACCGTCGCCACCGGCGTCAGCGCGAGCGCGGAGCTGTTCGAGCGAGCCATAACCGCCCAAGCCAACCTACTGGTGGTGCACCACGGCATCTTCTGGGGCTCCCGCCCCGCGCCTATCGACGCGCCCATGAAGCGCCGGCTGCAGCTGCTGTTCGACGCCAACATCAGTCTCGCCGCCTACCACCTCCCACTCGACGCCCACCCAACTCTCGGCAACAACGCATTGATAGCGCGCGCGCTTGGCGCCGAGGAGTTGCAGCCATTCGCCCCCCACGAGGGCCAATCGATCGGCTTTATTGCACGCTTCCCCGGCGACGGCATAGAGGCCGCCACCCTGTTTGCGCGAGTAACGAGCCTCACCGCGCGTGAGCCGCTGATCTTCGACGCGGGTCCCGCACGCGTGCGCAGCGTGGGGATCGTGTCGGGCGGTGGCGCCAACTACCTCGACGAGGCTGTGGCGGCCGGCGCCGATGCCTTCCTTACGGGCGAGCCCACAGAGCGGGTGATGACCCAGGCGCGCGAGACCTCCACCCATTTCATCGCGGCCGGCCACTACGCCACCGAGACGTTTGGCGTGCGACGCCTCGGCGAGCACCTCAGCGAGCGCTTCGACGTGCGGCACGTGTTCATCGACGTCCCCAACCCGATCTAGCGATCGTCAAGGACCGTAAAGACGAGAGCCAGCTCATGGCGACAATCCACTATTCGAGACCAACGGCACATAAAGGCGTAAGATTCAAGAGTCCATCGGGGTCATCGAGGAGGAGATTCGTTCCATGGAGGCCAGCGCCACAGAGTCCACCACGGGGTCGCACACAGTCGCCGAGCTGATCACGCGGGCGGCGGCTGAGCACGCCGATCACCCCGCCGTGCGCTACAAGCACGACGGCGCGTGGCAGGACGTCAGCTACAAGCAGCTGGCGGGCATCGTCGAGGAGATCGGGCTCGGCCTGATCGACTTGGGTGTCGAAGCGGGTGAGCGGGTGTGCATTCTCGCCAACACCCGCCCCGAGTGGTCCTACGCAGACATGGCGATCACATCGACCGGCGCGGTGGTGGTGCCGATCTACCAGACCAACTCGCCCGAGGAGTGCCTGTGGGTGATCTCCGACTCTGGCGCCACCGCGATCGTGTGCGAGGACGATGCGCAGCTCGCGAAGATCGCGGAGATCCGCGATCAGGTGCCGAACCTGCGAACCATCATCGTGATGGATCCGTCGAGCGGTGAGTCGCCGCTCCAGACGATCACACTTGACGAAGTGCGCGAGCGAGGGCGCGCCCGCGACGCATCCGAGCTGCAGGCACGCCGCCAAGCGGTGCGCCCGGAGGACTCGTTCACGTTCATCTACACCTCCGGTACTACCGGCCCACCGAAGGGGTGCGTGCTGAGCCACGGCAACTACGCCTCGATGATGGACATGCTGCGCAGCGTGGGCCAGATCGAGGACGACGAGGTGATCTACCTCTTCCTGCCCCTCGCCCACGCGTTCGCGCTGCTGATTCAGCTGGGCGCGTTCGACCTCGGCGCCACGATCGCCTACTTCGGTGGCGACACCAAGCAGATCGTGGGCGAGCTGATCGAGGTCAAACCGACCTACCTGCCTTCGGTGCCGCGCATCTTCGAGAAGATCTACACGCTCGCCAACGCCACCCTTGAAGCCCAGCCGCCCGAGGAGCAGGAGCGCTCACAGAAGGCGATCGAGCTCGGCAAGAAGGTGCGCAACATGCAGGCAGCCGGCGAAGAGGTCCCGCCGGAGCTGCAGGCGCCCTTTGACGAGGCCGACGAGAAGCTGTTCAAGAACGTGCGCGCGATCTTCGGCGGCAACGTCCGCCACGCCGTCACCGGCGCCGCGCCGATCGCCAAGGAGATCCTCGAATTCTTCTGGGCCGCCGGGGTGCCGGTGCTGGAGGGCTACGGCATGACCGAGACCGCCACCGCCGCCACCGTGTGCACCGTAGAGGACCACAAGTTCGGCACCGTCGGCCGACCATTCCCCGGTGTCGAGGTCAAGATCGCCGAGGACGGCGAGGTGCTGATCAAGGGACCCAACATCTTCCAGGGCTACCACAACAACGCCGACGCCTCCTTCGGCTCGGTGGAGGATGGGTGGCTGCACACCGGCGATCTCGGCTCGCTCGACGAGGACGGGTTCCTGTCGATCACCGGGCGCAAGAAGGACATCATCATCACCGCTGGTGGCAAGAACATCACGCCCGCCAACCTCGAGAACGACCTCAAGCAGTGCCGTTGGATCTCCCAGGCGGTGATGCACGGCGACCAGCGCCCCTACCCGGTCGTGCTGATCACCCTCGACGAGGAAGAGATCGCGGGGTACGCACGCGAGCACAACCTCCCCGAGGACACCGCGCAGCTATGTGAGGAGTCGGCAGTACGAGAGATGATCGGCGAGCAGGTAGACCGCGCCAACCGTCGCTACGCGCCGGTGGAGCAGGTCAAGAAGTTCGTGATCCTCCCGCACGACCTCACACAGGAGACCGGCGAGCTGACACCCACCCTGAAGGTCAAGCGGAATGTGGTGGCGGAGAAGTACGCCGACGTGCTCGAGGCGCTGTACGCGAGCTGACTCGCTTTGCCGGCCCACCCGCGGAGGGAGCCCCATGTGGAGATGGGATCGACAGACTCCCGTCCGCCGATCCTGCTGTGCTGCCGGCCGGGTTGGGTGTGATTTGCAGGAGAGCCGAGTATCCACTGACGGCGAGCTCTCCCAATACGCTGCCAAGCCTCTCGGGACTCCAGTCCTCCGGCGCGGCGAGCATCGTGCGCACACCGGCCTCGCCGATGCCGATAAGGGTTTGCCCGACGAATTGCGCAATCGCGTCGAGCCGATCCGCAGGGACACGTCCTTGCAGCCAGGAGCGAGCTACCTCGGCGGTCGCCGCGATCTGCTGACTTCGCCCATGGCGCACCCGCGCGTCGATGACAGCCTCGACATCGCTCTCGCCGAGCAGCGCGATCCGGTAGGCCCCAGGAGTGTCCATCACAGCACGCAACATCGAGGTGAACCCCGCAATCAGCATCGTTCGTGCGTCTCTCGACCGGGCGCCCGAAGCAAGTGCCGTGCTGAATTGGGCCAGCATCCGCTGCTCCTCCTGGTCCAACAGAGCGCCAAAAAGCTCAGCCTTGCTCTTGAAGCAGTCGTACACAACAGGCTTGGTGACACCCGCGGCGTGCGCGACCGCGTCCATCGATGTTCCCTTGTAGCCCCGTTCGAGAAACAACTCCAGCGCGACGTCGAGAATCTGCGGTCTGCGCCGCTCGGGGCCGAGGTAGGCAGCGCGAGGCCGGCGGGCGTGCCTGGTCGAAGGGGAGCTTGCAGACATCTTCCTACTACGGTAGCTTCTTACTGCATGGGGATGCAACGCGCCGCAAAGAGACCATCTGATGGGGTACGCAGAGCCCGGCGGCATCGCCTGGACAAGCAAGGCAGTTCGCCTTGGCACACGGGGACCGGCGTTTAGCTGCGAACATAGAGTTCGATGCGCTCCGACCCCAGCGACAACGGCGGGCTCTTCGTAGGCCGCAGACCTGGCACGGCACCTATTCGCTTCCGTGCGCTGCCCAAGCGCGGCAGCAACGCCAGGCAGCGAATCGACCGCCGTTTTGCCAACCTGTTGTTCGTCGCGATGGTCGTGGGCAGCCTGTTGTGCTGGGGTCCGATTCCGATCGCGTGCCTGTGGATCAGTGCGCAGATGAACTATCTGACGGGCAGCATCAGCTTTGCGATTCTGATAGCGCTGGTGTCGCTGTTTGTGCTGCTGTTCGGCACGTTGATGATCCTGCGGCGGCTCGACAATGCGTGGATCCTCGTACGACGCGCCGCTGGGTATGACCAGCGCTCGGGCGTGCTCGGTCGGGTGTTTGGGGCGACGGCAGCCATCTGCGCGCTGGCGTTCTCGCTGTGGTTCGTCGTGATCCACGGACCGGGGTCGAGCGTCACTCCGGGCGGCCAACAGTGAGCCGAGCCCATCACGCACGCGCAGGCGAAAACCACCCTGAGCAGCCAGCCGTGAGTGGAGGCAATCCTTCACGCAACAGCAAAGGCTAGGTCGTGGGCCTACTCGACTACTACAAGCAGTTCGAGGGCCTCAGCGAGGAGGAGGTCAACAGCGGTCTACGCGAGGAGGCCGCCGAGCGCAAACGCAAGGCGCTCACGCGGATGGTCACGCTCGACCTCTCGCAAACCACCTGGCCCGACCTGCCCCACCCCGACATCGTCAGCGCGATCACATTCGTGGCACGCCGCGGCATGCAGCGCTATCCGCACATGCGCGGATCGCAGCTGCGTCGCAAGCTCGCCGAGCTGCACGATGTGGACTCGGGGCGGCTGATCGTCGGCAACGGGTCGGCCGAGCTGTTGAGCGCCGCCACCCGCGCCCTGATCGAGCCGGGTCAGGAGCTGATCACCTCGTGGCCCTCATATCCGCTGTTCCCGATCATGGCGCGCCGCGCCCACGGCCGCGCCGTGCCGGTCAGCGGCGACGTGGACTCACTACTGGAGGCGGTCGGCGCCAACACGCGAGTCGTGGCGCTCGCTAGCCCCAACGATCCCACCGGAGAGCTGCTGGCCACAGCTGAGCTCGAACGACTGCTGGCGGGCCTGCCGGAGGGTGTCGCCGTGCTGCTGGACGAGTCGCTCGTGGAGTTCTCCGACGCTCAGCCCACCAACAGTTCGATCGCGTTGCTCGAGAGCCACTCTCGATTGCTGGTGTTCCGCAGCTTCTCCAAGGCATGGGGCCTTGCGGGATTGCGCTGCGGCTACGCAATTGGGGGACCCGGCGCGGAGAACCTGCTCGCCGAGCTCGAACCCGACCTCGGAGTCAGCGAGATCTCTCAGGCGGGGGCGCTCGAGGCGCTACGCAGCTGCTCGGAGCTACTCGCCAAGCGAGTGCATTCAGTCGCGCGCGAGCGGGCCCGACTGATCACCGCTCTGCGCCAGCGCCACTTCGAGGTGTCTGACAGCCAGGCCAACTTCCTGTGGGTCGCCCACCCCACCATCGACGGCGGCGAGCTGGCCACGCGTCTGGCACGCACCGGCGTGCTTGTGGCCGCCGGCGACGCGCTCGGCGAGCCGCGCCACGTGCGGATCGCGATCCACAACGAGGCCGCCTCCACACGTCTGCTGAGCGCGCTTGAGCGGGCGCTCGTCTAACCGGCCGACCCCGACTGGCGCAACAGCGCGCCCGTGGTGCCTTCGAGGATTTTGCGCCACGCGCCAACCTGCTCCTCTTCGGCCTCGAAGTGGCTCACCACCTTGCGCACGCGCCGCTCGGAGATGTGGATGCCGTGGCGCTCCCAGATCTCGCTGTAGCGCTCATACTCGTTGAGCAGATGACGAGTGACCGACTGGAAGCCGTGGCGGGCTATCTCGATGCGCGAGGAGAAGCTCATGATCGAGGTCTCGAACATCAGCGAATCGGTCAGCTCAGGCTCGATCAACACGATGTCGACGCCCGGATAGCGGTCCTCCCACTTACTGGCCAGCTCGTGCAGGCGCCGATAGCCGAGCAGCTTGAACGCCTGGTAGCCGATCTTTGAGAAGCCCATGTCGGAGATCCTCCGCGGAGCGCTCCCTGTCGTCGAATCGGCGCTCGCGAGCGAGTCGTTTACATACGGCACGATCGGGTTGATCACGATCACCAGGCTCGCACCCGCGCGCACCGCGATGTCGAGGTTGGTGGTCGACACGATGCCACCGTCGATCAGCTCGCGGTCGCCCACCGTCACTGGGGCATAGACCATCGGCAGCGCGCCCGACGCACGCACCGCCGTTGAGATCGGCACCTCGTCGAAGCCCGGTGCACCGAACACGACGCGCTCGCAGGTGTCGAGATCGGTGGCCGCCAAATACAGCTCGTTGCCCAGCTCGCGGAAGTCGTTGGTGCGCCCGTCCTCGGCAAGCACCCTGCCGAGATAGCGCTCGATCCCCTCACCGGTATAGGCGCCCGTTGGCAACGCCTCGGCCAGCCCCAGCAGGACGTCGATCAGGGACACCTGCCCTCGATGGGTGAGAACCTGACGCGCGAGCGAGACCACCTTCAGTGGCAGTCGCACACCGGTGCGGGCAATCTCCGGCAGGTTCAAGCGCAGCAGGTCGCCCAGATCGATGTCCCTGAAGGCCTGCGGCCCCTGGTGGGTGACAACCCGCATCATCTCCTCGGGCGTGACGCCATTGGCGCACAGCGACGCCACGAACGCGCCCGCGGAGGTGCCCACGTAGACATCGAACTGGTTGATCGTGCGGTTGGCCGACAGCAGGTCGAGCGCACGTAGAGCCCCGATCTCATACACACCGCCGGTGAAACCGCCGCCGCCGAGCACCAGCGCTGTCTTTTTGGATTGCGGCTGACGCCGGGTCGTTCTCGCGGTACCGCTCCGCTTGGCGGTGGACCGTGTTGTAGAGCCCGAGCCGCCCTTGGCGGCCGCTTTCAAGTTGACAACCTCGCCCATGACCACTGATTGTACGTAGGGTTACCGGACAGCATGAGCTCACTCACACTTCGACGCACGGTCACAGCTCTCCTCATGATCGCCTGCGCCAGCTTGCCGGCGAGCGCTGCGAGCGCCGCGTCGAGCGCCCAGGGCGCGCTCGATCGGCAGCTGGGCCATGAGATGATGATCGCGGGATCACAGTCGGGAGCCTACGTCTACGACCTGACAACAGCAACGCCGCTGTTTTCTGCGCACGCGGAAGTCCCCCATCCGCCGGCCTCAGTGGAGAAGCTCTACACCGCCACCACCGCACTCGAGCTGATGGGCCCGACCGCGACGCTGTCGACGAGCGTGCTCGGGATGGGACATCTCGGTCCTGACGGCCGTTGGGAAGGCAACCTGTATCTGCGTGGGGGTGGCGACCCTACGTTTGGCAGCACAGCGTTCATCGACAGCCGCTACGGCGGGCAGGGCACCAGCATCTCCGCGCTCGCTGCGCTTGTGAAGGCTGCCGGCATCCGCAGCGTCACCGGCAGCGTCGACGGCGACGAGTCCTATTGGGACTCGCTGCGCGGCGACCCCTACAGCAACTACGCGCCCGACCCCGAACTCGAAGGCAACCTCAGCGCGCTGGAGTTCAATCGCGGCGAAATGGGCTCCGAGCAGGGACCCCACGCCCCCGCGGCCTATGCCGCGCTGGAGCTCCGCGGGGCCCTGCGAGCCGAGGGGGTGAGCGTGCACAGCGGTACCGCAGCCACCACCCCGCCCGCAGCGACCACGATCGCCACCGCCAACTCCCCCACACTCGCCACGCTGCTAGGGCTGACGCTGCCCCCCTCGGACAACTACTTCGCCGAGTCGCTGCTGAAGGATCTCGGCGCCCGCTACGGCGGCGCCGGCACCACAGCCGCGGGCGCGGCCGTCGTGCGCTCCACGATCGCGCGCGTGTTCGGTTTGCACCCCTACCTGATCGATGGCTCGGGGCTGTCGCACTACGACCACACCACACCAGAGCAGATCGTGACATTGCTCACCGCGCTCGCCCACAACCCGCTCGGCACGACCCTGCGCGACGATCTCGCCGTCGCCGGGCAGACCGGCACGCTCTCAGAACGAATGCGCAACACCCCAGCCGACGGACGCTGCCAGGCGAAGACCGGCACGCTGAACGGGGTGTCGAATCTAGCCGGCTACTGCCAGGCGGCGAACGGCAACATCCTTGCGTTCGCGTTCTTCAACGACGGCATCGAAACCGACGAGGCGCACACGATCCAGGACAACATGGCGATCACACTCGCGCGCTACTGAGGTCCCCCAAGATGCAACTCGACCCGCCGTGGCGGGTCGAGGGGTACCGCAGAACGATTGACACTGTCTGTGATGCTAACAGCGCATCACTCGGCGACTGCGGGCGATGTCTCAGACCGCCCGGGTGCGGATCGCCCGCCAACAGGTCAAACGGATCGAGGTGCTCACGCGGAGGCTGAGTCTCTCAAGCGCGAACTACGCGACTTGATCCGCTCGCGCCTGCCCGAGCTGCTCGCCGAGACCGGCTGTGGCCCCCTCACTGCGGCCATCTTGATCGGACAGACCGGCCGGCGCGGAGCGCTTCAAGAGCGACGCCCACTTCGCTCGTATAGCCGGCGTCGCGCCAGTCCCCGTCTCTCCCGGACGACAGGACCGGCACCGTCTCGATCGCGGTGGCAATCGCCAGCTCAACCGAGCACTGCACATCATCGCGATCACTCGTGGCCGCATCGATCCCGAGACCCGCGCCTACCTAGCCCGCAAGGAAGTCGAGGGCAAGACTCGCATCGAGGCGATGCGTTGCCTCAAGCGCCACCTCGCCCGCCGTTACCACCGGCTTCTCAGTGGACATCACGACGACGTAGCGACGATCCGATTGCTCAATAGCGAAGCGTGATAAGGCGTGTGGGCATGTCCACCAGAGCGCTAGTCGTCTGCTCAGTGGGCGCGCGCGCCTGCTCCGCGAGCGCTCCGGAAGGCCGCAGCAATGGGTCGTGTTGCAGCCTCTGCTCCGAGCGGGAAGATATGTAGTGCATCGACAGCCGACATTTCGGCAAGCTGTAGCGCGAGTTCCTGAGCGAACTCCATCCCGCCGCCTGCGGCGATGCGACGAACTGCATCGTCCGAGATCAGCGTTCCAGGGAGCTTCCGGGCACGGTCTGCCATCTGCTCATCGCGGAGCAGTGCTATCCCGGCGTAGAAGCGAACCCCGTGGAGCAGGTCTGCAGCACGCTCCAGAAAGGCAGCGAGCGCGTCAACGTCAAAGACCATCTGCGACTGGACGTACTCGACGCCCGCGAGGACCTTCCGCTCGAGCAGTCGGAGCTCGCGATCCTGGTCGACCGCAAATGGATTCACGACGGCTCCGACTGCCAAGTCGTGCGGCTCGGCCCACTGCCTTGCCGCGCTGATGAGCTCGGTGGCGGTCATGTCCTTCACGCGCGGTGTCTCACCGACGGGATCCCCATAAAGGCAAAGAACACCCTCCGACCCCAGGGCCGCCGCGCCGACGACCTGCGACTGCAGCGCCAGCCGGTTGCGATCGCGGCACGACACGTGGACGATGGTCGAGACGCCCTGCTCCCGCGCGAGCGCTACCGCGGCCAGCGGGGACATTCGTGCCTGTCCTGCGTGATTGTCGGTAAGCCCGACGACATCCACGACATCGGCAAGCGCGGCAATCCGCTCACGAACTCTCAACGCCTCTGGACGGCCTGGCAGGGAGATCTCGGCAGACACGAGCGCAGTCCTGGGCATCGACGAAGTGTAGAAGCCAAACGCGAAACCGGCACCCACGCAGAACCTCGCAAAATGCGAACCAGACTTGACATACCGGTATGAGAATGGTGGGTGCGGTGGCTGTGGTGGTTCGGTCCGGTGGTGTGTTTAGCGTCGCTGGGTATCGGACGCTGGGGCTTCCGTGGGAGAGCGCAGAGCGGGCAGGCCGCGA
>JBAWFB010000129.1:0-1576 GCA_049591495.1 Solirubrobacteraceae bacterium
GAAACAAACCAACCAACGACTCCGGCCTCAACTTCGAGGCCCAGCTCTGGGCCGCCGCTGACAAAATGCGCGGGCACATGGACGCTTCGGAATACAAACACGTCGTCCTCGGCCTCATCTTCCTCAAATACATCTCCGACGCTTACGAGGAAAAGCGCGAACAACTTCTCCTGGGTTTCGCCGATCCCAAAAGCGACGATTTTATCAAAGACGCAGCGCAACGTCCCGAAGCCGCCGACGAACGCGACCAATATATCGCCTCGAATGTCTTCTGGCTGCCGCCCGAAGCCCGCTGGCACACCATCAACGCCAAAGCCAAATCGCCGGAGATCGGCAAGGTGATTGACGATGCGATGGGCGCGATTGAGCGCGAGAACCCCACGCTCAAAGGCGTGCTGCCCCGCGATTACGCCCGGCCCAGCCTCGATAAAGTCCGGCTCGGCGGACTCGTGGACATCATCAGCAACATCGGCTTCAACCAATCGGCGGCGAAATCCAAGGACGTGCTCGGGCGCGTCTATGAATACTTTCTCGGCAAATTCGCCAGCGCGGAAGGCAAGGGCGGCGGCGAGTTCTACACCCCGCAATCCGTCGTGCAGGTGCTCGTCTCCATGCTTGAGCCGTTCAAAGGCCGCGTGTTCGACCCGTGCTGCGGTTCGGGCGGCATGTTCGTGCAATCGGAAAAATTCGTGGAAGAACACGGCGGACGCGTCGGCGACATCGCGGTCTATGGGCAGGAATCCAACTACACCACCTGGAAACTGGCGCGGATGAATCTCGCCATTCGCGGCATTGACGCCAATCTCGGCCCGCGCAACGCCGACAGTTTCCGCACCGATTTGCATCCCGACCTCAAGGCCGATTTCATTCTCGCCAACCCGCCGTTCAACATGAGCGATTGGGGCGGCGAACATCTGCGACAGGACGTGCGCTGGAAATTCGGGATGCCGCCCGTGAACAACGCCAACTACGCGTGGATTCAACATTTCCTCCATCACCTCTCGCCCGTGGGCGTGGCGGGATTCGTCATGGCCAACGGTTCAATGTCCACGCAGACCTCGAACGAAGGCGAGATTCGCAAAGCCATCATCGAAGCCGACCTCGTGGATTGCATTGTGGCGCTGCCCGGCCAATTGTTTTTCACCACGCAAATTCCCGTCTGCCTTTGGTTTCTGGCCCGCGACAAAAAGAATTCCAAGCGACGTGACCGACGCGGCGAAACACTGTTCATTGACGCGCGGAAAATGGGCGTGCTCATTGACCGCATCCACCGGGAACTCACCGCCGAAGAAGTCTCCAAAATTGCGGAAACCTATCATGCGTGGCGCAGCAAACATCCGTCGCAGAAGCCCCATCCGTCCTATGCAGACCAGCCCGGCTTCTGCAAATCCGTAAAGCTCGAAGAAATCCGCACGCACGATTTTGTGCTGACGCCCGGCCGCTACGTGGGCGCGGCGGATGTGGAAGATGACGGCGAACCGTTCGAGCAAAAGATGAAACGGCTCACCGCGACGCTGGAAGAACAATTTGCTGAATCAGCAAAGCTGGAGAAAGCCATTCGCCAAAACCTGAAATC
>JBAWFB010000130.1:0-2439 GCA_049591495.1 Solirubrobacteraceae bacterium
CGCTGGCACCGATCCCGCTCGTCGCACCCGTGATAACAGCAACCTTCTGATCTAGCGCACCCATGCCGGTCTTCCTCTCATCGTCGCCCGGGACGATCCCTAGTAGATAGAACGGGCGGTCTACAGTCGAGAGTAGATCACCTGGTTGATCTACTGTCAAGGATCTGCCAGACTTTCTTGCATGAGCACACAGGCCAAGCCAGGTCCACGCGAGCGACTGCTCGATAGCGCGCGCGAGCTCACCTACACCCACGGCGTGACGGTCGGCGTCGACGCGATCCTCGAGGACGCCGGCGTCGCACGCCGCTCGCTCTACCAACACTTCGGAGGGAAGGAAGGGCTGATCGCAGAGACGCTGTGCTCCACCGCAGACGTCGACGTGCAGCGCTACTGCGACGCGCTCGACTCAGGCGGAGAGGATCCGCGGCAACGGCTGCTGGCCGTCTTCGATGCGCTCGAGCAGACGACATCCTCCAAGCGCTTCCACGGCTGCCGCTACACCGCGGCCGACCTATCCCTCACCGACCCCGACCATCCCGCCCACGCCGAGACCCGCGCCTACAAGCAGCGCCTGCACACACTTTTCGCGAGCGAGCTGCAAGCGCTCGGACATCCAACACCAGACCGCGCCGCCGACCAGCTCCTGCTGCTGATCGACGGCGTCCTCGTTCACGCCGTCACGCGGCCCGAAACACACCCAGCCAAGGCCGCACGTGAGCTCGCCGAACACGTTCTAGACGTCAGCCAAAGCAAACAGCGCACACCACGCCGCGCCGCGCGCGCGGACTAGCGACGCCGCAGCTCTGATCGAAGTGGCTGCTCTCGCGTGATTGCGAGCGCATCGGCGGACGCAGTTCTCGCTTATGCATAGGACGAGCACGAGCACTGAAGCGCATCAAGGCAGGTGCTCCCGCTTTGCTTCGCGCAAGCGGTCTGCCGGGGAGTGTCTGATTAACGGTGGATCTGGCTTGGTCTGACCGAAGGGATGGACCATGACGGAGCTAGCGGAGTCGACCGATGCGGCCGAGATGATCGAGCCCATGACTACGAATACGATCGATCAGAAGGAGCTTGCTGAGCAGCTGCTGGAGCAGGCGAAGGAGCAGAACATCGAGCTGGTTGGCCCTGGCGGTTTGCTGGGCCAGCTGACTAAGAACGTGCTCGAGACCGCGCTGGACGCGGAGATGGAGGAGCACCTCGGCTATGAGAAGCACGACCCCGTGGGACGTAATAGCGGGAACAGCCGTAACGGTACGCGCTCAAAGACGGTGCTGACGGAGATCGGCCCGGTCGAGATCGAGGTGCCGCGGGATACCGAGTCGACGTTCGAGCCGCAGATCGTCAAGAAGCGTCAGCGCCGGCTCACCGGGGTCGATGAGATTGTGCTCTCGCTCACGGCGCGTGGGTTGACGACCGGGGAGATCTCGGCGCATTTCCAGGAGGTCTATGGCGCCAGGGTCTCCAAGGACACGGTTAGCCGGATCACCGAGAAGGTCACGGGCGAGATGACGGAATGGCTCAGCCGGCCACTGGAGAAGATCTACCCGGTGATCTTTATCGACGCGATGGTCGTCAAGGTTCGTGACGGGCAGGTCACCAACAAGCCGGTCTATGTGGTGATCGGTGTGACCGTCGAGGGCGAGCGTGACATCCTTGGGCTCTGGGCTGGTGATGGTGGGGAGGGCGCGAAGTTTTGGCTGAGCGTGTTCACCGAGATCAAGAACCGCGGCGTCCAAGATGTCTGCATCGCGGTCTGCGACGGGCTGAAGGGCTTGCCGGAGGCGATCACCGCGACCTGGGAGCTCGCGACCGTCCAAGCGTGTGTGATCCACCTGATCCGCAACACGTTCAGGTTCGCCTCACGCAGGTACTGGGACGAGATGAGCCGCGACCTCAGACCCGTCTACACCGCGCCGTCAGAGGCAGCCGCGAGGGAGCGCTTCGCCGAGTTCGACGCGAAGTGGGGCAAACAATACCCGGCGATCAGCAAGCTCTGGGAGAACGCCTGGAGCGAGTTCATCCCGTTCCTGGACTACGACGTCGAGATCCGGCGCGTGATCTGCTCAACGAACGCGATCGAGTCGATCAACGCCCGCTACCGACGCGCCGTCCGCGCCAGAGGGCATTTCCCGAACGACACGGCCGCGCTGAAGTGCCTCTACCTCGTCACCCGGGCTCTCGACCCCACAGGAAAGGGCAGGGCACGCTGGGCAATGAGATGGAAGCCCGCTCTCAACGCGTTCGCGACAGCGTTCGAAGGAAGAATCAACTAAACCCACCAAGCACATCCACCGTTAATCTGACACTCCCGCACGCTCCGCCAGGGGGGTCGTGATGCTGGGGTGCTTGGCGTTGGTTTCGCTGATCGTCTCGGCGAGCCGGTCGATCGGAGCGCGGTCGATGCCTTGTTCGCCGAGGTCCTCTTGGGAGGTGTAGATG
>JBAWFB010000131.1:0-16073 GCA_049591495.1 Solirubrobacteraceae bacterium
AGGGAGGGTAGCATCTGTGTCGGGCGTCGCGAGGCGTCGCGCGCCCGACACAAGTCGTGCCCCAAGTAGGTCGTGCTGGTGGGCCGCGCGCTTCTTCGACATCATGAGAGTCCCAAGCCACTCGTAACTTATCTTCATGGCCACAACGCCCGAGGCGACCATTCCGTGGCAAGTGCCGTCTCAGCCCAGGGGCGCAACGACTACGAGATCGAGCGACTCGCTGTAGTCAATCTCAAGACCATCCATACTGGCGAGCGCTGCGCGCACTCGTCTAGTTACCGTGGCTCCTGGCGTCCCCGGAAGAGAGACCTGACAGCGGATCGTGAAGCCGGTCAATGACTGACCGTCCCGCAGAGGCTCGGCAGTGGATCCCAACTCGATTTGCGCACCCACAGGAAGGGAGTCACGCAACCGACTGGCAACATCTTCGGCCCATTCCTTATTAGGAGCGGCAAGCACAACATCGGCATACCCGCGCTCAGGGATGGAAGCAGTCGGCAGCGTCCGGGCAAGCTCTCCCAGCTTGAACGAAGTTGCCGCAGACTGGGCGCGTAGAATCGGCAGCTTCACGCGCCACTCGCGCGCCTGACTAGACCGCTCCTGGACCAATGCCTGTAGACGCTCCAGTGGGGACGGCTCCGCGCGTGTCGCCATGGGATCGAGTGTAGTCATTCAGGCCGTCCGATCTCGCGCACGCGACAGTTGAGCACAGACAACTGCTCCGTGATGATCGGTAGCATCTCGTCGCTCACCCGCTGGCCTTCCTCAAGTGGGGCGAGTCGCTGCTCGATTCGCTGGTCGAGTTCTTCGGTCCATCGCTCGAGCTCGTGCTGTCGGTCGGCGGCCGGGTATCCGATGACATTGCCGACCTGACTGGGCAGATGGCCGAGCGACGTCATATAGGCGAAGATCGACACGACGGCTGCCACAGCAAGTACAGCGCCCGCCCGCTCGAGATCGAGAAGCACCGGGAAGCCAAGCGCCACGCCCGGCAACTTGGCCGGCACCCCGTGGAGAACGCTCGCAACAAAGCCGGCTATGAAGATGCCGGGGATCAGGATGAGCCAACCACGCCATCGTGGGAGCAATGGACCGCGGTTGAGGTTTGAGCCGGTAGAAGTCACCGAACATATGTTCGCACGACTATGGGACGAATAGCCGACAGCCGGCTTTGCTCAGACGCTCAGCTGAGCACGACCGCCCAACCGGCGACGAACCCCTCTGAGGCGACGATCTCATCGACGACCTCAGACGGCACGGGAACGTCGGTTGTGACAACCATCGCCGCGAGTCGCTGCTCGTCGCCGTCTGGCGTGTGGCCGATCGCCGCGGATGAGATGTTGATGCCGTGACCGCCGAAGATCGTGCCGACGCGCCCGATCATCCCCGGCAGGTCGGCGTAGCGAAAGACCGTCACGAACGGGGTGAGCTCGATTGTGAGGCGCCGGCCCTGCACCTCGACCAGGTGGGGAATGCGGTTGGGGCCGATGCCGGTACCGGCGACCGCGACCTTCTCGCCGCCGGCGACGACGGTGACGCGGATCAGCTCGTTGAAGTCCTGCGCCTCAGAGACAGACTTCTCCTCGACCACGATTCCGCGCTGGGCGGCCATCGAGGGCGCGTTGACGAGGTTGACCTGCTCCTCGGTGCGCCCCTCAAGCGCCCCCTCGATCACCGCGAGGGAGAGCAGGCGCGTGTCGAAGTCGGCGATGCGTCCCATGAACGCCGCCTCGATGCGCTCCACCGAAGAGCCCTCGGCAAGCGTCATCGCCAAGCGTCCGAGCCGGCGTGCGAGCGGCAGGAACGGTCCCAGCACCTCCATGTCCTCCGCCCCGATCGCGGGGATGTTGACCGCGGTGGACACGACACCGCCGGTGAGCGCGGCAACGACCTGCTCGGCGCTCTGAAAGCCGGCACGGTCGGTGGCCTCAGCCGTGGAGGCGCCGAGGTGTGGAGTGACGACCACGTTGGGATAGCCCTCGAACAACGGGTACTCGGTGATCGGCTCGGATGGGAACACGTCAAGCGCGGCGCCCCCCACCTTGCCGGAGTCAAGCGCGTCCTTCAGCGCCGCGTCGTCGATCAGCCCGCCGCGCGCCACGTTGAGGATGCGCACGCCGTCGCGCATCTTCGCGAACTGTTCGGCGTTCAGCCAGCCTTCGGTCTCGGGCGTCTTTGGCAGGTGGATCGTGATGAAGTCGGCCTGCTCGCACACCTCGTCGCTGTTGGCTGCCTTCTCGACCCCCAGCTCGCGGTAGCGCTCGGCACTGACGAACGGGTCGAACGCGAGCACGCGCATCCCAAAACCCTTCGCGCGTTGCGCGACAAGCTGTCCGATGCGCCCGAAGCCAATAATCCCAAGCGTCTTCTCATACAGCTCGACGCCGGAGAACTTGGAGCGCTCCCACTTGCCGCTCGTGAGCGAGGCGTGCGCCTGGGGAATGTTGCGGGCGAGCGCCAGCAGCATCGCCATCGTGTGCTCGGCGGCGGTCACCACGTTTGACTGGGGGGCGTTGGCGACCACGATCCCCCGCTGAGTGGCGGCGGGCACGTCGACGTTGTCGACTCCCACCCCGGCGCGCCCGATTGCACGCAGGTTGGTGGCGGCGCCAATCAGATCGGCGGTCATCTTCGTGGCGGAGCGGATCACGATGCCGTGGTAGGCACCGATCCGCTCGCGCAGCTCCTCATCTGACCAGTCGACGCCAAGGTCCACGTCGAAGTGCTCTTCCAGCAGTTTCACCCCGGAGTCGCCGATCTTCTCCTTGACCAGCACCTTCAGGCGCTCAGGCGTGTCGCTCGCTTGAGTGCTCATACCGACATCCTTTCGACTACAAACTCGATACACGCTGTGAGTGCCTGCACGTCAGAGGGCTCGACGGCGGGGAACATGCCGACCCGCAGCTGGTTGCGTCCCAGCTTGCGGTAGGGCTCGACGTCGACGATCCCGTTGGCGCGCAGCGTCTTTGCGAGCTGCGCGGCATCGAGCGCGTCGTCGAAGTCGATCGTGCCCACCACCAGCGAGCGATTGGCGGGGACAGAGACAAACGGGGTGACATAGTCGGTCTTCTCAGCCCAGCTGTAGAGATGGCCTGAGGACTCGCTCGTGCGCGCCACGCACCAGTCGAGGCCTCCCTGGTCGAGCATCCAGCGGATCTGGTCGGCCAGCAGGAACAGCGTGGCGACAGCCGGTGTGTTGTAGGTCTGGTCCTTCACAGAATTGTCGAGCGCCGTGGCGAGCGAGAGGAACGCGGGGATCCAGCGTCCTGAGGCCGCGATTTGCGCGATCCGCTCCTGCGCGGCGGGGCTGAGCAACGCGACCCACAGACCGCCGTCGCCGGCGAAGCTCTTCTGCGGGGCGAAGTAGTAGGCGTCTGCTTGGGAGGCATCCAGCGGCAGCCCGCCCGCGCCGGAGGTGGCGTCGATCAGTACGAGCGCGTCGTCAGCCCCGGTGGGCCTCAGCACCGGGGCCATCACACCGGTGGAGGTCTCGTTGTGGGCCCATGCGATCGCGTCCACCGGATCGCCCTCCCCACTCGCAGCGGCGAGCGCGGACTGCAGCTCCTGTGCCGTTGGGGCACTGCCGGGCTCGGCCTTGAGGACCGTCGGGTCGCCCAAAAACGGCGACTCGCCCGTGACGGTGGCGAACTTTTGCGAGAACTCGCCGAACGCCAAGTGCAGCGCGCGGCTCTCGATCAGCCCGAACGCGGCGGCGTCCCAGAAGGCTGTGGCGCCACCGTTGCCGAGCGCCACCTCGTATCCCTCTGGTAGGGAGAACAGCTCGGCGAGCCCTGCGCGAATCTCCCCCACCAGCCCCTTCACTGGAGCCTGGCGGTGCGAGGTGCCCATCAGCGCCGCGCCGTCTGAGGCAAGGCGGGCGAGCGCCTCGGGCCGGACCTTGGAGGGCCCGCAGCCGAAGCGGCCGTCGGTGGGCTTCAGCTGATCGGGTATTTCAAGCTGCGTGTGCTGCGTTTGAGAGTTGGTCGTCATGGGGCTTCCTCGCGGAATGTCGGTGATCGAAGAATGCCCAGGCGCGCGGCGTGAATACTCGTCGCTCCCCGGTGGTCGTTTCCACCTAGTGCGCCAGTCGCGACGACGAAGGCGAGTGTAGCGAACACTCGCCCGGCGGGTCCCGGGTGGGCACCTGCCCGGTCCATGGGCCACTCAGTGGATGCGAGAAGCATTTCCCGAACGTTCCTTTCCCTAGCTTCTTCCGTGCGGCTCGGTGAAGTCCGGCGCGGGGCCGAGCGGGATGATGTGCTTGGGGTTGAGCTCGTCGTGGGTGGTGTAGTAGTGGCGCTTGATCTGCTCCATCGCGACGGTTTGCGCGACTCCCGGCCACTGGTAGAGCTCGCGCGTGTAGCCCCACAGGTTGGGGTACTCGACGATCCTCCGGTAGTTGCAGCGGAAATGCAGGTGGTAGACCTCGTCGAAGCGCACGAGCGTTGGAAACAGACGCCAGTCGGCCTCGCGGATGCGATCGCCGAGTAGGTAGCGACGTTCGCCGAGCAGCTGCTCGAGCCACTGCAGGCTCTCGAACAGCTTCTTGAACGCGCGTTCGTAGGAGGTTTGCCGGCGCGCGAAACCGGCGTTGTAGACACCGTTGTTGACGGTGTCGTAGATGCGCGTGTTGATGTCGTCGATCTCCGGGGCCAGCGCCGGCGGATACAGCTGCAGCTCCCCGCCCCGGCCGAGGCCGCCGAGTGAGTCCGACGCGCCCATCATGCGGATGATGTCGCTGGACTCGTTGTTGACGATCCTGCCGGTTTGTGTGTCCCACAGGACGGGCACGGTGACACGCGCTTTGAAGCCTGGGTCACTCGCAAGGTAGCCCTCGCTCATGAAGCTCCAACTGTGCAACGGATCGAGGTAGCGCCCGACCCAGTGTTCGGGACTCTTGGGGCGCCCGACCTCGAACTGCTCCCCGGTGAACGCCCATCCGCGCTTGTCGCGAAACGGTGCGACGTAGGAGATTGGCACGTTCTCCTGCAGACCCGCCAGCTCGCGCACGATCGCGGTGCGATGACACCAGGGGCACGCCAGCGAGACGTATAGGTGGTAGCGGCCCGGCTCGGGCGCAAACGCCGTCTTCTTGCCGTCGCGCGGGTCGACCCCGACCCAGTCGCGGAAGCGGCTGTCTTGGCGCCTGAACTCCCCGGCTGCAAGCTCGCGATCCATGATCGCGTCGATCTTGCGCTGCTGCTGTTGCTTGCCCTGGTCGCTCACTTGCCGGGGCTCTGTCGCGCTAGAAGGAGGTTTTGATCCAGGCCATGTGCGAGCGCAGCTCGCCGCCGACCTGCTCGACCTGAGTGTCGGCCTGCTCTGAGCGCATGCGCTTGAAGTTCTCCTGCCCGGCGCGGTTCTCGGCGATCCACTCGCGCGCGAAGTCGCCGGACTGGATCTCGCCGAGGATGTCGCGCATTTTCTGGCGCGTGTCCTCGGTGATGACGCGCTTGCCGCGCGTGTAGTCGCCGTACTCGGCCGTGTTGGAGATCGAGTAGCGCATCCCCGCCAACCCCTTCTCGTACATCAGGTCGACGATCAGCTTGAGCTCGTGCATGCACTCGAAGTAGGCCATCTCGGGGTCATAGCCGGCGTCGACGAGCGTCTGAAAGCCGGCCTGCACGAGCTCGGAGGCTCCTCCACAGAGGACGGCCTGCTCGCCGAACAGGTCAGTCTCGGTCTCGTCCTTGAAGGTCGTCTCGATCACCCCGCCGCGCGTGCAGCCAATGCCCTTGGCGTAGGCGAGCGCGAGCGCACGGGCGTTGCCGGTGGCGTCCTGGGCGACCGCGATCAGGCCGGGGACGCCGCTGCCCTCGGTGAACTGGCGGCGCACGAGGTGGCCGGGGCCCTTGGGGGCGACCATCGCCACGTCCACGCCGGGGGGCGCTATGACCTCGCCGTAGTGAATCGAGAAGCCGTGGCCGAACAGCAGCTCGTTGCCCTCGGCGATGCCGTCTGAGATTTCATCCCACACTTGGTGGTGGAGCTCGTCGGGCACCAGCATCATCACGAGGTCGCCGCGAGAGGCGGCCTCCACCGGTGAGAGCACCTCGAGGCCTTCGGCGCGCGCCTTGGCAACCGAGGAGGAGTCCTCGCGCAGGCCGACCACGACATTGACGCCGGAGTCCTTCAGGTTGAGAGCGTGGGCGTGGCCTTGTGAGCCGTAGCCGATGATCGCGACGGTCTTGCTGGCCGAAACGGGGATGCGAGCCGAAGGCGAGTGTCCCCCGGCTTCGGTAAGAAGCGTGAGGTCTGCGTCGTCGTCATAGAGCATGGCGCTCAGACTATCCAAACGAGCGTGAGGTGGCCGGTCTGCCCGCCTCAGGCGGTGCCGACCCCCACGAGCGTGCGCATCGGGATCTCAAGCGAGCCGTCGGGCTTCACATAGGGCTCGAAGCGAGCTGCGAGGCTCTCGCGAATCTCGGCGATCTCGCGCTCGGGGCGCGCGAGCACGGCGTCGTGGAAGGCGCGAGCGATGTCAAGCGTCGTCTCCCAGAACTCGTCGAAGCTGGGGGCGTGCTGGGTGAGCTCGAGCCGCTCGACCCACACCTCGTCGAAGCCGGCCCGTTCAAGCAGATCGCGCACGCGTTGGCGCTCCCCGAGCGCGAACGGACCGGGAGTGTGAGGCCGCGGCGGCTCGGCGAGGCCGCGCTCGAGCAGCTCGGTGGCGGGCAGCAGCGCCCACGGGTTGTGCTCGATCGAGTCCCACACCGCGAGCGCCAGATGCCCTTCGGGGCGCAGCACGCGGCGTGTCTCAAGCAGCGCAGCGGCGGGGTCGGCCATCAGCATGTAGCCCCAGCGGCACAGCACGATGTCGACGCTTGCGACCGGCAGATCGATCCATTCCGCGTTGAGCACCTGGAACTCGACGTTCGTGAGGTTCAGCTCGCCGGCTCGTTTGCGCGCGCCGTCGAGCATCGCGTCGGCCTGATCGCTTGTGATCACTCCTCCGACGGGTGCCACGAGCTCGGCGGCCAGGAAGCCCGTCTCCCCGAGACCGGCGGCGAGCTCGAGCACGCGCTGTCCCGGCTGCGGATCGACCGCGTCGATCATCCAATGGGACACCGGTGCGGAGAGCTTGCGGATCGTCTCCTGGCGCGCCACCCACCCGGATGCGGCCTCTTGCCAGTGGGTGAGGCTGGCGTCGCGATGGGCGCGCGCAGCGTCCCCCGCCCGGCCACTTGCCGGGCCACGTACACGATCGTTTTCGCGTCCTTCCTCCGGTTGAACAGTGCTCATCTGAGATTCCCCTTATAGATCCCTTCGCAACAGCTTGCCAGAGCGCGTGCGCGGGAGTGGCGTGGCGATGAAGTGCACGCGCTTGGGAACCTTGAAAGAGGCCAGGCGCGCGGAGCAGTGCTCGCGCAAAACGCTCTCCCCTACGCTCGCTCCGGGGACCGCCACGACGATCGCCGTGACCGCCTCTCCCCAGCGCGGATCCTCGCGTCCGACGACCGCCGCCTCGGCCACTTCGGGGTGCGCTTCGAGCACCGCCTCGACCTCGCTTGGCGCGATGTTCTCCCCACCGCTGACGATCGTGTCGGCCTTGCGTCCGCTGACGTGCAGGAAGCCGTGGGAGTCGATCGATCCCAGATCGCCGGTGTGCAGACGCCCGTCGGGGGCGAGCGCCGAGCGGGCGACGGTGGGTCCCGACAGCAGGATCTCCCCATCCTCAGCGATCTCTGTGCGGGTGCAGAACAACGGCACCCCGGCGCCGATGTCATATGGAGCGCCCGCGTGTGCGATCGCGGTGGGCGACGTCTCTAGGCCCGCTCTCCCGACCATCGCCGGCGCGGCCGCGAGCGGGGCGGTCGCTGCCTGCGAGCAGCACTCGGTGAGCCCATAGGTCTCCACCACTGAGACGCCCGCCGCGCGCGCGCGCTGTGTGAGTGCGGCCGGGACGGGCCCACCGCCGGTGAGCGCGCAGCGCAGGTACGGGGGGTCTTGTAGTCCCGCGTCGAGCAGGCGGGCGAGCGTGGTGGAGACGAGCGACACGAGCGTGATGCGATCCTCGCGCAAAGCCGCCAGCACCTCCTTGGTGTCGAAGCGCTCGTGAATGACAGCGGTGGTGGCGTAGATCGCGCTGCGCAGGAGGATCGACAGGCCGCCTACGTGGGAGAGCGGAAGTGCGCACAGCCAGCGCTCGGCGGGATCGACTCCGAGCGCCACGCCCGAGCCGAGCGCGCTCCACAGGAAGTTGCCGTAGGTCAGCTGCACCGGGCGCGGTGTGGAGGTGGTGCCGGAGGTGTGGATGACCGCGCAGACAGCGTCGAGGTCGTGATAGGCGGCGGAGCCAAACGGACCCGACCGATCGGAATCCGCAAGTTGAGCGGAGGATCCGGATCGGCCTGATGGGTCGGGTGGTTCGAGCGACCCGGCACACAGCGGCTCATCGACGAGCACCCGCGCGCCTGCGACGATCCGCTCCCGTTCGGTGGCGGTCAGGCGAAGATCGACCGGGACCGCCACCGCGCCGAGCAGCATGCAGGCGTGCAGGGCTTGGGCGAAGGCGATTCCCGGAGCGAGTGCGATCGCGACGCGCTCCCCCTGGCTCACTCCGCGCTCTGAGAGCTCACACGCTCCCGCGCGCGCGGAATCCCACAGCTCGGCGTAGGACAGTCGCTCCTCCGGTGCCTGGAGCGCGGTGAGCGTCGGCGCCGAGCAGGCGGCGCGCTGCAACCATGCCTCGACCCGCATGGCTCACAGGCTAGCCTTCGCGGTGAATCGTTGGCGTGCGCTCCAAGATGGGCGTCGCCGCATGGGCCCAGACAGGAGCGTTAGCGACCTTGACCACCACTTGGATCACAGCAGGCAGCTACACCGACATCCGCTATGAGAAGTCTGCGGAGACAGGCACGGATTCCATACCGCGGATCGCGAAGATCACGATCAACCGTCCGGAAGTCAGAAACGCTTTCCGCCCACTGACGGTCGTGGAGATCTCGCGGGCGCTCGAAGAGGCGCGCGAGGATCCCGAGGTGGGTGTGATCGTGCTGTGCGGCGAGGGCCCGCTGGCGTTCTGCTCGGGCGGCGATCAGCGTGTGCGGGGCGACTCTGGCTATCTGGCCGAGGACGAGGCGGGACGGGCTGGAGTGGGCCGCTTCCACGTGACCGATCTGCACGTGCAGATCCGCCGACTGCCGAAGCCGGTGGTGGCGATGGTGGCCGGGTATGCGGTCGGCGGCGGGCAGGTGCTGCAGCTGGTGTGCGATCTGACGATCGCCGCGGACAACGCTCGCTTCGGGCAGACCGGGCCGCGCGTGGGCTCTTTTGACGGCGGCTTTGGCGCGGGATTGCTGGCGAGGATGGTGGGTGAGAAGAAGGCGAAGGAGATCTGGTTCTTGTGCCGCCAGTACGACGCACAGCAGGCATTGGAGATGGGGTTGATCAACACAGTCGTGCCACTTGAGCGCTTGGAGGAGGAGACCGTGCAGTGGTGCCGGGAGATGCTGGCGCTGTCGCCGTTTGCGCTGCGACTGTTGAAGGCCAGCTTCAACGCCGCCGAGGACGGGTTGGCGGGGGTGCAGCAGCTCGCGCACGACGCCAACCTCTTGTTCTACGGCAGCGAGGAGGCCAAAGAGGGCCGCGAAGCCTACAAGCAGAAGCGTGAGCCCGACTTCGCTCGTTTCCCGAGGCGCGCGTGACTACAGCCGCGGTGCGGGCGTCGAGCCCTGTGCACATCTGGGTGATGGCGGCGCGCGTGCGCACGCTGCCGGCGGCGGTGGCGCCGGTGCTCGTCGGGACCTCGCTCGCGCTCGGCGCCGGGCGCTTCCGTGCCCTGGCGTTCGTGGCGGCGCTGTTGGGCGCGGTGTTCATCCAGGTGGGGACCAACCTCTCAAACGACTATTCGGACGCGCGGCGGGGCGCGGATACCGAGGATCGGCTCGGACCCGTGCGCGTGACGGCGGGTGGGCTGGTACCACCCGGCCGGGTGCTGCTGGCGACCTACGTGACGTTCGGTTTGGCGGTGCTGTGTGGCGCGTACCTGGTGGCGATCGCTGGCTGGGAGTTGATCGCGGTCGGCGCCGCGTCGATCCTTGCGGGCGTGCTGTACACAGGCGGCCCACGCCCCTACGGGTATGAGGGGTTGGGTGAGCTGTTCGTGTTTTTGTTCTTCGGGATCGTGGCGGTGAGCGGCTCCTATTACGTGCAGGTGCAGGAGCTGCCCTGGCAGGCGTATGCGTGTGCCGTGCCGGTTGGCCTGCTGGCAAGCGCGATCCTCGTGGTCAACAACGTGCGCGATCTGGAGACAGATAGGCGCGCTGGCAAGCGCACGCTCGCCGTGCGCCTGGGACGGGCACGAACGCGCACCTTGTACACGGCGATGGTGGCGGGCGCGTTCGTGCTGGTGCCCGTCCCCTGGCTGTTTGGGTCGATGACGGCGTGGCTGCTGCTGCCGTGGTGTGCGATTCCGCTCGCGGTGCCGCTCGTGAAGGTGGTGCGCACGCGTGTGGACGGGCCGACACTGAACGGCGCGCTGGCAAAGACCGGAGCGCTGCAACTGGCGTTCTGCCTGCTGTTCGCCGCGGGCATCCTCGCGAGCGGCGGCATCTCACCTTGAGCGATCCTCAGCGGAGGGGCATCGTCGCACAGCTTCCCGCGATGCCGGGAGCGCGAACCGGCATGCCGGGGATGCGACGCTGAAGCGGGTGACGCTATGAGGCTGGATGTGCGTCGGATGGCGTTGCGGTTGCGGGCGCCCCTGCACACTTCCTATGGCGCGGTGGCCGACCGTGAGCTGCTGGTGGTGTCGCTGACAGACGGGGACCGTGTTACGGGCTATGGCGAGGCGGCGCCGCTGCAGCCCTACGACGGGGTGAGTATCGAGCGCGTGGAGGAAGCGCTGGAGCGCTATCGGCCGGTGCTGGAGAGCGCGACGGGGATGAACGGCGCGGAGATCGTGGATGCGTGCCGGCGCGCGGACGATCTACCGGAGGCCTTTGCGGCGATCGACCTCGCACTGTGGGATCGCGCTGGGAGGCGGATGGGCCGCCCGGTGTGCTCGCTACTGACCGATACCCCTGCCCGCAGCGTGGCAGTCAACGCAACCCTTTCGGCGCTCGACCGCGCGGGAGCAGCCGAGCAGGCGGCGCGCGCGATGGAGCAGGGTTTCGGCTGCCTGAAGGTGAAGGTCGGAACGGGCGACGATGCGGGACGGTTGGCAGCCGTGCGAGCGGCCGCCGGCCCACATATGGCGGTGCGTGTGGATGCGAACGGCGCGTGGAGCGTGGAGCAGGCGGTGCGCGCGATCGAAGCGCTGTCGCCCGTGGGGCTGGAGCTGGTCGAGGAGCCCGTGCACGGCCTCACCGCGGTGCGCGAGGTGCGCGCGCGTGTGGCCACGCGTGTCGCGATCGACGAGACCGCCGCTGAGCACGGCGCGCTTACCGCCGGCGTGGCGGATGCGGTGTGCTTGAAGATCTCACGCTGCGGAGGCATCTCCGGTCTGCTCGCCGCCGCCGCGCTCGTGAGGGCCTCGGGCGCGGAGGTGTATGTCGCCTCAACGCTCGATGGTCCACTAGGGGTCGCCGCGGGCGTCCACGCGGCCGCCGCGCTCGCCTCGCGCGGGCCACTACCGGCTTGCGGGCTGGCGACGCTTGGGATGTTCGAGGGTCTCGCCGATCAACTGGCGCCGGTAGAGGGCGAGATCCCGGTGCCGGATGGTCCGGGGCTAGGGGTGGAGCCACTATGAGGGCGCTGGCAACCGAAGGCCACTAGTCACTGCGCGATGGCATCGGCCACGGCGTCGGGGCTCTCAAGCGGCAAGCAATGGCCTCCTGGAGCGACGAGCAGATTCGTGTCGGGAAACAGCGAGGCCATCCGCCCGCCGAGTGTCACGAACTTTTGGTCACGCTGACCCACAAGAACGGTGACGGGCATCGCGAACGTCTCAAGCCGGTCCCATAGGGGCGTCATCTCGCCCGTGCCCACACCCCTCAGTGCAGCCGCGACCCCAGCCGGACTATTGCGCGACTGGTCGGCGCGGGCAAGCACGTCGACTGCCGGCGGGTCTTCGGCGAACATCGGCTGAGCGCGCCAGCGCGAGACGAATTGCTCGATCGGCCCGTGCTCGATCTCCTGTGCCAAGCGATGGTCCTCAGCGGAGCGGAGAGCCCGCTCGGACGCATCGTCGATGCCCGCAGTACTCGATACCAGCACGAGTCGGATGACTCGCTCGGGGGCCGTGACCGCGACGTGTAGCGCGATCCGTCCCCCCATCGAGTAGCCGACAAGTACAAACCGCGCGGGGCTGCGCTTGAGCACGCTTGCGACGCACCCGTCGAATGTGATCGGTCGTGGTGCGTCGACCTGATCGCCGTGCCCGGGGAGGTCCAGCGCGACCGGGTTGTAGCGTTCTGCGGGCAGATGCTCCAGAACTCCATCCCAGGCTTGCCGGGTACCGCCGAATCCGTGCAGCAAGACAAGGTTCTCGGCCATGCGAGGATCCTATGACCTCCGCCACGGACACCTATTGCCTGTTGGGGGCGTTTGTGGACGAGCTGGCGCGCTGCGGGATGCGCGACGCGTGTACTTCACCAGGGTCTCGCTGTACGCCGCTGGTGTTGACCCTTGCCGGCGAGCAGGGGCTGCGGTGCCACTCCCACATCGATGAGCGTAGCTCGGGATTCTTCGCGCTGGGGCTCGCAAAGGCCTCGGCGCGACCGGTGGCGATCGCGTGCACGTCTGGGACGGCCGTGGCAGAGCTGCTGCCGGCGGTCATTGAGGCTCACGAGGCGCGCGTGCCGCTGATCGTGTTGAGCGCCGACCGCCCACCCGAGCTGCGCGAGGTCGGTGCCGGACAGACGATTGACCAACTGAAGATCTTCGGCGGCTATGCCAAGTGGTTCTTCGAGGTCGGCACTCACGAGGCCACGCCGGAAAGGCTGCGCTGGATCAGAGCGTTGGCTTGCCGTGCCTATTGGACTGCACTGCGGGATCGCCCGGGCGTGGTGCACCTCAACTTCCCCTTGCGCGAGCCGCTCGTGATCGACAAGCTTCCAGCACCCGATGCGCAGGGGCGAGCTGACGGGCGGCCGCTCATAAGCTGTCCCGCGACGACTTCAGGGCGCACCGGTACCGGCGCTGAGACGCCGGCATCTCCCCGCGACAGGTCCTCGACAGAGGCTAACGAGGCCGCACAAATCCTGCGCGATCTGATTGGCTCGGCCCGGCGAGGAGTGCTCGTCGCGGGGCGCCACGAGCGCGAGACGCCGCTCGCAGAAGCGGCGGCGGGGCTCTGTGCCGCCACGGGCTGGCCCCTGCTCGCGGACCCCATGTCTGGTGCGAGACGCGGCGACGCGGCGATCGCCCACTACGACGCACTGTTGCGAGAGCCGAGCTTCGCGGCCGAGCAGACGCCGGATGTGGTTGTGCGAGTCGGCGACCTGCCGGTCTCAAAGCCACTGCGCACATGGTTGGCGAGCCTCACCGACGTAGCGCAGATAGCGCTTGACCCGGAGGGTGCCTGGCAGGACCCGGCGAGCGTCGTGGGCAATTTTCTCGATGCTGAGCCGGCGGCTGCTTTGAGCGCGCTGACAGGAACGCTCGAAGCGGCCTCGGACGGCGAGGCAGACCCCGACTGGCTTGAGAGCTGGCGCAGCGCCGACGAGCGTGCGGCCGAGGCGATCCTCGGAGTGCTCGCGGCGAGCGGACTGAGCGAGCCGGCGGTGGCGGGCGAGCTGGGGGTACTGCTGCCTGAGGAGGCGACCTTGTTCGTTGCCTCCTCGATGCCTGTGCGTGACATCGAGACGTTCTGGCCGGCGCGCCCAGATCCCCCACGGGTGTTGTGCAATCGTGGAGCGAACGGGATCGACGGGACTGTCTCGAGCGCATTCGGAGCGGCCGCTGCCGGGCGCGGGCCGGTCGTGCTCCTAATCGGCGATGTCGCCCTCGCGTATGACCTCAGCGCCCTACTGGCCGCGAGCCGTCTGCACCTGAAGTTGACGATCGTGCTGCTCAACAACGAGGGCGGCGGGATCTTCGACTTCCTGCCCATATCGGAGACTCCGAGCGCGCGCGAGCAGGGATCGCGAACCTCAGACGGCGCGATACCGGGAGAAGACCTCTACACGCGACACATCGCCACACCGACAGGTCTGGATTTCTCCCAGGCCGCCGCGCTGTACGGACTAGCCCACGAGACTGCCTCAGACATCGCGGCCTTCCGCGCAGCACTGGAGCGAGCGCTCGCGGCTCCCAACTCGACGATCGTCGAAGTGCAAACCGAGCGCCCGGCAAACGTGGAGCTGCACGGCCGCGTGTGGAGATCTGTGTCTGCAGCACACAATATCTAGTGACCGTTGAACCACTTATTCCGATGAAACCGAAAGAGAGGCTCCAGATGCAGCGGCCTGCTCAATAATACTTCCTTCAATGATGCCGCTTTGTTCTTTACTGGAAGTGCACGTGGCTAATTTGAGGCCGGCTAATTCTGTAAATGCCTCTGACGTGACCAGTTCAACCCCACTCATGACGTTGCGAGCTTCAGCCACGCTACCTTCCGCAAGACATTCATCGGAGCCTTTTATACCCAAGACCGTGCATTCTACATACCAGCCGGATTTAAGTAAAGTTATTAACCTAGCGAAATAGCTCGCGCCCGACTCTTCCATTAATACCAGTTCAGTCGTCCACAGTAGATTCACCGTCCACACTTTTGGTGATTCACAGTTTTCCTGATCGACACACGAAAGCGCCGAGGCACCTAATGCAGATGAGCCTATGGCTACCCCCGATAAACTTAAAAGTTCCCAGACAACACCCGTGCCATTGGTTTTAATCGTTTCATCGAAAATGCCACTGCATAAGACCATCATTTTGCCGACAATCGTTTTAGTGTCTTCCAGTAATAGTTCTCCCGATGACACTGCTCCTACGCCTATAATTTCCGTAACTCCACTACCATTTACTAACCATTCAGCTAATAAGAATACTACTTCGCCGAACGCTACTGAAGTCACTATGCCAAACATAGACAATACGATCAACGCTGTAATCAGTATCTGGTATTTAGCCATTTGTTTTCCACTTTCGCTGGAGTTGGGACCACCGGCTGTGCAGGGCCCTCTAATGGGGTCACAGTTCGCCTAGACCACGAGGCTGAGCGCGTGGCCCGCCAAGTAAACCAGTATCCATAGAATCGCTATATACAGTACAGTGGAACTAGCTGATAAGCAAAGGCAGTAGCGCTTGCAGCTTGATCTCGGTCTCGACAAGCTCGGCACTTGGGTTGGAGTCGCGCACGATGCCGTTACCGGCGTAACAGCGGGCGACGTTGCCACGCAATAGCGCGCAGCGAAGTGCGACACAGAACTCGCCGTCGCCGGCGGCGTCGGTCCAGCCAACCGGGCCGGTGTACCAGCCACGGTCGAGCCCCTCAAGCGCTGGGATCAGATCCAGGGCGGGAATCGCGGGCTCGCCGCCGATCGCTGGGGTCGGGTGCAACAGCCCGGCCAGTTCGATCGCCTCGACGGGGGCTGCCAGCTGGGCGCGGATCGGGGTCGCGAGGTGCTGGATGTTGGCGATCCGCACGAGCGTCGGCTCGGGTGCGGCGGCCACCCAGATCGCGTAGCGGTTGAGTGTGCGCTCGATCCTGCGTGCGACGATCGCGTGCTCCTCGCGGTAGCTCTCATCGCGCATCAGACGCTCTCCCAGGTGGGCGTCGACGGCGGGATCGGCGCTGCGGCGGGTAGAGCCCGCAAGCGCAATTGTCGAGACGCGCTGTCCCTCGCGGCGCACGAGCAACTCGGGGCTGGCGGCGATCAGAGTGGCGTCGCCGCGCCCAACGCAGAACACGAAGCACGAGGGGAACGCGTCGCGCAGGACACCGAACACGGCCGCCGGGTCGTACTCGCGCGGCGCGTGCACCTGCACTTCGCGAGCGAGCACGATCTTCTGGATGCGTCCGGCGCGGATCATCTCCACGGCGCGCCCGACAGCGGCCTCATAGTGCTCCGGTGGCATGCCGCTTGAGACCTGGAAGCGCCCGGTGGGTGCAGGGTCGAGCAGCGGCAGCGGAGACACTTCGAGCTCTGCGAGTCGCCCGTCCACAGCGCCCAGCAGCTCCTCGGCGG
>JBAWFB010000132.1:0-1571 GCA_049591495.1 Solirubrobacteraceae bacterium
TTGGAAGTAAAAATGACGTTCCGCAAATTTACCCCTGTAACCCAACGCTGAATTGGACAGGCAGGATGCCTGTCCCACTACGCCCAGCCAGCGGTCAACCTTGAAAATCGGGACCGTTGCCGGCCAAACCCGCTACGGAGACAACCGGTCAATCCGCCACATCCCATCCGGTTGGCGCGTGTAGCTGAAACGATCGTGCAGCCGGCTGGGACGCCCCTGCCAGAATTCCACCCGTTCCGGGTTCAGGACAAATCCCCCCCAGTTCGGCGGCAGCGGAATTCCTCCGGGAAATTGCTTTTCGAGTTCATGCCATTTCGCCTCCAACACGGCGCGGTCGGCGACCGGTTGGCTCTGGTTGGAAGCCCACGCCGCCAATTGGCTGCCGCGCGGGCGCGATTTGAAATACGCCTCCGATTCGGCCTCGGGCAGTTTGGTGACGACTCCCGCCACACAAACCTGACGTTCCAGTTCCGGCCAGAAAAACGTCAGCGCCGCGTTGGGATTCTCCGCCAGGTCCCGGCCTTTGCGGCTGTCGTAATTCGTGAAGAAAATGAACCCCCGTTCATCCGCGCCCTTGAGTAGCACCGTCCGCGTCGAAGGCCGGCCGGCCGGATCCACTGTGGCGAGCGTCATCGCGTTGATGTCGGCGGGCCGATGATTGCCGAGGGCGCTCCCGAGTTTGTGCAGCGCGATGCCGATTTTACGCCAGCGGCTTTGGGATTGTTCGCCGGTCGCCTGGCGGAACCAGACATCGAACTGGCGGAAGGGGTTTGCGTCCAATCCGGCCCGGTCCAGATTGCCCTGCGCGTATTCCTGCCGCATGTCTGCCATTGCCATGCCGCGAAATCTACAACGGCGCACCGTCGCGGACGACCAAAATTTGGTGGACTTTTTGAAGCCTTCCATGAACCTGTCGGTCATGTTTTCGCTGCAAATGCTTTTCGGCAAGGGTGATCGTTTCAACCAATTGCTGGAAGACGCCGCCCGCGAGGCCCATGAAAGCGTCCGCCTCGTCATCCAGCTCATTAAAGCCCCCGCGTCGGCCAAAAATCTGGACGATCTGGCCCTGACCCGGCGCAAGGAAAAGAAGATTGCCGAGCAAATCAGCGCCGAGCTGGTGAAAGTGTTTGTCACCGGCCTGGATCGCGAGGACATCGAGGCGCTGGCGCTCGCTCTTTACAAAATCCCCAAGACCGTCGAGAAACTCGCCGAACGCATCGCGATCGGCCAGCAGCAGATCGAGGGCGTCAATTTCACCCGCCAGATCGAGATCATGGAGGAGGCCACCGACGTTCTGCTCAACATGATCCAGCAATTGCGCAACATGAAGCGCCTGGAAAAAATGCACGAGCTGAACGCCAAGCTCCAATACCTCGAAGGCGAGGCGGACAAGCTCATGCTCGGCCTGCTCAAGGAGCTTTACGGCGGACGTTACGAACCGTTGCGCGCGATGGTCATCCGTGATCTGTATGAATTGATGGAGAAGGTCATTGACCGTTGCCGCGACGCCGGCAACGTGGTCATGCACATCGTCCTGAAAAATTCCTAAATTTCTCTCGCGTGTTGCTGCT
>JBAWFB010000133.1:0-1638 GCA_049591495.1 Solirubrobacteraceae bacterium
CCAAGGGCCTTGAGGTGGAAGGCGAGTACGACGTGCGCATGCTCTTCGTCCGCCTCGCCTACAGCAACATCCTCACCGAGCTCGGCACACCGGATTACACTGGTTACGATGCGATCGTTACGGCCCCGCCGCGCTCGGTCTTCTCGGGCACCGTGGGGCTACGCCTGCTCGCGGGCAAGCTCATCCTCGGGGAGCGCACGCGGGCGGTCTCGCGCACTACGGGAGAGATCTCGCCCGACACCGGCCTTGCCACGACGGTGCCCGGCTACGGGGTGGAAGACCTCTTCGGCTCCTACCAGATCCTCGGCAACGTCAAGCTCTTCGCCTCGGTGGAGAACGTCGGCAACCGGGAGTACTTCACGGACGCGCTCGCCACCGTGGCCTCTCCCGGCCGCATAGCCAAGATGGGCTTCACGGCGGCGCTGGGGCACTGATGCTCTTGAAGCACGCGCCGTAGCGTTGGCGACCGCGACTGTGTGGGCAGAGCCAAACAGCGCGGCCCTCTCGTCCCCGGGACGACTTTTGCCCGACGAGGCTCGCTCGCGCCATGCTGCACGTGGGAATGGAGGTGATCACCCAGGGGCGGGAACCCTTGGGCCGTGTGTCAATCGCGTCGCCGCCGGCGGCTGCAGGGCACCGGAGATACGCGCATGAATAATCTCGAGCGCCTGGCCTGGCAGCATGGGCTGCGAGTCAGCTCAAAACGACGTGTCATTCTCCAAGTTCTCGAGGAAGCGGCCGAACGCTTGTCCGCACGCGAGATCCGTGAGCGCGCCCTGCGGCTTGATCAGCACATCAGTCTGGCGACGGTGTACGTGACACTACGGAAGCTGCTCGCCGCCGAGCTCGTGATCCGTACCCCTGCGACGGATCGCAGCATGTGGTATCAGAAAGCTGTCTCGCAGCTCACGAAGCGGGTCATCGACGTGCGCACTGGCCGCGTCCGCGACTTCGACGGCAACCAGATCGCCCTGATGCTGCAGGAGGTGGCACACGAACTCGGTTATCGCCTGCTCGACTACCGTCTCGAGCTGTTCGGGACCGCCGAGTGCGCGGCCGGCGCCCCTAGGATCTCGATACTCCGGCAGGCACCGCCCGACGGGCGCGACCCCAAATTCCCGGCCGCCCGCGCTGCTGTTCGAATGTCCACTGCAGCCAAGACGGCACATCGACGTCGACAACGCTAGCGCTCGCCCGCTTCAACCACTCAACTCGAAGTCGACCGGCACAAGCACCCAAGCTTCGATCGGATCTTCGCCGCGCCGAGCAGGCACGAAGCGCCAGCGCTTCACAGCGGCGACTGCTGCATCGTCCAAGAGTCGCCAGCCACTGGTGTGCTCGATCAATACCTCAAGCGCGCTGCCTGCGGGCGAGACCTCTACGCGCAGCAGTACCGAGCCTTGCTCCCGCAGCCGCCGCGACTCGAGTGGATATTTCGGAGCGGGGTTGTGCAGGTACGCCGCGTCGAAGCGCGGCGATAAGATCGCTTGAGCTGGGGTGGGCAGCGCGCTCGAGGTGTCCTTCACAACCGCTGTGGTCTGCGCCGGTCGGACCGCCGCCGCAATCGCTATCGCGTCTGCGATCGACACGACCGGCGGGGGCGCCACGAATTGTGCCGCGGGCGGGACGAGCCTCACG
>JBAWFB010000134.1:0-2337 GCA_049591495.1 Solirubrobacteraceae bacterium
CATCGACGTCGATATCCCGCACAACGCCCTCACGGTCGTCAGCGGAGTTTCGGGTTCGGGCAAATCCTCGCTCGCCTTCGACACCATCTACGCCGAAGGACAGCGCCGCTACGTCGAGTCACTCTCCGCCTACGCGCGCCAGTTCCTCGAACGCATCGAAAAGCCTGACGTGGACCACATGGACGGCCTCGCCCCCGCCATAGCCATCAAGCAAAAAAACCAAACCCGCAACCCACGCTCCACCGTAGCCACCGCAACAGAGATCTACGACTACCTCCGCCTCCTCTACGCCCGCTGCGGCACCGTCACCTGCCTGCACTGCGGCGGCATCGTCAAACACGACACCGTCGATGAGATCGTCACTACTCTTCTGGCGCTACCCGACGACACCCGCACCTACGCGCTCTTCCCCATCGTCCGTGCCGAAGTAAAGCTCGAACCGATGCAGCAACCCGCGACCGACGCAGAGATCGAAAAGCCCAGCCCCGCAAAGAAATCGGTCTCAAAGAAATCTTTAAAATCAGCCCCATCCGTAGCCGGGCTTTCGTCCGTCACCGACGCGCTCAAAGACCGCCTCGCCGAGCTTCGCCGCCGTGGCTACAACCGTCTCTATCAGGCCGGAAACATCGTCGAGTTCTCCACTCCCGAATCCCTCCTCGAACTCAACTTTGCGCAGCCCATCTTTGTCCTCGTCGACCGCCTCGCCATCAACCCGGACGTCCGCGCAAGAATCGTCGACGCCATCGAAACCGGCTACCGCGAGTCCGGCGAGATTCAGTTCATAGCCGTACCGAGATCTGGCGAGTCAACCGAAGGCGAGAACAGTACGCGGCATCTCCGCTTCTCCGCAGCCTTCGAGTGCACCACCTGCCACCGTGCCTATCGCGAGCCGGAGCCGCGCCTCTTCTCCTTCAACAATCCCTATGGCGCGTGCCCGCGCTGCCAGGGCTTCGGGAACACCATCGACTTCGACCCGAGCCTCATCCTCCCCGACAAATCGAAGACCCTCGCGCAAGGCGCTATCGCCCCGTGGTGTACGACGAAATACCGTCCTCATCACGGCGAGATGATCCGCGCCGCCAAAGCCGCAGACATCCCCACCGACGTCCCCTGGTACGATCTCACCGCCGAACAGCAGCGCTTCATTGAGGAAGGCAGCGGAAGCTTCCCCGGTATACGCGGCTTCTTCGCCGCACTCGAACGTAAAAAATATAAGCTGCACGTCCGCGTCTTCCTCTCCAAATACCGTGGCTACGCGCTCTGTCCCGATTGCCGCGGCCAGCGCCTCCGCGCCGAAGCCCGCGCCGTCCTCATCAACAACCGCAACATCTGCGAAGTCTCCGCCCTCACCATCACCGAGGCGCAAACCTTCTTCAACAATTTGCAACTGTCACCGGCACAAACTGAAATCGCCGGAAAAATCCTCGAAGAGGTCCGCCAGCGCATCCACTTCCTCCATCAGGTTGGCCTCGACTACCTCACTCTCGACCGCCTCAGTTCCACGCTCTCCGGCGGCGAGTCGCAGCGCATTCAACTCGCCACCTCGCTTGGCTCGCGTCTGGTTGGCGCACTCTACGTGCTCGACGAGCCCTCCATCGGCCTCCACGCACGCGACACCGCCAAACTCATCCGCATCATGAAAGACCTGCGCGACCTCGGCAACACCATCCTCGTCGTCGAGCACGACCCCGACGTCATCCGCGCCGCCGACCATCTCCTCGATCTAGGCCCCGGCGCCGGTGAACTAGGCGGCCATCTCCTCGCCTCCGGAACCGTAGCCGAAGTCACCGCCAACCCCAACTCCATCACCGGCACATCTCTCTCCGGCCGCGCGACCATCCCCATCCCCAAACACCGCCGCGAACCCGGCCGCGAGCACCTCAAACTCACCGGCGCGCGTATCCACAACCTTCGCGGCGTGGACATCGACATCCCGCTCAACCTGCTCTGCTGCGTCACCGGCGTCAGCGGCTCAGGCAAATCCACCATCGTTCATCAAGTTCTCTACCGCGCGCTGATGCAGGCACTCGGCCAGACCGACGGCGGAGACCCCGCGCACCTCTACCGCGAACTCTCCGGCACGCAGCATCTCAACGATGTGATCCTCGTCGACCAGTCCCCCATTGGCCGCACCCCGCGCTCCAACCCCGTCACCTACATCAAGGCCTTCGACGACATCCGCGCCCTCTTCGCCGCACAGCCCGACGCCAAACGCCGTGGCCTCACCCCCGGCAACTTTTCCATCAATGTTCCTGGCGGCCGTTGCGATGTCTGCGAAGGCGACGGCACCGTCACCGTCGAGATGCAGGTCCTCGCCGACATCGAACTACCCTGCGA
>JBAWFB010000135.1:0-2978 GCA_049591495.1 Solirubrobacteraceae bacterium
TAAGTTGTGCTAGGCTTCGCCCCGCTGAAAATCAAGCTGCCAAGTAGGGTATCCAAAGGGAGATCGCCAGATGACGAGCACGCAGACCGCAACCGAGCACGACGCTCGCGCCGTTGTCACGAGCGTCATAGAGCGCAGGAGCTTCTATTTGTGGACGGCGCTGGTGCTCGGCGTGTGTGTGACCGCGGTCGTGCTTGGGTGGCACGCGCGTGGTGGAACGACCGACCCGACGGCGCTGCCGCCGGGTCACCGTTTGAGCCACACCACTGTGGTCATAGACAGCGCGATCCTGGTGCTGCGGGAGGGGTTGGAGACGATCCTCGTGCTGGCCGCCGTGACCGCGAGCTTCCTCGGCGCCAACCGCGTCTATCGCCGTCCGGTCGTCGCCGGTGGAGCGAGCGCGATTGGGGCGGGGATCGCGACGTGGTTCTTCGTCGTGTGGCTGATCGGCCGCTTCCACGGCGGCGAGTTCGACGTGCAGGCCGCCACCGGTCTGCCTTCGCTGATCGTGCTGTTGATCGTGATGAACTGGTTTTTCCACAAGGTCTATTGGACGGGTTGGATCTCCAACCATCACAAGCGCCGTCGCGGCCTGCTGTCGGCTGATCCGGACACGAACAAGCGGCGGATGCTGCTTGGACTTGCGCTGCTGGGTTTCACGTCGGTGTACCGCGAGTGCTTCGAGGTCGTCATCTTTCTGCAGAACCTACGCGAGCTGTACGGATCGAGCGTGGTGCTGGAGGGCGTCGTGATCGGCGCACTGTTCACCACCGCCGCCGGGGTGCTGACCTTCGGTTTGCACCAGCGTCTCCCGTACAAGCGGCTGCTGATCATCACCGGCCTGATGCTGCTGTTCGTGCTGCTGGTGTCAGTCGGCGAGGAGGTCAACGAGATGCAGCTCGCCGGCTGGATCGGAACCAGCGAAATTCACTGGCTCTACATACCCGGCTGGATGGGCACCTGGTTCAGCCTGTTCAACAATTGGGAGACTTTCATCGGCCAGTTCGTCGCGCTGGCGATCGTGCTCGGCTCCTACTTCGCCGCGCAATACATGCGCGTGTGGCGGCCGCGTCGCCGCGGTGAACAGGCCGCGCGGCTTGCCGACACGGTGCCGGAGCGCCCGGCCGACCTTGCGGTCTCCAGGAGGATCGGCTCGACGTCGGTTACCGTCGCGTAGGCATGGTTCAGACGTAGCCTTCGGATGACGAGCGCGCGCCGCTAGGACTGCGGATGGCGCGGCGGCAGCTTCACGATGCCGATGAAGAAATCGTCGATCTGGTGCACGATCTCCTTGAAGCGGGCGAAGTCCACCGGCTTCGTTATGTAGGCGTTGGCGTGCATCCTGTAGGAGCTCATCACGTCCTCCTCGGCTTCAGAGGTGGTGAGCACTATCACTGGAATGGTCGACAGCTCCGGATCGCTCTTGATCTCTGCGAGCACCTCCGCGCCGCTCTTGCGCGGGAGGTTGAGATCGAGCAGCACGAGGTCGGGGCGCTCAACGCCCGCGTACTCGCCTTCGCCGCGAACGAACTTCATTGCCTCGACGCCGTCGCTGACTGTGGAGAGCACGTTGCCGACCTTGTAGTCGGTGAACGCCTCGCGAATCAACAGAACATCACCAGGGTCGTCCTCGACCAGCAGGACTGAGATGAGGTTGGCGTTCATTGCTTGGTCTCCTTGGCGATCGGTAGGGTCATGTGGAAACGTGCTCCAGCGGTGTAGTCGGTGTCAAGCCAGATACGCCCGCCGTGGTACTCGACGATCTTGCGGCACAGAGCCAGTCCGATGCCACTGCCCTCATACGCGTCCTTGGAGTGCAGTCGCTGAAAGATCAGAAAGATCCGCTCGGCGTACTCGGGGTCGATGCCGATCCCGTTGTCAGCGCAGCTCAGCTGCCACTCCTCGTCCCCGCGAGCTGCCGTGATGTGTACCACGGGTGGCTCGGCGCCACTGAACTTCACCGCGTTGGCAATCAGGTTCTGAAACAAGGAGGTCAGCTGAACGCGGTCTCCCCAGATCGTCGGCAGCTCTCCAACAATCACGTTTGCTCCAGCGCTCTCCAGCCTGGCGGCAAGCGCGGACTGCGCCAAGGCAACCGCGTCGTTCAACTCGACCAGCTCGCGCTCGCGTCCGCCTCGTCCCACGCGCGAGAACGCGAGCAGGTCGTTGATCAGAGTCTGCATTCGCTTCGCGCCGTCCACGGCGAAGTCGATGTACTGGTCGGCTCGCTCGTCGAGCTGGCCGCGATAGCGGGTCTGAAGCGCTTGGCAGAAGCTTGCGATCTTGCGTAGCGGCTCCTGCAGATCGTGCGAGGCCACATACGCGAACTGCTCCAGATCCGCGTTGGAGCGGCGCAGCTCGCGCGCCTGCTCCTCCAGCTGCGTGTGCGCGGCTTGGACTGTCGCGAGCTCATCCACGATCCGCTGGCGCATCGTGTCGATCTCGCGGTCGAGCTCGGTGACCTCGCGCGGCCCGCGCGCTGTCTGAAGCGGCACCGCAAACTCGCCGCCCGCGACGCGACGCGCCTCAGAGCCCAGTCGCGCGAGTGGTTGGGTGATCGTTCGGCGCAACAGGAAGCCGGCGGCCAGCACGCCGCCGAGGATCAGCACACCGGCCACGATCAGCAGGACCTGTAGCGCATCGGCGGCGTCATCCAGCTTCCCACGGGCCTGGGAGTCCTTGCTTTCGAGTGCTGACTGTAGGCGGGCAAGCGAGGTTCTCACCCCGTCGAACAGGTGCTTGCCCTCAAGATCCATCACGATCGACAGGCGTTTCGAATCCGCTCCCTGCGCCAGCGCCGGAGCAGCGAATTGAGCCCTCCACGCTCGTGCTCTTGCGTGAACCAGCTCGACCTCGGCGGCGATCACCGGGCCAACGGCTTTCTCGCTTGCGCGCAACTCGTCATAGGCGCGTGCTTCACTAGCCAAACCGTCGCGGTACGGTTCGAGGAAGCTCGGCTGCTCAGTGATCACATAGCC
>JBAWFB010000136.1:0-5853 GCA_049591495.1 Solirubrobacteraceae bacterium
GCGGTGGCTTGCGAGCAAAAGCCGCGCGCATCGGCGGCCAGTCGGCGGCCGACATCGCACCGGCGCCGACTCCCGCGGCCACGGGAGGCTCCAGGCGCAAGCGCCGCAAGCGCAACTGAGGGTTGGCCGGTATGTCCCAATCCACCGGCGCACGCGGTCCATTTGGTTCCCTGCCTGAGGATTGGCGCTTCGCTTAAGCGGGAATAAAGAGAGTGGATGGCGGATGGTGCAAGGCCCTCCGCGATCGATCAGAGGGTTTTAAACAAGCATCAATGCCGCCCGGCATTGGGGCGGCGCGAAGGAGGGTCCCATGGAGGCAGCATCGATCCATCCTCGTCCCGCACAGGGCGTGAACTCGCCACTGGCTAGAGAGGACACCGGAGATCGCCCGACCGCGAGCTCTTGGATACCGGCCAACCCGGCGCCGCTTGGTCTCGCGGGGTTCGCGATGACCACATTTGTGCTTTCGATGTTCAACTCAAACCTCGTCGACGAAAAGGGCGTACCGGTCGTGCTCGGCCTGGCGCTCATCTATGGCGGGGTTGTGCAGCTGCTGGCCGGCATGTGGGAGTTCCGCACCGGCAACACCTTCGGCGCGGTCGCGTTCTCCTCCTACGGTGCCTTCTGGATCTCGTTCTGGGCGCTGCAGGTGTTCTACGCGAAGAGCATCGGTGGCAACGCCGGGCACGCGGTTGGTGTGTACCTATGGGCGTGGGCGATCTTCACCGCCTACATGACCGTCGCCGCGCTGCGCGTCAGCGGGGCGGTGCTGCTGGTGTTCGCGCTGTTGACTATCACCTTCATCCTGCTGGCGATCGGCGCGGTCGGACCGCACGCGACGGTCACGCACTGGGGTGGCTACCTCGGCCTGGCGACCGCCGCAGCCGCTTGGTATGCGTCCTTTGCGGCAGTCATCAACTCGACGTTCAAGCGTACGGTCCTGCCGCTGATGCCGTTGAGCGGCGAGTAGAGTCACACATTGGAAGTAGGCAATTCGGCTCACGGAGATGAGAGAAAGGGAGGTGCGCGATGGCGACCGACGCGAACACGCTTGACGAGCAGCTGGCGAGGATGCTCGAGCTGGAACGCTTCGAGCCTCCCGCGCACTTCCGTGAGCACGCGCTGCTGAACGATCCCGCCGTCTATGAGCGAGCGGCGCGCGACCCGCAGGCATGGTGGGTCGAGCAGGCCGAGCAGCTCGACTGGTTCACACCATGGGAGCGGGTGCTCAATGACTCCAACCCTCCTTTCTACAAGTGGTTTGAGGGTGGCACGCTCAACGCCTCGCACAATTGCCTCGACCGGCACGTCGCCGCCGGTCGAGGCGAGCGTGTCGCACTGCATTGGTATGGCGAGGACGGGGAGCAGCGCGACATCACTTACGCCGAGCTGCTGGCGGAGGTCAAGCGCTTCGCGAGCGCGTTGAAGGACCAGGGTGTGCGCAAGGGCGACGTGGTGGGGATCTATCTGCCGATGATCCCCGAGGTCATCGTCGCGATGCTTGCGTGCGCGCGCATCGGCGCACCCCACAACGTCGTGTTCGGCGGGTTCTCCGCCGAGGCGGTGCGCGAGCGCATGGAGTTCTCCGAGGCAAAGGCCCTGATCACCGTCGACGGCGCGGCCCGCAAGGGCAAGACCGCGCCGGTGAAGGACCGTGTGGATGAGGTGATGGGCGATCTGGCCACGCTTGAGACGATCGTCGTGGTGCGCAGCAAGGGCACGCCGTGTGAGATGCGCGCCGGGCGCGACGTGTACTACGACGAGATCGTGGCGGCGGCCGATCCTGAGTGTGAGGCCGAGCCGCTCGATGCCGAGCACCCGCTCTACATCCTCTACACGTCGGGCTCAACCGCCAAGCCGAAGGGGATCCTGCACACCACCGGCGGCTATCTCACGGGCGTCAGCGCCACTCACCGCTACGTGTTCGACCTCAAAGCGGAGTCCGACGTGTACTGGTGCGCAGCCGACGTTGGGTGGGTCACCGGGCACTCCTACATCGTCTACGGTCCGCTCGCCAACGGCGCGACCTCGGTGATGTGGGAGGGCGCGCCCGACTATCCCCACAAGGGCATCTGGTGGGAGCTGATCGAGCGCTACAAAGTGAGCATCCTCTACTGTGCGCCGACCGCGATCCGCGCGTGCATGAAGTGGGGTCCGGAGTGGCCGGGCCAACACGATCTGTCCTCGTTGCGCCTGCTGGGCAGCGTTGGTGAGCCGATCAACCCGAAGGCGTGGCTGTGGTACCACAAGGTGATCGGTGGTGAACGCTGCCCGATCGTGGACACCTGGTGGCAGACCGAGACCGGCGCGATCATGATCACGCCGCTGCCCGGTATCACGGCAACCAAGCCGGGCTCTGCCACACACCCGTTCCCGGGTGTGCAGGCGCAGGTGCTCGACGAGTCCACCGGCGAGCCCGTGCGCGAAGGCCAGGGTCTGCTCGTGCTCACCCACCCGTGGCCGTCGATGCTGCGCACGCTCTACAAGGAGGAGGAGCGCTTCATCGAGACCTACTTCGAGCGCTTCGGCAAGGAAACCTATCTTGTGGGCGACGCGGCGCGCGTGGATTCCGACGACTACTTCTGGGTGATCGGGCGCATCGACGATGTGGTCAACGTGTCCGGCCACCGGCTGTCCACCGCGGAGGTCGAGTCGGCGATCGTTGCCCACCCCGACGTCGCCGAGGCGGCGGTGATCGGCCAGCACGACGAGGACACCGGTCAGGCGATCGTCGCGTTCGTCACGCTGCAGGGCGAGCTGGAGGGCGATGAGGCTGAGGTCGAGAGCATCCGCGACACGGTCGCTGGGCGGATCGGCAAGTTCGCGCGCCCGAAGCGCATCATCTGGTCGGACGATCTCCCCAAGACGCGCTCGGGCAAGATCATGCGCCGCCTGTTGCGCGACATCGCCGAGGGACGCGCACTTGGGGACGTGACGACGTTGCGCGATCCAACGGTCACCGCCCAGCTACAGGAGCGCGTGGCGGAACTGCAGGCGCAGGAGGACTAGCCGTCGGGTGGTGGAGCGCGTGGCGGAACTGCAGGCGCAGCAGGATTAGCCGTCGGGTGGTGGAGCGCGTGGCGGAACTGCAGGCGCAGCAGGACCAGCGGTCGGGTAGCCTCACGGCCGGTGGGTATATCTCAAGACGGTGCCGCGGTCGAGACGACCGGACTGACCAAGCGCTTCGGCGAGCGCGCGGCGATCGACAATGTCGACCTGCGCGTGCCGCGCGGGAGCGCGTTCGGCTTCCTTGGTCCCAACGGCGCCGGCAAGACCACGATGATCCGCATGCTGCTCGGGCTCACGCAGGCGAGCGCGGGGAGCATGAGCGTGCTTGGGCGACCGGTGCCCTCCGAGCGCGCTGCCGCGCTGGAGCGGGTCGGGGCGATCGTGGAGGAGCCGCGCTTTCATCCCTACCTGACAGGGCGCGAGAACCTGCGCATCGTTGCCGCTGTGCGCGGCCCGCAGGCGCATGAGCGAATCGCCCCCGCGCTCGCGCGCGTCGGACTCACCGATCGCGCCGAGGAGAAGGTCAAGAAGTACTCGCTCGGCATGCGCCAGCGCCTCGGCGTGGCACGCTGCCTCTTGGCCGACCCGTTGTTGCTGATCCTCGATGAGCCCACCAACGGACTCGACCCCGGCGGCATTCAGGAGTTCCGCGAAATGATCCGCGCGATGGTGGAGCAGGAGGGTCGCACGGTGTTCATCTCCTCTCACCTGCTGGACGAGGTGGAGAAGATCTGCGACCACGCCGCGATCGTGGACCGCGGCAAGATCATCACTCAGGGGCCGATTGCCGAGTTGGCTGAAGGGGGCACACAGCACGAACTGATCGTCGGCGTCAGCGACACCGAGCGAGCGCTTAGCGTGATCGAAGGGTGCGGGCAGGCGCTCGAATCGCACCGCTCTGACGAGGGGCTGCGGGTGGTGCTGCTCGACGCCCCGGATGCGACCACCACAGATAGGGCTGCCGCCGTCAACGCCGCGCTGGTTGGCGCCGGGCTGGCGGTGTACCGCCTGGAGCCTGTGCGCCAGAGCCTGGAGCGGCGCTTCTTGGAGGTCACCTCCAGACTGGCCGATCCGGCAACCCCTGAGGAAGTGAAGGCATGAGCGCCATTGCGCCAGCTGCTGTGGCGCCCGACCGCCCGCGCGGGGGCGCCTCGCCCGTCACGATCGCGGCGCAGATGTTCGGCGCCGACTTCCTCAAGCTGCGCAAGAAGCGCAGCACGGTGATCTGGGCACTGGTGCTGGCTGTCGCGCCAATCGTAATCGCGTTCGCGGTTACGGCCATTCAGCACGCATCGGACCCCGCCAAACACGGTCCTGCCGGCGGGTTCGAAAGCTTTGACGGCGGCCTGCGCCTGCTCGGCGGCCTGTTCTTCGGCCCGCTCGTGGCGATCCTGATCGGTGTGGAGGCGGGCACCAGCGACGCCTCGGCGGGCGTCTTCCGCGACCTGGTCGTGACGGGACGCTCGCGTCTGGCGCTGTTCGCCTCGCGCGTGCCCGCCGCGTTGCTGCTGTGCTGGCTGGTGATCGCTTCCAGCTACGCCCTGGTGTTGATCGGGACGTTCGTGTTCGCCGGGAACCTACCCACGCCAGGTGGTGGGGAAATCCTCGAAGGACTTGCGTTCGTGCTGCTCGCCACCGGCGCGCTGTGTGTCGTGGCGGTGGGCTTTGCCTCGCTTGTCACATCCAAGCCGGGCGCGATCATCGCGTTGATCGCATGGCAGGTGATCGCCAGCCCGCTGATCGCGAGCATCAAATCGCTCGGCAGCGTACGCGAGCTGATTCTCAGTCAAGGACTGTCGCACTTCAGCCCGATCACGCTGGACGGCCACGCGACGAATCTCACACTGTCGGGTGGTACCGCGGCGGTTGTGATCTTGGGCTGGCTGGTGGTGTTCCTCGCGCTCGGCGCGTGGCGCACCCGCACGATGGACGCATAGGTCAGCACTATCGGACAGAAACCGTGTACTCGCGTAGCAACGAATGTGGCTCTCCTCGCTGGCGCACCGGCGGCAACAGCTCGTCCGGCGGCCGCCCCACTGCCAGCCGCTTGGCCGCCACGAACGAGGCCATCAGTGCCCGCTCCGGATAGTCCCAGGACACCGCGAGCCGGCGTCCGAACAGCGTGAGGTTGACGGCTCCCGGCAGCGCGGCTGACGGGGCGAGCACACCACGGAAGCCCTGCGCGCGCAGTCGCTGCGCCTCGACCTGGCAGCGCTCGTAGTCTTCGTCCACGAGCGCTTCGGGTGGAAACCCGGCGTCGTGGGCGCGCTCGAACGTTGAATAGTCGGCGAGGTTCGTCTCGCGCACCCGCAGCACCCACATCGTCATGCTCACCATGCGCAGCTCGTCGGTCGAGCGCAGTCGCTCGGCTCTGATCAGCTCCGCCCATGAGCCCTCGGGCGTGAGGCTTGTGTAGTGGGTGGCGTCCTGGCGCGCGCGGTTCCAGCGCAATGCGCCCGAATTGGGGCGCGTCCACAGCGGCACGTCGTAGTCGCTCCAGCGGAACGCCACGTCGTCGTAGGCGACCCGCGCTGGCTCAGGAGCCGTGCTGTGCGCGCCCATGCCGGGCCAGCCCGAGGATGTCCTGCTCGAGCGCCGCGTCGTCGATCGCGTCGAGCACGCTGCGCTCGCCCAGCTCAGGACGGGTCCGGTGAAACCACGCGACGACGCCCTCCGGGGTCCAGCCGCGGCGCAAAAGCTCCACCAGTCGCGCGACCATCACCAGACGCCGGCTGGGGGCCACCGCAACCGTGCTCGCCAGCGTGCGCTGGATCGAGCGCTCGCTTGTGCCCAGCAGCTCGGTCAGCTCCCGGCGGTTGACGCGCGGCAGCGCCTGCTCCAGCC
>JBAWFB010000137.1:0-5646 GCA_049591495.1 Solirubrobacteraceae bacterium
GGAATCCGCTGGAGCGGAGTAAACCGCCAGCCCTGACGGGCTGGTTCGGTTTTTGACCGTCGCGGCCCGCGAGGGCATCTGATTTATGGTTGCTTGTGGGATGGGCCACGACGGTCAAAAACCTCCCAGCTGGACGCAGTAGGAGGGATGGGACGGGGTTGGCATAGGGTCCCAACGACTGCCGGCACGCAATGGTTGTGGTTACTGTCAGGCGGTTCGTCATCGCCGTATAGACCTCAACACAGCTTCTCTCCGTGTTGGTCATCGACGGGACAGAACAGCAGCACCGAGGGGTGCGTGGATTGAGATTCCTTTAGCGCTTGTGTGGTCGGGCCACAACTGCAAGGTACGGGCACCGCGAAGGTCTTGGATTTGGTGGATGGGGGTGACCCTCCACCTGAAACGCTGTTAGCGACCGTCTCGCCTCGTGCCTGCGCGGTTCGCTGTGCATCACCATGTCATGTCCCGCTAGTGGGATTCCTGTCGGATAGGACAGCACCGGAGAATCGGAGTCCCCTATGTCCGACGTGCCCGCATTCCAAGTACATTCTCAGCCCAAGCTACCGCGACAGATGGCCAACGACATCAAGTCTGCCGTCGGGCGGGAGTTCGCGCGAATACTAGAAAGCCGACATCCCGGTACGCGATGGCTACCAGTCGAACCTACGAATCGGGACGCTCCGCCCGGGACCGGAAAGCGCGTGCTCGTTCTGCCCACGCCACAGGATCTTGACCCGGTCTGCGACTTTTCTGCGACCGCTCCCGGAGCGTCGGACGTAGATAACGTCGATTGCGCTGGCAAGAAGTCGCTGGCGCTCGCTAGGGCCTAGATCGGACCATACCTCCGTCAGATTCGCCGCGGAGGGCAAGTCAATACCGCTCGCAATCTGCTTGGCACGATCTACGGCCGCTAGGGCATCCTGTAGGGCCCTCTGACGAATTGTAAGGCCTTCCTTGAAGGACTCCATGCCCAAAATCTCTTGAAGGCCTAGATCGTCTCTGTATGAGGCCAGGGACGATCCTGCCGTGGCTAGGTTCGCCAATGACTCTGTGAGCTCGACCGACTCAATGCGGGACTCAGCCGAGACGTCCCCGATGTAGTCGAAGAATGCTTGTTCAACGTAGGGGAGGATTACTGAGTCGTTGATGTTGGCCGGAGCCAGACAAGTCCCAGCCGTGTGGTTGCGTTGGCATTGGTACTGGATTACGCGGGGTTGGTCTTTCTGCTTGTATCCGCGTCCGCTCATAAGACGAGCACAACCGGCGCAACGGATAATGCCGTTCAAGATGTGTCTGGTCTGGTTCTTGGCTCCGCCACCGTTATCCTTGGCGAAAGTCTCACGGACTAGGAGGAAATCAGCCTTGCTGACAAGCGGCTCGTGTGCGCCCTCCTTGCGAATGCTCCCCTTGGCAATGACGCCCAAATAGACTTCGCGGCGCGTAAGCTGCTTGACCGTATCGCTGGTCCACTGCTCGCTTTGGCGTGGCTTCACGCCCTTGGCGTTGAGCCATCGGGCGATAGCGGCCCACGTCTTACCCGCGAGACGGTGACGGAAAATCCCTCTGACGTATGGAGCCTCGAAAGGATCGGGAACGAAGCGCTTACGCTCATCCTTGCGGTAGCCGAAGGGAGCGACTGTCGGCTGGATGCCGCGCTCAAGGATGGCGTTGCTGATTGCAGCCTGCCAGTTGTCTCGGATGCGGTCTAGCTCGAACTCGGCGAGCACGAGCAGAAGATTGCGCATCATCTTGCCCGCCGATGTAGCTGGGTCAACGCCCTCAGCGACCGATACGAACGCAGCTGAGTGGCCGTCAAGGAACTTGATCGCCTCCAAAGCTCCCGGCAGTGATCGAGCGAAGCGATCCAGCTTGGCGACAACAACGCCTTCGGTCTTGCCGCTCGCCACACGAGCCATCATCTTCGTGAACTCAGGGCGGTCCATCTTGCTGCCTGACTGGTCAAGGTCTGTATGCCAGGCGACGATCTTATGACCGTGCAGCTTGGCCCAGCCTTCGACCTGCCTGCGCTGTAGATCGGGCGAGATGAAGGACTCGCCCTCGCGTCCGTTGACTTGGGAGACGCGACCATAGCCATCTAGATCCATGCCCTAGAGTATAACTCCGAGGATCGAGGCTATTAAGAAACAGCACGCCATTGTGGGCGAGCACCGCCTCTCCGATCCATCCGCGCCGTGCGCCGCCGATCAGCCCGGCGGTGGTGATCGAGTGGTGAGGTGCGCGAAAGGGGCGCTCAGAGAGCAGTCCGTCCGCCCTGAGCTTGCCGGTTGCGCTGTGGATGCGCGTTACTTCGATCGCCTCGGGGCGCGTGAGCGGGGGTAGGATCGACGGCAGTCGCTGCGCGAGCATCGTCTTGCCCGTCCCGGGCGGGCCGCTCAGCAGGCCATTGTGGGCGCCTGCGGCCGCGATCGTGAGCGCCTTCACCGCCACAGGCTGGCCGCGCACGTCACTGAGGTCCGGGTTGCGCCGAGCCTCGCTACCGTCCAGCCGCGGGGTTGGCTTTGGCAATGGGTCGGATGCGCCGCCGGACAGCACGCGCGCCGCGCTTGCGAGGCACTCCACCACGCCGATCGAGAGTCCCTCTACAAGTGCTGCCTCGCGCGCTCGTGCTGGGCCCAGCACGAGCATGCTCAGCCCCGCCTTCATCGTGGCCTCGGCGACCGCGAGCGTGCCCTGGCTCGAGCGTACTTCGCCGTCGAGTGAGAGCTCTCCAAACAAAGCGTGCGTGTCAAGCCGCTCAGCTGGGATCTGCCCGCTGGCGGCAAGCACGCCGCAGGCCAGCGCGAGGTCAAACCCCGGGCCGACCTTCGGCACGTCGGCCGGGGCGAGGTTGGCTGTTATGCGGCGGGCAGGGAACTCGTATCCGGAGTTGAGCACGGCGGCGTGGACACGGTCACGCGCCTCGCGCACAGCTGCATCGGCCAGGCCGACGATCGTAAAGGCCGGCAGTCCCGGCCTGATGTCGACCTCAACGGTCACTGCGCGTGCGGTGAGTCCCTCAATCGTGAACGTGCGCGCCCGAGCGAGCATCGATGCCTCCCTTCGCGGTTGTCAGGCGAGGCACATCAAGTTAGGCCGGGCTTGGGACGGTACCCGGCGCGGGTTGCTTGCGAGTTGTCTATGCCCGCTCCCTGCGGGTACCCGGGGCCGATGAAATCGGTGATGTTGGTGTCGTATATGTACTTTTCGGGCGCATAACACTTCATTTTGTGAAGTGTTATGCGTGTGGTTTGGAAGGTATCTCACCCTTCCCAATTGCTAATCAGCGTGTCCAGCGCTAGTCTCGAGGGCCGCTTGGGCCGCTTGGGCCGCTTGGGCCGCTTGGGCCGCTCGGGCTTGCTGGGGTCGCTCGAGCTGTTGGGGTCGATCGAGCGGCTAGGGCCCCGCCTGGGCTGCCGGGATCGCTCGGACCCCCGCTGGGGGCTCTCGTGGCTGGGTTGTGTTGGCGGTTCTGTGAGCGGTGCCTACAGCCCGTCTGGGTGGCGCTCCACGAAGCCACCGCCGTCGTCGCCGGGCGAATTTGACCAGCGGGACCCGTCTTCCTGTAGCGCCACGGTGTCGAAACGGCGGCCGTCTATCACCATGTAGGCGTGTTCTGCGTTGGCATAGATCGTGATGTAGCGGCCCGGCCCCGGTTCGCCATAGGACTCAAGTCCCGTGGAGTCCTCGGGGGAGCTCAGCAGCCCGCCACCGTGCAGTGCGTAGGAGACCGATCCCGAGCAGTCGTAGCCGACCGATTGGAACGATCCGTGGCCGCCACCGTACACGTAGGGCCGGGTGGCGATTTCGTCCGCGGCCGCGATCACGCGCGCAACGACGCCGGACGCTTCGCCACCAGCGGCTTCGCCACCGGCACTGGTGGTGGCGCCTCCGGCGCTCTGGTCTGCGCCCGCGCTGGTCGTCCTCGGGAACAGCGATGCGCGAGGGTGCAGCGTGATCTGCTCGCTGACGCCGAGCGCCCCCCAGGTCTGCGGTCCGACGACGCCGTCCACGGCGATGCCGTGGCTTGCCTGCAGGTGCTTCACTGCGGCCTCGGTTTCAGGTCCGAATTCTCCGTCGGCCTGCACGTGCAGAACTTCCTGCAAATGGCGTATCGCTTCGGTTGGGCTGGTGGACCCAGTCGTATGGCTCGGGGTCTGCGCCGCGGCGGGGCTCGTCGCAGGCGCGGCTGTGCTTGCGACGTTAGTCGTCGTGGGTTTGGCGACGGGCTTTGAGGGGAACAGACTCTGATGCAGGATCGTGTGCTCCTTGACGCCGAGCGCCTTCCAGGTTGCGGACCCGACCACGCCGTCTACGGCGAGGCCGTGGCTGGCTTGGAACTGGCGCACCGCCCGCTCGGTTTCCGGTCCAAACGTGCCGTCGACCTGCGGCACGCCGACCGTTTCCTGCAGGCGCACCACCGGATTCACCGGTGTGCTGGTGGGCGCGCTGGTGCCGCCCGAGGTTTCGTTGACCGAGCTTTCGCTGGCGGGCGTGCCGGTGGAGGTGTTGGTGGCGCCCGCGGCTTCACCCTCCGCGCTTGTGTGCGCGGTGGCTTCTTCGGGGCTTTGGGTGGAGGATTCTTCGGTGGGCGGGGTGTAGGGCTGCTGGGTTGATTTCTGTGAGGTTTCCCCAGGGGCGACGCTGTCGATGTCGGTCGTGAGCGCTCCGCCGGAGGTCTTGGCACGCAGCGCGGCGCTCGTGAGCGGTCCCACGATGCCGTCCACGGTCAGTCCGTTGCTCGCTTGAAATGCGCGCACTGCCTGTTCGGTTTCGGGTCCGAAGACACCATCCACTTTGATTCCGCCGAGGGCCTCCTGGAGCAGGCGTACCTGCCGGCCTTCGTCGCCGTTTTCAAGCAGGATCTGGTGTTCGGTGGTCGTTGGCGGTGGCGTGGGCCCTGGGGGCGTTGTCGTGTTGGGGGTACCGCTCGCGTTGGCCAGACCGGCGGCGGGACCGGCTGCGATCGCGATCAAGGTGCCCAGCGAGATGCGACGCGCGCGCGTCGAGTTCGGGACGAACTGCAGCTCAGCGGCACGCCGGCGTTTGCGCGAGCGCAGCAGCGACAGATCCCACGGCTCGCTGTCGGCGAGGTTGCGTGGGGAGGGAACGCGGTTACGCCCATCGATCAGCGTGGCAAGCCGCATCGAAGCACGGCGGGCGGGCTTACCGGCTGCGCGCTCACGGCGCGCTTGTGAGCGAGCCAGCGAAGCCTCCCAGGGGTGAGGTGCAGCAAGATCACGCAGGGATCCCGACATGTGAGCAGCGTCCTTTCGTTGTCTCAGGGCGCCTACGGGGTTAGCTGTCGGGCTCGCGTGATTACGCTACGCCACAAGTGTGGCGATTCGCCCCCGCAGCATGTTGGCTGCACTTGGGTCCCCCGCTCCTCAGCCCCGTGGGGACAAGGATTCGGCACGAACGAGCGTCAAAGTATCACGCCCAGTTGCAAGATGCATCACATGAGAAGGTCTGCAAGGTTTCTTGCCGACGAGCGCTCCAAGCTGGGGTTTCACGCTGTGCGGAAGCGGCGATCTCTTTGCCACACGTTACGGCAGTTGGAGCGCGCACTCATCGTCAAACGCCGCGAAGCAGGCAACTTAGGGTCACCTAATTAGGGTTGCCTAAGTTATGCTAGGCTTCGCCCCGCTG
>JBAWFB010000138.1:0-9034 GCA_049591495.1 Solirubrobacteraceae bacterium
CGGCAGGCCCGCATGCTCGACCGCGCTCGCCGCGCCGGTCGCGACCGTGAGCGCGTGTGGGTCGGCGTTGCCGATGTCCTCGCTCGCGAGGATCACCATGCGCCGTGCGATGAAGCGGGGATCCTCACCGCCCTCCAGCATCACCGCGAGGTAATACAGCGACGCGTCGGGGTCTGAGCCGCGCGTCGCCTTGATCCACGCGGAGATCGTGTCGTAGTGACTGTCGGCGGCCTTGTCGTAGTGCACGATCCGCCGCTGCAACGCGTCCTCGGCGTGGTCGAGCGTCACGCGACCGTCCGCCGTCTCGCACGCCAGCTCCAGTGCGCTCAGCGCGGTGCGCGCGTCACCGCCCGTGCGCGCCGCGAGCATCTCTATCGCATCCTCGTCGATCTGTGCCGCCCCGCACTCTCCGTGCTCCAGTGCGCGATGAAGCAGCACCAGCACCTGCTCCTGGGTCAGCTCGGAGAGCTCGTACAAGCGCGTGCGCGACAGCAGCGCACGGTTTACCTCGAAGGATGGGTTCTCGGTCGTCGCTCCGATCAGCGTTACGAGCCCTTCCTCCACAGCCGGCAACAGCGCGTCCTGCTGGCCCTTGTTGAAACGGTGGATCTCATCGAGGAAGAAGATCGTGTGGCGCCCGGCGCGCCGGCGCTCCTGTGCTCGTGCCATCACCGCCCGCACCTCCGCGCGGCCTGCTTCCACGGCGCTCAGCTCCTCAAACGCGGCATCGGCGCTCGCAGCGACGATGCGTGCGAGCGTCGTCTTGCCGCTGCCGGGTGGGCCGTGCAGGATCATCGAATGCGGGCGCCCCTGCTCGATCGCGGTGCGCAGCGCCGAGCCGGGGCTCAACAGGTGCTCCTGTCCGACGAACTCATCGAGGGTTGTCGGTCGCACTCGCGCCGCCAGTGGGGCGTCTGGCGAGACGCTCGTGCTGGGCTCCGCCTCCGGGGGATCGAATAGCGAGTCCATCGCCACAGTCTGGCGCAGAGCTGGGGTTTCTTCCTACCGGGCGCAGATCGGATCGGCGCTATCGACCGGGTTTGTCTCATCCCTCCTATCGTGAGAGCCGACCACGAGGGAGCCAAGTAGAGCCGATGCTGGAACTCAATTTTGAAATATCGCATCACTTTCTCGACAATCACGGACAGCGTGCCGGCTTCATCGCGTTGGGTGCGTTTCTGGCGGCATTCCTTTTCATCCGCACGAGTGCCCGTCTGATACGCGACCCCAAAGTGACGTGGTGGCCGGGCAGTGTGACCACCAAAGGTGGGCTGCATCTGCACCATCTCGTGTGGGGAATTGTGCTGATCCTGGTCTCAGGATTCCTCAACTTCGTGTTGCAACCCGGGAGCCCGGGACTCGAGATTCTCGCCGCCATGTTTGGGATCGGGGCCGGGTTGACGCTCGACGAGTTCGCGCTGTGGATTCACCTCGAAGACGTCTACTGGTCGCAGGAGGGACGCTCGTCGATCGACGCGGTCGTGGTGGCAGCTCTGCTGGGTGGTCTCGTCGTACTTGGCATCGCCCCGTTTGACATCTCCAACAACTCTTCGCCGATCGGCTCGCTCGTGGCGGTGATCGTGATCGACCTGATCTTCTCCGCGCTGGCGATCCTCAAGGGCAAGCCGATGCTGGGACTGATCGGCGTGTTCATCCCGTTCACATCGATCGCGGGCGCGATACGCCTCGCAACCCCGAACTCACCCTGGGCTCGCTGGCGCTACCCGCCCGATAGTCATCGGATGGCACGCTCGCAGAGGCGGTTCAAGCGCGTACGCGGGCGCCGCCAGCGGCTGATGAACGCGATCGGCGGGGCTCCCAGTCAGCCGAGCGAAAATGAAGTCTGAGGCCGTGGACCGAGCTGCTCAGCACACATCGACGGTGCACGTGGCCGGCAAGCGTCGCGCTAGGCTCCGCCGATGCGCCCAATCCCCACCGCCCCAGTCGCGGCCGCCTCGCTGATCGTCGCCTATGCGGTCGCGGTGAGCACGGGCTCGCGGCCGCTCGGAGGCGTCGTGCTGGCGATCGGTGGGTTGTGGTGCATCCAGGCCTGGCGGCGCCGACACGGCACGCGGACGGCGGCGACGCTCGCGTGCGTGGGCTTTGGTGCGTTTGTCATCTCCCACGTGCTCGCACTCGCGATCGGGGCTTGGCCTTCGGTGCTGCTCGTCTCAGCGGTCGTCGCCGCCGTGACGTGGACTCGCGCCGACGCGCGCGTGCTCAGCGCGTAGAGCGCTCATCAATCGCCGCCAGCTGCGGTGTTCGGACGGCTACGTCGATTTGACCAGGGGTGCGGTGTCGTGTGAGTCGCTCGCCGCGTCCAGCGCCTGGTATTCCTCAAGCAGTGCCCCCTCGCGCTGCGCTGCCGGGCTGCGTGGGCGCCGAGCTCATCCGCGGCTCACCGTGGTGGTGGCGCGGTCAACCGCCCGCTGCCCGCGGCCGTGCCGCCCGGGTCTCCACCCGGCCCGCGCAGTATCCACGCGATTCCCACCGCCAGCAGCGATCCCGCCAGCGGGCCGACGATGTACACCCAGTAGGTCTTGAAGTCGCCCAACACCAGGTCCGGTCCAAACGAGCGCGCCGGATTCATCGAGGCGCCGCTGATCGGGCTCGACCACAACCCAGCCAGCACGATGTAGCCGCCCACCGCCAGCGCCGACAGCGCGCCGACGTTCTGGGCGCTGGAGGAGGTGCCGAGGATCGTGCTCACCAGTCCGGCGGTGAGCACCAGCTCGATCAGCATCGCCTGCCAGTCGTGGATGCCCGCTCCGGGCGTCGTGGCACCGAGCTGGCCGACCTTCCCGAACACCGCCCACAGAAACAGGCACGCGAGCGTCGCGCCGAGCAACTGCACCACGATGTAGCCAAACGCCCGCTTCCACGGGAAGTCGCGGCGTAGCCCGAACGCGATCGTCACCACCGGGTTCAGGTGGGCGCCCGAAATTCCCCCCATGAACAGGATGATCGCCATCACCGTCAGCCCCGGCGCGGTCACAGCCGAGGTGCGGCTGATCTGGCCGTGGCTCACGGCCGTGACGACCCCTGCGCCCGCGCCCGCCATCACCAGCAGGAATGTGCCCAGCAACTCCGAGAACAGCCTTCGCCACTCAAGGCTCGGATCGTCCATGTCCGCGCGTTCGGGGTTCTCGAGTGTCAGCAGCACGTCGCGCCAGCGCCTGGTCTGCGCCATTGCCGGATGTTCGGCCATCATGGACCGAGCCTGCTCCGCTGGCGTGGGGGAAACTGGCGGCGCCTGCTCGGTGGGCGCCAGCGGACGTGACGCGGAGCTGTCCGTCTCGTCGTGCTCGTCCATCGCACTCAACAGTAGACGTAAAGTTGGAGCGCGAAGTGAAGCCGGGCGTGGCACGAAGTCGGGATGTGCGCATAATTCCGTCTATGTCGACAACTCTCGAAGTGGCGCTCGCGATCGTCGGCATTCTCGTCTTGAACCTCTTCCTGCGCGTAACACGCCAGTTGGCGCGACGTCCGAGGACGATCAGCTGGGCATGGCGACACTCGCTGGCGCGACCGCTCGGCACCCCGCGGCGCAAACTGTTTCGCGCCCCACGCCGCAAACCGGGCGAGTGGGTGGTGCGGTGTGCAGCCACGGTCGTCGCCTGGCACGCGGGACGGCCGCTGCGGGTTCAGCCCTTCGAAGGCGCCCCCAAAACCGATCCCACCACCGTGTCGTCCGCTCTGAGCGCCGCGATGACACGCATCGCCAGCCTGCGGCGCTCGGGCGTCGACATCGTGACCGCCCCGATCCTGGCTGCCGGTGCCGTGGAAGCGATCGCCGAAGGCGTCAAGGCGGCGCCCGCCGGTGGGGAATTGGCGGCGGCTCTGCTGCGACTCGGCTGGTGGGCGCTCGCACGCGGCGAGCTGCAGTTGAGCGGTCACGTGCTCGAGCCGACCGCCAGCGGGCCGGGGCTCGCGCTCACGATCGCCACAGGCAGTGGGCAGGTGCTCGAACGGGTGACGATCCGCGCGGGCGAATTCGAACCGACCCCGACCATCCTCCACGGCGGCTTAGGACGCGCTGGCGAAGCGGATCGACTCGCGCGGGTAGCGACCGCCGGCGCGGTGTGGACGCATTTCAAGATCCTCGAAGACGAGTGGCATCTCAGCAGAGATGACCTGCGCGACAGCCTGCGCACCTCGGATTGGCGCAGCTACGCGTTGATGCGCGTCGGCGCCGAGGATCGCGACCAGCATCCGCCCGAGGTCACGCGCGCGCTCTACGCGAGAGCCGTGGACGCCGATCCCGCCAACCTGACCGCGCAGTTCAACCTGGCTTCGGTCGAGCTCAAAGACGCACAGCTCGCGCAGGTGCGGATGGCCGGGATGGATCGGCTGGAGTTGGTGCACGCCGAGCTGCATCCCGAGGCTGCCCACGGCTCCCAAGCCAAGCTCGATGGGCTCGCCGCGGAGCAACGGCTGCTGAACTGCGATCCGCTCCACTATCAGGTGTCCTACAAGCGCGTAGCGGCGAATCTCAACCGTGAAACGGAGTCCGAGGCCAAACCCAGCGCCGTAGTGCGCGGGCAGCCGAACGTGGGTCTGGGAGCGGCCGATCTGCGGGATATCACAGATCATCTGTGTGACCTCGAGTCAACGCTGGCCTTGCTGTGCGACGAGCACGCCGCCGACCGCTGGCTCGAGGCAGACTCAAAGCCATGGGAGCAGCTGCGATCGCTGCTCGCCCAGATCGAGGGCCCGATGCTCGTTCTGTGGGCGATGGTGGCCCGTCGTGTCTCCCGCTCCGCGCTCGCGCCGGGATCGCCCTCAGAGTCGCTCGCGCGACAGCCCGCGGTGGCATACCAAGACTCCGCGTCGAGCCCGCGCAAGGAATTGATCTCTTCGATCAAGAACGGTCAGCTGACCACCGAGGCCGCTGTCGCCTTCGCCATCGGCCCCCACGTGCCAACCACCAGCCGCACACGCTTCAACCTGGCCTGCTGGTACGCCGATATCGATCAGCTGCCGGACTCGCTGCGCGAACTCGAGCTGAGCCTCGAGTGCGGTGGCGATCTGGCTCGCCACCGCTTGCAGGACGATCAGCTGCGTCGTCTGCGCGAGCGGTTCCCCGCGGAATGGAGAGCGCTCAACTCGCGCTACGCACCGTCGCCGGCGTCTGTCAATGCGCACGTCAACGGCAGCTCTCCCACACGCCAAAGCGTGGCAAGAGTGCTGCTGGAGCGCTTCGCCGGCACTCCGAGCCTACGCTAGCCCGACCACTTCCCCTTGCCGTAGCGCGCCAGCTCCAAGCGCGCCACCACGCCGCGGTGCACCTCGTCGGGGCCGTCCGCCAAGCGCAGCGCGCGCGCTGCGGTCCACGCGCCCGCGAGCGGCACGTCGTTGGACAGTCCTGCGCCGCCGTGTAGCTGCATCGCCATGTCTATGACCCGCTGCGCCATGTTCGGCACCGCCACCTTGATCTGCGACACCGCCCCGATCGCCTCGGGTGCCTTGCGGTCCACCAGCCACGCCGCATGCAGCACGTGCAGACGCGCCTGGTCGATCGCGATGCGCGCGTCGGCGATCCGTTCGCGGTTGCCGCCCAGGTTGGCCAGCGGCTTGCCGAACGCCACCCGCTCGGTGGCGCGCATGCAGCCCAGCTCAAGCGCCAGCTCCGCCAGCCCGATCAGGCGCATGCAGTGGTGGATGCGGCCCGGGCCGAGCCGGGCCTGGGCGATCGCGAACGCCTGGCCCGCACCACCGACGATCGCGCTCGCCGGCAGGCGCACGTCGCTGAACGACACTTCGCCGTGGCCGCCCGGCGCGTCGAGGAAGCCCATCGCCTCCAGCATCCGCTCGACCTTCACGCCCGGCGCGTCCATCGGCACCAGCACCATCGAGTGCTGGTGGTAGCGGTCGGCGCTCGCATCGGTCAGCCCCATGAAGATGATCGCCTGACAGTTGGGGTGCCCCACGCCCGTGCTCCACCACTTGCGCCCGTTCACCACCACTTCATCGCCGTCCAACACGGCGGTGGCCTGCATGTTGGTGGCGTCGGAGGAGGCCACCTCCGGCTCGGTCATACAGAACGCCGAGCGGATCTTCCCGGCAAGCAGCGGCTCCAGCCAGCGCTGCTTCTGCTCATCGGAGCCGAAGTGCCACAGCACCTCCATGTTGCCGGTGTCGGGCGCGTTGCAGTTGCACACCTCCGCCGTTATCAGTGAGCGGCCCATGCGCTCCGCCAGCGGCGCATACTCGACGTTTGAGAGTCCCGCGCCGTGCTCGGCGTCCGGCAGAAACAGGTTCCACAGCCCTTCCCGCCTGGCGATCTCCTTCAGCTCCTCGATCGCCGGCAGCACGACCCAAGGGTCTTCACGGGCAAGCAGCTCGCGGTGGTAGGGCTCCTCGCGCGGGCGCACCTCGCGCTCCTGGAAGGCGATCAGGCGCTCCAGCAGCTCACGGGTTCGCTCTGAGTGCTCGAAGTCCACGGCTTCTCTCCCCTCGGTGATGGCGGTGGCTCGTCTCGACGCGAGAACGTGCCCGTATCCAAAAAATACTCGGCGCCCGTGCGCCGCCCGTGGCCTGACACACTGACAGCACGTCAAGCCAACCAAGGGGAGCTCGCCAAATGGACGCCGTCAACCACCAGTTTCGTCTCGCCGCCCGCCCGAAAGGGATGGTCACGCGCGAGGACTTCGACTACGTCGAGGAGCCCGTCCCGGCGCTCGCCGACGGCCAGGTGCTGGTCAAGAACCTCTACGTCTCGCTCGACCCCGCGATGCGCGGCTGGATGAGCGAGGGCCGCTCCTACATCCCGCCCGTGCAGATCGGCGAAGTGATGCGCGCCGGCACCGTCGGGCAGGTGGTCGAGTCCAGGGGCTCAAAGCTCGCGGTCGGCGACCACGTGTCGAGCTGGCTCGGCGTGCAGGAGTACGCCGTGTGCGACGAGAACGCCGCCTTCAAGGTCGACACCGATGCCGCTCCGCTGACCACCTATCTGGGGGCGCTCGGGATGCCCGGCATGACCGCCTACTTCGGCCTGCTCGACGTTGGCGCCCCGAAAGAGGGTGAGACCGTCGTCGTCTCCGGCGCCGCCGGCGCGGTCGGCAGCGTGGTCGGGCAGATCGCCAAAATCAAGGGCTGTCGCGTCGTGGGGATCGCCGGCGGGCCCGAGAAGTGCGGATGGCTCACGGGCGAGCTCGGCTTCGACGCCGCCATCGACTACAAGAACGAGGACGTGGTCGCTGCCCTGCGCCAGCAGTGCCCGGAGGGAATCGATGTCTACTTCGACAATGTCGGCGGCGAGATCCTCGACGCGGCGCTCGCCCGCCTGGCGCGCGGTGCGCGCGTGCCGATCTGCGGGGCGATCTCCCAGTACAACAACCTCGACTCGGTGAGCGGCCCCTCCAACTACATGTCGCTGCTCGTCAACCGCGCCCGCATGGAGGGCTTCGTGGTGATCGACTACATGTCGCGCTACCCCGACGCCACGCGCGAGATGGCCGGCTGGATCGCCGAGGGCAAGCTGATCGCGCGCGAGGACGTGGTCGAGGGCTTCGAGAGCTTCCCCGACGCGCTGCGCAAGCTGTTCGCGGGGGAGAACGTGGGCAAGCTTGTGCTGAAGGTGGGCTAGAGGACTGAACGTCTCGGCGCACCCCGCACCCCGCACCCCGCGCTGCGGCGGGCAGGTGGGTGGGGGTGTTGGGTGTTGTTTTTCGACCCCTAACACTTCACAAAATGAAGTGTTAGGGGTCGGATTTTAAGCAAGCGCCCACCTCCCGCACACTGCCCGCATCCGCTCCACATCGCGCCGATCGGTCGCTGTCGGACGCGTGCTTTACAGATATGCTACTCTTGTAAAGCAGACGTCCACAAAGCCTTTCTCTGTCAAGGAGGTAGCGGGAAGATGAGCTCCGTCGAAGCACACGCGTCCGAGCACACGCGGCTGGAGGCGCCAACCTGGCGCGATGAGAAGCGCTACGCGTGGCTGCTGGGCCTGATCGTGCCGTTGCTGCCGTTCATCTCGTGGGGCCTCGTCGAAGCGACCGGCTTCGGCGTGTTGTGGTTCTACGGGCCCGTGCTGATCTTCGGCATCTTCCCGCTGTTGGACCTGCTGGTGGGGCTTGACGCCACCAACCCGCCCGACAGTGTGATCAAGTGGTTGGAGCAGGACCGCTACTACCGCTGGTGCACCTACGCGTTCCTGCCGCTGCAGTATGCCGGGCTTGTGTTTGCCTGCTGGATGTGGTCCCACGGCGGGCTCACCACGTTTGACTCGATCGGCCTCGCGCTCACCGTCGCGATGGTCGCCGGCGTGGCGATCAACACCGCGCACGAGCTCGGCCACAAGCGGGCCTCATCCGAGCGCTGGCTGAGCAAGGTCGCGCTCGCGCAAACCGGCTACGGGCACTTCTTCGTAGAGCACAACCGCGGCCACCACGTGCGCGTTGCCACGCCCGAGGATCCCGCCTCCGCGCGCCTCGGCGAGAGCTTCTACGAGTTCCTGCCCCGCACCGTGATCGGCAGCCTGCGCTCGGCGATCGAGATCGAACGCGAGCACCTCGCGCGCGACGGGCACCGCTTCTGGAGCATCCACAACGACATCCTCAACGCGTGGGCGATGTCGTTCGTGCTATTCGGCGGCCTCGCCCTCGTGTTCGGGGCGGTCGTGCTGCCCTACCTGCTGATCCAGGCCGTGATCGGCTTCTGCCTGCTGGAGGTCGTCAACTACCTTGAGCACTACGGGCTGATGCGTGCCAAGCGCGAGGACGGTCGCTACGAGCGCTGTGCTCCCGAGCACAGCTGGAACTCCAACAACGTCGCCTCAAACGTGCTGCTGTATCACCTGCAACGTCACTCCGACCACCACGCCAACCCGCTGCGCCGCTACCAGTCGCTGCGCCACTTCGACGAAGCCCCCCAGCTCCCAACCGGCTACGCCGGCATGATCGTGGCGGCCACGATCCCGCCGCTGTGGCGACGGATCATGGACCACCGCGTGCTCGAGCACTATGAGGGCGACCTCTCGAAGATGAACATCCACCCGCGCACGCGCCGGCGTGTGCTCGCGCGCTATGGC
>JBAWFB010000139.1:0-45450 GCA_049591495.1 Solirubrobacteraceae bacterium
GCTGAAGTTCATGCGGCGGGTGGGACTCGAACCCACACGCCCTTTCGGACAATGCCTTTTGAGAGCATCGCGTCTACCATTCCGCCACCGCCGCAATGACTGAATATTAGGGTGCTGCGTGCAACACCACCAGCCGCCCAGCCAGTCCCTCGATCCGCTTCAGGCTCAGACCTAGGCAGACCCGACGAGCGCATTCGGGTCCGCGTTGGGATCGAGCTGCTCCAGCTCGACGTTCCAGCCCTGTGAGAAGCCGCGCATCGCGAAGGCGATCAGCAGGATCTGCACGGGGACGATCACCAGTGTGAGCACGCCCAGCAGTCCTGCGTTCAGGTTCGGCGCCGCGAAGCCGGCTTTGTCGCGTTCGAACCAACCCGGGGCGGCAACGATCGCGAATACGAGCAGCAGCAGCCCAAGCGCAGCCGCCATCGGCAGCACGCCACGACTCCAGCGCGCCGTGTAGTAGGCCATCAACAGATAGATCAACGTCCAGGCCAGCAGGATCGGAATGCCTCCCTCCAGCGTGCTCCAACCCCCGATCGTCACGATCATGATCAACGCAGCGGAAACCAGCAGCAGCACGATCACCGTCGCGCGGGTCGCCTGCGCGACCGGCTTGCCGCGGTTCGGGTGCGTCACGATCACGCCCGACTGTCCCCTGTTGCCCGAAGTCGACGACATCTCAACACTGACCATACAATCTCTGGTGGTCCTCACGCAACCCGCGGGCGTGGTGGAACTGGTAGACACGCTGGCCTTAGGAGCCAGTGGGCTTACGCCCTTGGGGGTTCGAGTCCCTCCGCCCGCACTCTCAACCGGCGATCAGCGTTGCCCGCACTCTCAACCGGCGATCAGCGCCGAGGGGCGCGCGAGCGACTGTTCGGCGGCGCGCACCGACTCAACGAAGATCTCGGTTCCAGCCATCAGCAGCTCGCGCGAGATCACCAGCGGGGGCAGGAAGCGCGCCACGTTGCCGAAATGGCCGCCCACCTCAATGATGACGCCCCTGTGGAAGCACTCGGTGCGGACTCGCGCCGCCATCTCCGGCCACGGCTCCTTCGTGTCGCGGTCCTTGACGAGCTCGATCCCGATCATCAGGCCGCGTCCGCGCACGTCACCAATGGAGGGCAGCGTCTCCTGCGCGTCGCGCAGCAGCCCGAGCGTCAACTCGCCCAGTTGTGCCGCGTGTGCCGGCAGGTCCACCTCCTGCATGAACTCGATCGCCGCCAACCCGGCAGCCATCGCGACCTGATGCCCGCGAAACGTGCCGATGTGCGCGCCCTGCGGCCAGGTGTCGAGCTGCACGTCGTAGGCGATGCACGAGATCGGGTAGCCGATCCCGCCGAGCGCCTTCGACAGGGCGATCACGTCCGGAGTCACCTCGTCGTGTTCGCAGGCGAACATCGTGCCCGTCCTTGAGAACCCCGTTTGAATCTCATCGCACACCAGCGGCACATCGTGCTTGCGCGTGATGCGCCGCACCTCTGCCAGGTAGCCGTCCGGGGGCACTATCGTGCCGCCCTCGCCCTGGATCGGCTCGATCAGCACCGCCGCCGGCTTGGGGATGCCGCTGTGGGGATCCTCCAGCGATGTGTCCAACAGGCGCGCGCACGCCAGCTCGCACGAATCGGGCTTCAGACCCAGCGGACAGCGGTAGCAGTAGGGGTAGGGCATGAAGTGCACGGGACTGCTCGCCGGGCCACCGAAACCCACGTCGCTTGTGACCGACAGCGCGCCGGTGGTCATCCCGTGGTAGGAGCCCTGGAAGGCGATCACCGCCTCGCGACCGGTATGGGCGCGCGTGAGCTTCAGCGCAGCCTCGATCGCGTCTGAGCCGGTCGGGCCGCCGAAGTGAAAGCGAGCACTCTCGCGCAGGCGCCCGGGGAGCAGCGTCTTGAGCTTGCGCATCAGCCGCAGCTTCGGCGTGGTTGGGAAGTCGAGCGCGTGCACCAGCTTCTGCTGCTGGTCGGTTGCCGCCTTCGCTGCCGCCGGCAGGTTGTGGCCTACGTTGAGCACCCCCGCACCGCCGAAGAAATCGATGAACGTGTTGCCGTCCACGTCGCGCATCGTCGCGCCGCGTCCCTCCTCGATCGCGACCGGCACACTGCGTGGGTAGGAGCGGGCGCTTGACTCCAGCTCGTCCTGCTCGGCCAGCATCTCGCGCGAGCGCGGTCCCGGCACCTCGCCCACGATCGCGGGGGCGGGCTCGAAGTGCATCTCCTCGAAGCTGTGCACGCTATCGCTCATCACTCAGGTCTCCGGCGACTATAGCTTCCCGGCGCTCTCCGCCTGATCGGAGTCCTCGGCGGGCAAGGGCGCGTCCTCGGCGCCGTGGCGGGGGCCGTCCGAGGCCGGCCTGATCTCGCGCATCACGGGGAACGGCGCCACCTCGCGCAATGTCTCGTGGCCGGTGAGGATCATCAGCAGGCGATCGACGCCCATTCCGCCGCTCGCCGAGGGGGCCAGCCCATACTCCAGTGCGCGCACATACTCCTCGTCGTGAGGATGCGGCGCGTCGTCGTCGTCAGTGTTGCGCTGCTTGCGCTGCTCCACAAAACGCTGCCACTGCTCGACCGGGTCGTTGACCTCCGAGTCGCCGCTCACCAGCTCGATGCCGCCAATCACCGCGTCGAAGTGCTCCGCGAGGCGCGGATTCTCGGCGTGAGCCTTGGTGATCGGGAACGACTCCAGCGGGAAGTCATACACGAGCGTCGGCTGATTGAGGGTTGGCTCCACCAGCTTCGAGTACACCGCCTGCACCACCTGCGCCCAACTGGCGTCCGGATGCACCTTGCCGTCCAGCAGCTCGGCCAGCTCGTCGCGGCTGGCCTCCAGGAAATCCACATCGGCGACACGCAGGATCTCCTCGCGCATCGTGGTCTTGTGCCACGGCTTGGCCAGATCGATCGTCTCGCCGCCGCGCTCGATCAGGGTGCTACCCAGCACCTTGTTTGCGACGTAGGCGACCAGATCTTCGGTGAAGCGCGCCACGTCGGTGTGGTCGGAGTAGCTCATCAGCCACTCCAGCATCGTGAACTCTGGGCTGTGCCGGTAGGAGATGCCCTCGTTACGAAAGCACTTACCGAGGTCATACACGTTCTCCAGGCCACCGATCAAGCAGCGGTTGAGATACAGCTCGACCGAGATCCGCAACGACATCTCCTGGTCGAGCGCGTTGTGATGAGTCAGAAACGGTCGCGCCGACGCGCCCCCCGCGAGCGCCTGCAGCACCGGCGTTTCGACCTCGATGAAACCCCGCTCGGTCATGAACGCGCGCAGGGCGTCGATCGTCTTCGCACGCGTCACGAACAGCTCGCGTGTGGTCTCGTTGGCGAGCAGGTCCAGCTCTCGATAGCGGTAGCGCGTGCCGGTGTCACCCAGGCCGTGGTACTTGGCGGGCGGTGGCCGCAGTGCCTTGGTCAGCAGTGCGCAGCTGTGCACACTCAGCGCCAGCTGTCCGCGCTGGGTTACGTACACGCAGCCCTCCGCTTCCACGATATCGCCGATGTCGAGATCGAGGATGCGCTCGTATGCCTGCTCTCCGAGCGTGTCGTGGCGCACGGCCAACTGGATCTGCCCGGTGTGGTCGCGCAGATCGATGAAGGCGGTCTTGCCGTGACCGCGTCGCGAGATGATGCGTCCGGCCAGACGGTAGGCAAGGCTGGGGTGCTCACCCGCCTCGAGGGTGCCCGGATCGTGAGCGGCGAGCAGCTCCGCGATCTCGGTGCGCGGCTTCGTGGGGACATGCGGAAACGGGTCGATCCCCTCTGCACGCAGGCGGGCGGCCTTGGCGAGTCGTTCGTGTGTGACGGCGTCGTCGAGCGCGTTATCGAGCATCTGGGATCACCACAAGAAGGTACCATCGCGTCGCACCATCGACTCAGTCGCACCAGGCGCAAACGGGCGTGCGAGCCACAATGAAGTGCTTGCCCGTAGACAGTCGGCGTTGTGTCCTGCACGCCCAGTCGTCATTCAAAGCTCTTGTGTTTTCACAGTGGTGTTTCTGTAGGCGAGCGTGGATGATGTGGCGGTGAGGCACACCAACGACCCCGAGATCGACGAGCAGGTGCGCGCTTTCGGCGACAACATGCGCGCGGCGAGATTGAACGCGGGTCTCTCGCAGGTCGCGCTGTCGGAGGCCACCCAGCTCGACCGCGCGGCCATCAGCTTCCTTGAGCGAGCTGAGCGCTCGCCGGACCTCTCCACGCTCGTGCGAGTCGCCGCCGCGCTCGCGGTGACCCCCGCCGATCTGATGAAGGACATCGGCTCGGCCGCCGTGGGAGCGGCTGGGGTGGAGCAGGAGTCTGGCCTCCCGCCCGAGCCCGCCCAGCGCCTGGGCGCGAACCTGCGCGCGGCCCGCAAGCAGGCAGGGCTCTCCCAGGAGGCGCTCGCCTACGACGCCGACGTTGACCGTGCGGCGATCAGCGTGTACGAGCGCGGCGGACGCGGGCCGAACCTGCGCACCGTGCTCAAGCTGGCGCGAGCGCTGCGGCTGCGCCCGGCGGTGCTGTTCGACGGGGTGGGGTAGGCTCGCCGTCTTCGATACTCAGAAGCTCAGCTCCGCGGCGCGCACGGCGGCGCGCGTGGGCTTGTAGAGATCGCCCCCGCGTTCGGCTAGACCATCTTCGAGCAGGACCCGCAATCCAGCTTCGATTTCCTGCGCGTCAGTCGGATCACCGGGGTTGCGCTCGCATGCCGCCGCCACCTGTGTGGATGTCATTCCCCCGCGGCCTTCGGTCACGAGGGTGTGGAGTACCACCGCCGCGAGCATGTCCGTGTGTTGGGACGTGGAGCTGTGTTGCGAATTCGCCACATGTTGAAATTACACGACAGAGCGGTTGGATGTTGCGCGAGGGCGCACATGGGGAGCCGTCGCGTTGCACGTGAGGGCTCCCTCGCGCATCGCGCTTCGCCCCCTGAGCGCGAGCACGAAGTGCGGTCTGCGCGAAGGGCTGCCTACATGCGGCGGCCGAGCCTTCGGCGTCTACTGTTCCGTGGGCGCGGTCTCGCGCTCAACTTGCCAGCCGGCGTTTAGCGGGCTCAGGAAGTAGGGGGGCTCGTCTGTGGCCAGACGTTCGTCGTATATGTATTCCTTGTCGTAGCCGGTGCCTCCCGATGTGCCGACCGTGCCGCGGAACTTTTGGGCGATCGCCCCGTAGATGTTGAGCTTGCCCAAGTGGTTTCCGCAGTCGAAGTTGTCCACGAGGAAAGAATGGCTCGTGGAGAGCATCGCGGCGTAGATCCAGGGATTTTCCATAGAGCCGGTTTCGTTGGAGCTCGAATGATAGTTGCAGGGGTGATAGATGCGCACGTATTCAGTTGCGATCAGGCCGAGCGTGGTGGTCCCGGAAGGTTCGCTCCCCAGTTTTCCTTCGACGCTCGTGGGGTAGATGTTGCCATTGATGATCACGTTGTTCTGGGCACCGATAGTGAGCGGTTCGCTATAGCTGCCGCTCACGTAAACGGTGCCGCATTCGGTCTCGTTTTTGGTCTCGGTGCTGGTGTCCGATTCCGTCTGTTTGTAGGTGTACCCACAGCTTTTACCGGCCTGCACGTAGATAAGGCCATTTTTAGGCCAGCTGATCGTTTCTTTTACTTCTTCTTTTTTTTCGTTGTAATACGTAGCTACGATTTTTTTTGTGGTTCCGTTGAGGACCAGATGAGTGACGCCGGTGAACTTATTTGCTTCTTCGACGTACGACAGCAGGCTAGTGTCGCTTTGGGGCGCCACCAGTTCTGCCCCTTTGGTCGGCTTTTTTTCGAGATTGTTGTAGGTTGGTTCAGAGGATTTGGAGCATGTCGGCCATACGCCTCCGTTGATTTCAACTACGTCTTTGTCGCCGGCGCGTCCAAAGCTGAGTTTTTTGCTGCATTCCACGTTGGCGGCGTCGTCGGTGTGCATGGGACCGTTGACGCTGTCTTCTTCGGCGAAGGTGATCGTTTCACACTGTGCTTTCGAAGCATTGCGCTGAGCGTAGTAGGCTTCGCAGCTTTTCGAGTCGCCGTTCAAGCTTGGGTCCACGACCTCATATTGGGTGAAGTAGACGTAGTCGAGAAAGCCGATCACATGGAACGTGGCGATCGCCGTGCGCTTGTCCGCGCCTGCGTAGCCGATCGATTCGATCCTGAAGGTGTTTGCCAGTGCCCCTTCTTTCTGGATCATCGTGCCAAAGGGGTTGGACGTGCTGCACGCCGTGGTTCCTTTGGGTGCGGTGCTCGCCGTCAGTAGTTTGATCGCGTAGTGCCCGTTGTATTCATTTTCCTTTGTTATTTTTTCTTCCTGCGGGATGTTTTTTTCGGGCGTTTCGCACGTCTCCCAGTAGTCGGGGTTGCTCTGCAGCTTGTACTCATACTCCTGCACGCCGGCAAGCGCGGCGTCATAGGCTTGCTTTTGGACGATTTCGTTGCGGGTAAGGCTTGAGTCGCTCGTGGTGGCGGTATAGGAGGCTACGAGCAGCAGGCCGGTGACAAGCATCACGCCAAGGGCGATGATCATCGTGAATCCATCGTCGGAGCAAAGGCTCGCACGAAGTCGATTGAGGCGGCGGGTTATTCGCATGGTTTATCTTCGATCGGAGTTTCGGCGTTGGGCGCGCTGAACGCGAGCGTGACCTGATCTTTCAGATCGACGGTACGGTCTTCCTTGATGTTTTTGTCCAGAGGGGCTTGGTTGAAGCTGATTTCGACGGCGGCGGCCTGTTCCAGTTCTGTTTTGTTGAGAACCTTTTCAGTGCCTTTGGTTTCGAGTTCCAGCGGTTGCAGTGTATCGAGCGCGCTTTCGGAGCTGACTTTGGTGGATTCGGTTGGGTACTTGTAGTACCGGAAAATTGGTACATATTCCTTTTTTTTGGTTCCTTCCGGGGGGATGATCGTCTGGGTGATGTTTTCGCCTAGGCGTGTGGTCGTATGGGTTTCCGGATACGCAAATTCCGGCCACGTGCCGCCATTGCTTTTGTATGTGTTCTGGATTAGGAGTCCAGTGCTCTTCTGCCACACGATTTCATGCTCCAATGCATTTTCGAAACCTATTTCAGCATTGGAGCTGTAGGCATTGACGAACAACAGCCTGGCTTCTTCCTCTTCTTTTTCGGTGCCTTTCACCTTTTCAGTACCCATCTTGACTGGTACGAATTTTGCCGCTATGCACGCAGAGTGCAGCTCTTCTACGATCTTTGTCATCGTCGTACGCCCGACCTGAGACGCGTGAACCGTGTCTGTGACCTTTGACGTTTGGTCCACGGAGATGATGAGAATCGCATAGAGGGCGCCCACGACGACCGTGGCGCTGAGCATCGCGACGAGGGTTTCAACCAGGGTGAAGCCTCGCTGATCCCGGCGGAGTTGGAAGATGGCGGATAGTCGTCTCATTAGCAGGTGGTACTGGAGGCGACTATGATTTCATCGTTGCTTACAGGTGAGTGGTAAGTGGTTGTTTTTTCTTTGAGATAGATCGTGTCGATGTGTTCCGTGGGCGTGTTGAGTTCTGGTTTGAGGGTAAACGTGTGTTTTTCCGTCGGATTGTAAAGGCAGACCTTCTCTTGACCGAAGGGCTGGTAGGCGTGTTCCAGGTGCCCTTCGTTGGTTGTGCTCTGTTCATGTATAAGATTGGCGGCGGTCGCGTTATTTGGAATGGACGATTTTTCGCATTCGGTGTCTGTGATCTTGACTTTATAGAGTGTTTTCGCGAGCGCTTCCGGTGTACTGCTCGTCCCCGTATACACATTGAGCACGAGATCGGTCATGGGGACGCTAATTTTTTCGGTTTGACCTGGTAGGACGACGGCTTCGCCGTCCGCGACAGCATTGTCGATGGTGTGGGCGTTGTTTTCCTTGCAGTCGCCGGCAAACACCTGCCACTTCGACTTGTGCTGACTCGCTTCGTTGAAGGGGAAGGGGAAGAGGTCGCCTTTGGGATAGCTGCTCCCCATCGGGGTGGTTGCGGTGGTTGCATACGTTTCTGTCAGGGCCTTGTACTTGTGTTCGCCGCTGGCTTGGTATTCGAATTTAGTGGCACCCACCGTATATTCTGACGAGTTGGTGTCTTCTGCGTTATAAGCCACGAAAGTGCTGCCTTCGACATGTTTGCCGCCGTATGTGAATTCCGCTGTGATCGCGCCGCCTTCGTTGAGGACGACCGGGTCGTGAGTCGTTATATTCGGCGCGATCGTCTTTTCGACGATCGGCACTTTGACGGCCCCACTCGTCGTCACGAAGCCCGACAATTCGGTGATTTCAACTTTGGCAGAGGTCGCGGGGATACCGCCAAACACGATACAGCCGGCCGCGCCGGTCGTTCCTTCAAGCGGCGTTACTTCGGTCGATTCCACACCGATGTATTTGACCTTTGCGGTCACGCCGGAGAGCGCTGATTCTGGATAGGCGCCGTTGGTCGCGTCGACCTCAAGGGCCGAGCCGTCAGGTGGAGTGATGATGCTTGACTGGCTCACAGGTTTGCGTTTCGCCGAGATGAGTTGTGGCCATGTGATCGAGGAGGTGACCCTCAGGTAGTCGCCGTCTTCCTTGGAGCTCGATTCCGACGCGGCCGTCGCCAGGCAGTCTGAGCCCGGTTTGGATTCGTTGAAGTAGGTCGCTTCCTGCGTGATCGTGTAAAGGGTCCCATCGACTTTGGTGGTGTATGAGTGCTGATAGAACTTCAAGGGTTCGTCCGCGAGCAGGTTGAGCGTGTTCGCGGGGTCGCTGCGCAGTTGCTCCTGGGACTGGGTCGCTAGCAACACCGCCTGGTTGTGGAAGCGCTCGTCGGCTGAAGCGCGGTCGAGGGCCTGGAAGCCTGTGAGGGTGCCGACGGCGATCAGCCCCACGAGCAGGGCCGTAATCACGACTTCAATCAGCGTGAGGCCGTCCTCGCGCCGAGCGGTGTCCGTAAAGAAAGTGCGAAATGTCACAATGGTGTCCTGTCGTGTCTGGACACCTTTTCGACCGAAGCCTCGCTTTGCTTGAGTCCTGCGAGGGCTAGTCGAATACGCGCGGTTCGCGCGACGCGGCTACTGGTTGATCGCCAGCGTTTCCAGCGTCATGTCCCACCAGCCCTCGCCGAGGGTGGTTTCGAGACTTTCAAGCTTTTTGTAGAGGCTCAAATCGCGGTCCACGAGATCCTCGTCGCTGGGTGCCACGTACGGAGACAACAGGTGCTTTGAGATGATTTCGCCTTCGATGTCTTCGACGTGATGATCGAACTGGATCGTGTCCGCTGGGACCGCCTTGAAGCCGCCGGCCTTCCACGCGCGCACGTCCGCGCAGAGGTTGGGCATCGGCAGCGTGACCAGTTCGTGCAAGCTGTTGTCGTAGCGGTCCGCGGCGCGCGTCACCTTGCTGTTACTCCACTTCAACGGCTTGACCACCCGCAGGAACCGCTGGACTATCCCAGCGTCGGTGTGGTACGCGGTCGACAGCAGCGCGCCAAAGACCTCATAGCTCAGGTGCTGCTCTTCTTCGCTCTGCGGTGAGCCTGCGCCCACGCCGGGGCATTCGGACGCGAGCTTGTGGTTCAGCTGGTCGATGCCTGCCCCAACTGCGCTCATGCTCCCGATCGCAGCGCGCAGAGTCGTATAGCCGGCCGTTAGGTAGGTGTGGGTCGTGGCGTCGTCCCGCGGCGTGGCAGCCGCGCTCGCTGGTGCGAGAGCGAAGGCGAGCATCGCCGCGAGGATCCCCAAACGTCCGAGCATGCCCACCCAGGGTATCCTATGGCGTCGTCCTTGGGGGACTGGTGTAACGGTAACATGGGGGTCTCCAAAACCCTTGCTCGAGGTTCGATTCCTCGGTCCCCCGCTGTTTGGAGGCGGATTGGCGTGACTCGGCCGTGTGGCTGCCGTCAGGGCCGCCGCAGTGAGCTACTGGTTCAGCGCGAGCGTGTGCAGCAGCGTGTCCCAGTCATTGAAGCCCACGACTGTTTCGGCGTCTTCGAGCTCGGTTTCCAGGTGCGCGGCACGGGCGACGAGGCCCTTGTCGTCCGGTTGCTCATATGGCACCAGAAGATGCTGCGGGATCGTTTTGCCTTCGATTGCTTCGACGTGGCGGTCGAACTGGATAGTGGAAGACGGGACCGCCTTGAAGCCGTCTGCGTCCCACGCGCGTACGTCGGCGCAGAGATCGGGCAGCCGAAGTGCCGCGAGTTCGCGCAGGCTGTCCACATATGCACGCGCGCTGCGCGTGATCTTGTCGTTGCTCCATCGCAGGGGCTTCACGGCATGTAGGAAGCGCTGGACAGCGCTGGCGTCGGTGGTGTAGAGCGTCGACCACAACGCGCCCGCAACCTCATAGCTCATGTGCTGGGCTTCTTCGTTCTGCGGCGCTCCCGTCCCCACAGCAGGGCATTCCGCTGCAAGCGTCTGGTTGAGCTTGGCAACATTCGCGTCCACAGTGGGTTCGTTGGCGTGTACGGCCCGCAGGAACGCATAGTTGGCCACGATGTAGGCGTGTGTGGCGGACACGTCGCCGGGTGCGGCCTGCGCACTCACAGGCGTAAGGCCCGCGCCGAGCACGACGGCGATTGTCGCCAAGCGTCTGAGCATCCGAGTCTCAGGGTACCGCGCAGACCGCGGCGCGCGCGTCGAGCCTTGTCGCGGTCGATCTCGACTACCGCGGCCTCCTCTATGAGACTGCAGGGGCTGGCTCTTCCAGGTGTGGAGGCACGCCGGCGGCGGCGTAGGCGTCGCTCGCGTCCAGCGTCTCGGCCTTCAGGAGTGCCTGGGTCAGACTCTCCAGCTGCTCGCGATGCTCGCTGAGCAAACGCGTGACCTCATGGTGGGCCGATTCGATCACTCGTCTGACCTCCTCGTCCACGAGCTGCTGAGTGAACTGCGAGGTCTCGCTCGCCCCGGACAGGAACATGCCCTGACTGTCGCTCGGCAGCACCGCGACCGGGCCGATCGCCTCGCTCATGCCCCAGCGACCGACCATCTGACGGGCGATCTGGGTCAGCTGCTGGATGTCGGACTCGGCTCCCGTGGTGATGGATCCATACACGATCTCTTCGGCAACCCGGCCGCCGAGCGCCACCCGGATCTTCGCCTGTAGATCGTCCAGCGAATAGGACACACGGTCTGAGTCGGGCGTCGAAAGCGTCACCCCGAGCGCCATTCCGCGCGGGATGATCGAGACCTTGCGCACGGGATCGGCGCCCTCGGTCAGCATTCCCACCAGCGCGTGGCCGGACTCGTGGTAGGCCGTTCGCTCGCGGTCCGCGGGGGAGAGCAGGATGCCGCGCGGAGAGCCGAGCATGATCTTCTCCAGCGAGTCGGTGAGGTCGCCCATCTCAACCTTCCGATGGCCACAGCGGGCGGCGAGCAGCGCAGCCTCGTTGGTGAGATTTGCCAGATCCGCGCCGACCATCCCGGGGGTGCTCGCGGCCAGCGCGTCGAGATCGACGCCGTCTGCGAGCGGGATCGAGCGCGTGTGGACTTCGAGGATCTCACGCCGCCCCGTGCGGTCCGGCGCCTGCACCGTTACGCGCCGGTCAAATCGGCCGGGTCGCAGCAGTGCCGAGTCCAGTACGTCGGGACGATTGGTGGCTGCCAGTACCACTACCGCCTCCGAGCTCTCGAAGCCGTCGAGCTCGGTGAGGATCTGATCGAGCGTCTGCTCGCGCTCGTCGTTGGCGCCGGTCACAGACACAGATCCCTGGCGCGAGCGCCCGATCGCGTCGAGCTCGTCGATGAAGATGATCGCGGGCGCCGCCTCCTTGGCCTTGGTGAAGAGATCGCGGACCCTGGAGGCGCCAACTCCCACGATCGCCTCGATGAACTCCGATGCGGAGATCGAAAAGAACGCGGCGTGGGCCTCGCCGGCGACCGCGCGCGCGAGCAACGTCTTGCCCGTGCCTGGGGCGCCCGCCAGCAGGACCCCGTGCGGCATGCGTCCGCCCAGGCGACCGTAGCGCTCGGGGTTACGCAGGAAGTCGACGATCTCTGAGAGCTCGACCTTGGCCTCGTCGATCCCCGCGACGTCGTCGAAGGTCACACGGATCTTCTCGGGGTCGACCAGGCGCGCCTGGGAGCGACCGAAGCTGCCCAGCGCGCCCATCGCGCCGCCGGCCTTCGCGGCCCGTCGTGCGACCAGGACGAACAGGCCGACGATCAAGAGCGTGGGGCCGAATCCCAGCAGTATCTCGGCCAGCAATGACTGGCTCGTGCTCGTCGACTTCGCGTTGATTTCGACGTGCTTTTCCTTGAGCAGCGCCGTCAGCTGGGCGTCGTTCCAGAAGGTGGGGACCTCGGTGGCGAACAGCTTCGTGGGGGTCGCTTTGGTGTCGGTGTGCGGAAAGCGCACCTTCATCGTGAACGTGCCCTGGATCGTGTCGCCCTTGGAGGAGATCGCCTTCACATGGCCCGCCTGCACGTCGGCGAGGAAAGATGGATTGAAGGGGATCTGCACGCGCTGTTCGGTTGAAGCCGGTTGGAAGAACAGATATGAGAGCCAGTTGAGCGCGAGCAGGGCGACGACGAACCACCAGAAGCTCCATCTGCGGTGTGGCGCAGGGCCGCTTGGTGTCTGTTCGGGCATGCCGCGCCCGTCGGGAGCGGGCGCCACATGCCAGCCTCGCTTGTCGCGAGGCATCGGCGGATGTGCGTCACGTTGACTGGCGCCCACACGATTGGGCTCGCTCTGACGCTGCTCCGCCATCGGTCTCATGCTACGCGTCGGCACCGCCGGGCACCGTGGCGCTCTTGGCGCCTATCGACAGTTATCTGGAGCGTGCCATCCTGGCTCGCTGGAGCCTGCGCTTTTCTTCCGCTCCCTGCGCTAGCGTCCGCAAGCAGTGGCGGCGACGGAACGGCTGGGAGTCAAACACCGATCCCCTACCCGCCTGCGTTGGGTGCTCGTCGGGGTGCTCGTGATTGTCCTGGCGGCCATAGCCGTTGTGTGGCGGATGGCGACGGAGGACACCCCGCCGCTTGCGATCCACCGGACGCTGGCCGCCTACGTGCGTTTGCCGGGGAGCCCGCCCGTGCTGGCATGGCCGCGCGAAGGTCAAGCGGCCGTGGAGGTCGGGGGGGTTGGCAGCCTCGGGACTTCGGGACCCTCCACGCCGGTCCCGATCGCGAGCGTCGCGAAGGTGATGACCGCGTATCTAACGCTGCTCGAACACCCGCTGAGCACCGGTAAAGACGGGTTCGTGATGACGGTCACCTCCGCCGACAGCGAGGAAGAGCAGCAACGCGAGGCTCTTGGAGAGTCGACCCTGCAGGTGAGAGTCGGAGAGCAAATCACCGAGCGCCAAGCGCTCGAGGCGCTGCTGCTGCCCTCAGCCAACAACATTGCCGCCATGCTGGCCGTTCACGACGCGCACGGACTCGCGGCATTCGTGGAACGCATGAATGCCACGGCGAAGAGGCTTGGCATGAGCTCGACCACCTACACCGACCCGAGTGGCTTCGAACCCGGCACGGTATCGACGGCTGCCGACCAGCTGAAGCTGGCCCGGATGGCCATGCGCAATCCGGTATTCGCGTCCCTGGTGGACGAGTCCTCGGCGGAGTTGCCGGTGGTTGGGATGGTCGCCAACTACAACAGCCTGATTGGGGAAGAAGGCTATGTGGGGGTCAAGACAGGATCCGATCGGGCTGCCGGTGGCTGTCTTGTGTTCGCCAAGCACGTCGTGATCGACGGTCGAGCTCTGACAGTGTTGGGCGTGGTGCTTGGTCAGCACGAAGGTTCGCTGATCGATGCAGCTCTCGCGAGCGCCCGGCGGCTTGGTGACTCGGCTGCTGCGGCTCTAGCGGTTCACACGGTTATGCCGGCGGGCGATACGGTGCTGTCTGCCACCTCCACCAACGGACAGAGAGCGGCGGTAGTGACAAAGAGCCCCCTGCGGGAGGTCGGCTGGGGTGGACTGACGGTGCCCGTGGAGGTCGTCATGGGACAATCGATGACCGACCTGCGAGCAGGCGAGCGACTGGCGAGCGTGACCGTCCACGGCGCGAGCGCGGCAACCACCGAGGCGGTTGCCGAGAGACCGCTCGAAGGCCCCTCGTTTGGCTGGCGCCTGCGGCACCTGCTGTGAGCTCAGCTCGTCGAGGCGAGCCGCATCTGGATGGCCGAGGCTGTCTCCTCCGCGATTGTGCCCGCGGCTGGCTGGGTGGCCTCGATTGCTCCGCGCAGACGCTGGTAGGGCCAAACCACATTGCAATACGCGAGCACCCGTCGTCGGTCGTCCTCCTCACAGCCGACGATCGAAGCGCCGATGCGCCAGTCCCGATCGTGAGCCAGGCACGATCGCACTTCGACATCCAGGCACACCGGAGTGGGCTCTCCGGTGACGCCCGGAAGCTGGACGGTGAGGGTCGCGCGTGTCCCGCTGGAGAGTGGGCGCGACATCTCAAAGCCAACCCCGGCGGGGGTGATATCGCACATGCGCCCAAGCAGTGAAGGCCCGTCCTCGGAGACCTCATCGCTCGGGACGATCACGGCGGCGGCCGTGAGTTGCGTGCGGTAGTCGCCGCGCAACTGCCGGCGACGGGCGACCAGCACGAGCGTGCGAATCACACGTCGCAGCTCGATCAAACCAAGCAGCGGGACGAACCATGCGGCGAAACCCTGCATCGCAGGCAGCAGTCCCGCGCCCGCGTCCTGGGCGATCCGCAACAGGAGACCTGTGGCCAGCAGCGCGGCGCACGCAAGCAACAGGCGGAACTGGCGCACAGCCTCCCAGCCGCCGTGGTCGATCCCCTCCTTGGGGGTCACTCGGAAGTTTGCGCGGCCCGGTCGCAAAATGCAGCGCAGCGCGCGCGTGAATATCTCCGCGGTGCACAGTTCGTAGTGGGTCGCCTCGCCGCTGCTCTGCTGTCCGCGACACAGCGCCGAGCCGGCCAGCACCATCAGCAGTGTCGCCGGCGCCCACAGTCCGACCAGCGCGAGCGGTGCGATCCGAAGCGGCAGCGCTCCGGTCCACAGGACCGCCGCGAGCACCGTCAGCATCAGCAAGCGCACAGGTCCCGCCAGATAGGAAGCCAAGCTCGCCAGATAGCTCATCCGCTGACTCGCAGTCAGCCCCCGTGCGCGCAAAGGACTCTCTTGGGTCGTGAACACGGCGAGGTTGCCGCGTGCCCAGCGATCGCGTTGCAGCAGGTAGGCGGCAAGGTCGTGGGGAGCACGCCCCTGCGCGATTATGCGGTCGTCGTAGTGAGTGCGCCAGCCGCCACGATGCAGCTTGATCGTCGTGTGGAAGTCCTCCGCGATCGTGTCTGTGGCGACGCCGTCGATCGAAAGCAGCGCCTCGCGCCGGATCAGGGCGCACGAACCGCACCAGAAAGCGGCGTTGTGGTGGTCCTTGCCGACGCAGATCGCCGAGAAGAACACCGATTGCTCGTGGCGGCCGAGGTCATAGTGTTGGATCGAGTCGTGGTTGGAGAAGTCGTGAGGGGTCTGCACGAGCGCGACCTTCGGGTCCTCGAAGTAACCGACGAGCGTGTCGAGGGCGTCAGGGAGGGGCACATGATCGGCGTCGAGCACAAGTACGAACTCACCCTCTGTGCGCGGTAGCGCGTGGTTGATGTTGCCGGCCTTCGCATGCGTTTTGTCAGGGCGCGTCATGTAGCGAACCCCCCAAGCCTCCGCGAGCTCTGCGATCTCGGCACGTGCGCCGTCGTCCAACAGCCAGGTCGTGTGCGGGTATGTCATGAGCTCACAACCGGCCAACGTCGCCTCGAGCACGGTGGTCGGCTCGTCGTATGTGCAGACGTACACATCCACGCTTCTGCCAGGCGAGGAGGGCGGCCGGGTACGAGGCGTCACGTCCCATGTCAGCCATGCCAGCGTCGCCAGATTCCACAATCCGTAAAGCTCGGCGAGTAGCAGGCACCCCCACAGCTCCAGGTTGGATCCGTGCCAGCTCCACCCAATTCGCCAGATGAGATAGGTCGCAGACCAACACAGAGCCGTGACCGCGAGCAGACGCAGAAGACCCGGATGGCGCGCCCACCAAGAGCCCCAGCTTCTCGCGACTGTCGCGCCGCTGCTTGGACGCACACTGCCTCCGCGAGGCATCGGCAATCCGAGCAGCATCCAGCCGAGCACGTCGCGGGCACCGGGCAAACGACGCGGAAGATGTCCTTCTCTGTTGCGCATGTGCTGCTGATCGGCTCCTCGCAAGCGCGAGTTGAGCCGAGAAAGGCGTCGTGAACCGCGATTTGCGAGCCTTAGCGGCGTGTACCACGTTGAGTTGCGCCAGTTCCCGCATAACTTCTGCCGTTTCAACCTCAGTGAACGGGAGCTGCACGACACGATCCTCGACGCGTGGTTGCGGGGCGAGTGGATCGAGCTCGGGGAACGTAGGTGGAACCCTCAGCAAGCCAAGCTGACGGTGCTGGAGGGTCCAGAGCTGCCGGTGCAGGAGCTCTCGATGGGACGCGGCTGGCGTAACGCCAAGCGGGAGGGGCAGGACGTCAGTGAGCGGCTGCTTTCGGGAACGGCTGCCGGCACTTCGACGGTGAACGTCTGGAGACGGATGGTAGGTCCCGGAGGTGGAGGCTCGACAGAGCAACCAGCACCCACTCAGTCGCCGACTGTTCCCGACGCGACCGTGGGTACGGGCACAGGGTCCGACGCGAGACTCGCCGGCGACTCGCTGGGTCTCGAAGTGTTGGCAAAGCTCGGGAGTGAGCCACAGCCGCTAACCATTGTCTGGCAGCTTGCGCGTGAACGCTACCCCGAGAATTCGGCGAGCGACTGCTTGAAGCTCGCCGAGCTCGCCATCCGTTCGCTCACCGAGGCCGAGCTCGCGGTCGTGCTTGTCGCAAACCGCGACGGCGAGTACGAGTTGTGCGGGGCGCGCGAGCAGGTCGAGCAAGCTCTGCGAGCGATCGACAGCTGGTCGAGCTCAGGAGGCTCCGTCCCTGCGCGCCTCCGCAGAGCTTGAGCGCAGCCGGCGACGCTAAACTCACGCCTACTTGGTGGGCGTAGCTCAGTTGGTAGAGCTCCGGGTTGTGGTCTCGGCGGTCGCGGGTTCGAATCCCGTCGCTCACCCTCTGTGTGATGTCTCAGATGATCCCGGACACGTGTCTCGGGAGACATCCTGGACATGTGCCCCGAGACTCAGTCCACTATGAGCAACAACCACACACCGCTGCTCACCCTTGACGGCGATCGAGCGCACGCGCTGTGACCTGCGCGAGCGCAGCGCCCATCAACGAGCCGCCGATCACATCGCCGGGATAATGCACGCCTGTGTGCACGCGTGAATAGGCGACGAGCCCAGCAAGCACACGTAGCGGGAGGGCGGCCGTTGGCATCACGCTGCCGACCCCCGTTGCAAATGCAAAGGCTGCTGCGGAGTGTCCGGAGGGAAACGATGTGGAGATCGGCATCCGTACCTGACGGTTGAGGGGAACCTGCTCTGCTGCTCGATCGGGGCGGCGGCGGCGGCTGAGCGGCTTGACGGCGAGGTTGACGATGGTGGCCGTCACCGCGACGGAGGCCAGCCCGACCATCGCTGCACGACGTCCGGTCTCCCCGCCTGCGAGCGCGAGCAACGCGGCTGAGGCGATCGACAGTCTCGAGTAGTTGGCGGCGTGCGAGAGTCGGCGCATGGACTGGTCCAGCGCGGGGGTTGGAGTGCCGGCAACCGCTGTGTACAGTGCTGCATCCACTCGATCCACCTCTCCCAGCCAGCGGCGACAGGCAGACATGAGGTTCTCGGGAGCAGATTGCATGTCGGGTTCGCGCATTGGGCAGCAATCCTATGAGCTGTCAGTCGATTTAGGCGATTGACAGCGCCGCAAGTGGCGCGGTTGCTGGTGCTTCGCGCGGATTGCCGGTCAGAGACATTCCGCACGAGCTGAACCACCGTGTTTGCTGAGTTTGTGCGCTTTTCTCATACGTACGGTTGCGGTGGAACGGGTCGATCGTCAGATTTGCCGCGCAAAAAGGTCCGGGCGGGCGAGACTGGCGGTGTGCGACTGGCGTTCGACGAGGATTGGCGGCGGTCAGGGACAGAGTAGGAGACACGGCTCGACTTGAGCGCTCGAACCCATGAACCTCTGTGTGTGATGCACGGCCGAGACAGGATGTGCGGAGCGCGTCGCACTTGCAACTGAGTTCGGGGCCCACGGGCCCCGAACTCGGGTCAACGTTGAATAGCACCGACCAGGCAGGGAAACATGGCTTCAATTAACAGGACGCGTTCGAAGGGGATGCGCTCGGAGACTTCAAAGCCGCGCCCAGGGCAGGATGAGCTGCCGCGCGGGCACGTAACTGAGATCCAGCGCGCTCGGATGCTCAGTGCGGCGGTGGAGGCAATCGAGGAAAACGGCTATGCGCGTCTAACAGTCGCACAGGTGATCAACCGCGCGAAAGTGTCGCGTAAGACGTTCTATGACTTGTTCGTCGATCGCGAGGACTGTTTTTTGGCAGTCTTCGAACGGACGCTGGAGCAGGTGCGAGTGAGGGTTGTTGAGGCCTACACGCCGGAGACCACATGGCGTGACGGGATACGGGCGGGCTTGGCGGCACTGCTGATCTTCATCGAAGAGGAGCCCGAGCTTGCGCGGCTGTGCATCGTGGATGCTCTGGGCGGAGGCGCGCACGTGCTGGAGAAGCGTGCGCAAGTGCTCGCGCAGGTGCGCAAGGTGATCGACCGGGGTCGCAGCGTCGCTACGACCAGGCGCGAGCCACCGAGCGTGACCGCCGAAGGTGTGATCGGGGCAGTGTTCGCCGTGATCCATACGCGTATGCTCGAACGCAGCTCCAAGCCGTACATCGGGTTGCACGGCCCGCTGATGAGCATGATCGTGCTGCCCTATCTCGGTGCGCGGGCTGCCAGCCGCGAACTGGCTCGCCCGGCGCCACAGGTACGCCGGCGTGCGAAGACCGAACAGGGAGTCGCCAAGGACCCGATGGCCGGACTCGACATGCGTCTGACCTACCGGACGGTACGTGTTCTGACCGCCATCCGCGAGCAGCCCGGGGCGAGCAACCGTCAAGTGGCGGATGGGGCCGGGATCGCTGATCAGGGTCAGATATCCAAGCTGCTCTCGCGCTTGGAGCGACTCGATCTGATCGAGAATGTCGATCAAGCGCAGTCGAAGGGCGCTCCGAACGAATGGTGCTTGACCGATCGTGGTGAGCGGGTGGAGCGGGCCACGAGACCAATGTGAGCCTCACGCCCAGGCAAGGTGCGCTCGCACGACCCGCGTCACCTTCAGCTCGTGACCAAGCGAGAATGCTCGGGACATCTTCTTAGAACAGGTCACCCGCGGTCAATTGGTCTACCTTGGGTGGGGACGATGCACCGGAGTCGGGGGTGAGTGCGGGTGCTGTGGAAGAGAAAGAGCGCACGTCGTAGAGCCGGTGAGGCGAAGGAGATGCTGGCCGCCGCCGGGGGGGTGTTCGACCGATCTCTGGATCCGCGCCAGACCATGCGTGCGATCGCCGGGATGGCTGTGCCGCGGCTTGCGGAGATGTGTGTGATCGACCTGCTGAGCGACGAGGGGCGGGTGGGTGACACGATGGCGGTGGCCGCACGCGAGCATCTGGTCGCTCGTTGGGAGGCATTGCTCGCCATCCACCCGCTTGACCTCGCCGGCGAGCATCCGGTCGCGCGCGCGATCCGTTCGCGCGAACCTGTGGTAGAGCCCGATTTGACCGATGCGCGCGCTCTCCGTCAAATTGCGCCGGAGCCCGAGTCGCGCGAGTTCGTGGAGTGGAGTGGCTACCACTCCGCGGTTGTGGTGCCGTTGATCGCCCGTGGTCGGCTACTGGGAACGCTGTCGCTCTACTCTCAACACAACGGTCGCCGCTACGTTCCGGAGCTGCTGACGCTGATGCGCGATCTCGCCGATCGTGCCGCGATGGCGCTCGACAACGCGATCCTGTACGCGGCACGCACACAACTGGCGCAGACCCTGCAAAGCAGCCTGCTGCCCGACGAGTTGCCGACGCTCGAGCAGGTTACGCTCGCTTCGGCATACCACCCGGCCAGGGAGGAGAGTGAGGTGGGCGGTGACTTCTACGACGTGTTCACCACGCCGTCCGGCTGCTGGCTGGTGGTGGGGGACGTGTGTGGCAAGGGGCCCAAGGCGGCAGCGGTCACTGCGTTGGTGCGCCACAGCGTGCGTGCTTTCGCGTTCGTGCGCTCGAGTCCCGCCCAGGTGTTGGGGGCGGTCAACCAAGTGATGCTCGGGCACGCTCTCGCCAACCGGTTTGCGACGGCTGTAGTTGCGCGTCTGGACTTGACAAGCGAGCCCGTCAAGGTGGTCATCGCGCGCGCCGGTCATCCGCCGCCTCTATTGCTGGCGGCGGATGGCGAGGCCGGTTGCATCGGCGCGCACGGAATGATGCTTGGTGTGCGACCCGGCTCCAATGTGGTCGATGTGAGGATTGAGTTGACCTCAGGCTCGACGCTCGTGCTCTACACCGATGGTCTACTCGATGCGGGCGCCCCGCGACAGGCATCTACCCCCGAGGATCTGTGTGGACTGCTCGCCGAGCATGCCGGAGTGGCACCTCATCTGGTTGTGCAACAGCTTGAGCGTCTGGCGTTGTCGAGTGGCGCGGGACGCCTACGCGACGATGTGGCGATCATGGTGGCACGCATCGATCGCTGATCGCCCCCGAACGCTTGGGCGTGTCATTTGACCGGTTTTCAGGACTAGCCTTGCCCCACGGGGCGGCCACCGTGTCCGGTGGCGGTCTGCCTCGCCGGTCTGTCAGTAGCTCCTGAGTCTGGCAGCCGTCCCGCTGGGTGAGGATGGTCGGATCTGACGGTGTTGAGGATTCTGTGTTCGGCCTTATCTCTCCACACTTGCTGAACTATGCCGGCCTCGTCGGGACGGTAGTTCTGTTGTCTGCGTTCATCGTGAGCATCTGCCGCCTGCGCGCTCGTCGCGCGCGCCGGTATGTGCGCTTGAGGGTGATTCCCTATCGCGGCGACGATCCAACCGCACAAGCGATTGTGAATATGTTCGAGGCGCTGCACAAGCGTCTGCTGCGTCGCTGGTGGCGCAGGCTCTTCACCGGTCAGCCATCAGTCGGCTTGGAGGTCCACTGCGGCCACGACGCGTGGTTGTCGCTCACATGCCCGGCGGGGGGCGAGTCACTTGTGGAGGCCGCGTTGCGCAGTGCCTACCCCAATTGCCGGCTGCAGAGCGCGACGCATGCGCCGGGGATCCCGCCATGCGTTGTGCGCTTGAAGAAGCACACCGTGTTCACCAAGCGCGCAAAGATGGTCGACCGCTTCGAGCACGACCGCGCGCCAGCTGTCAATCGCCTGATCACGACGATGGCAGCGTGCTCGGCGCCCGCGTTCGTGCAGATCGCGCTTACGCCGACGCCCGCCCTGTTCGAGGGTCACGCCAAGCGTGCCTACAAGCGCCACGAGCACCGGCTGTCCCGCGCGCGCAAGCTGAGTCTGCCACCGCTGGATCGCTCGATGGTCGAGGACGAGGAGTTGAAGGGCGGCCTCGAAGTCCAGCACCGCCCGCTGTTCTTCGCGGATCTGCGCGTCGTTGGGCCGAACCGCGGGGTGTGCGAGCGGATCGCCTCAGAGCTGCGCGCCGCAGGCGCTGAGAACCGGCTTGTGGAGCGAGGCACCCCCATCCGCCATGGCTGGTTCGGTCTGTACGCGCAGCGGGTGCTGCGCGGCGAGGGGAACCCGCTGCCGTCGATCCGCAAGGGCGTGTTCGCCTCGACCGAGCTCGCGAGCATCTGGCATATGCCGTCGGTCGACTACTCAACCGTGCCGTTCGCGCGCAACCCGCTGCCACTCGCGCCCGCGCCGCCCTCGATTCTGCGTCCAGGTGAGGGGATGGGCACACTGCGTGACGCGCATGGTCCGGTCGCGATCCACCCTCAGCTGCGCCGTCAGAATACGGCCGTGCCGGGTACGGTCGAGCAGGGCAAGTCGAGCTATCTGGTGGCGACCGTAGCGGAGGATCTGCGACGTGACCGGTGCGCGGTGATCGTGCTCGACCCCAAGGGCGATGCGGCCGAGGCCGCCGTAAGTCTCGTGCCCGAGAATCGCATGTGCACGCTGCTGGACTTTTCCCGCCCCACGTGTGGTTTCAACCCACTGGCCATCGAGGCGCCCGCGGATACGATTGCCGACTATGTCGTATCTGCTCTGAAGAATCTTTTTGATGATGGGGATATCAGGGCATCCTCCGATCGCTATCTCCGCAACGCGATCATCGCAGTGCTTGCCTATGACCGTGCAAGCACCTTGTGGGACGCCGCGCGGTTGTTGTCGGTTGGGGAGGAGGGCTACGCCTACCGTTCGCGCGTGGCCGGACGCTTGCGCACCCAGCCCGAGTTCAAGGAGATCTCGGAGTTCTTCACGGGCGAGCTCTCCGCCCAGCTGGCCGATTCGCGCGGCACCACCACGGCGAAGCTCGACGCGCCCGTCAATAAGCTCGCGCGGCTGCTCAACTCGCCGTCGATCAAGCGTGTATTGCTCAACGACTCGCTGCGGGTGAGCTTCGATCAGGTGATTGAAGGCGGGGAGGTGCTTATCGTCAAGGGCGCGCTGGGCGCTATGGGCGCGGGCAACACCAGCGTGTTGATGCAGCTGCTTGTGGGCATGCTCGACGCTGCGCTGGCGCGTAGCCAGGACGGGGTCGCTGCCGAGCAGCGGACGGCGGTCGCTCTGAAGGTCGACGAGGCGCCGCTGGTGCTCAACCGTGGCTTCGCCCAGACGATGGCACTGAAGCGCTCCGCCGGCCTTGAGACGGTCGCCTGTTGGCAGACCGATTCGCAGTGGATAGATCGTGATGTCCGCGCGCAACTCGACGCCCTGTTCGCCCACCGCGTGTATTTCGCCACAGCCTCAGTGGAGGACTCCCGTCGGGCGGCGAGTCTGATGATGGCCGAGTTCTCAGACACCGTGCGCCCCGGCATCCGCAACCTGTCGGACCTCGGGCGCCCCGACGTGCGGCTGCATCTACCCAGGCACAGCGCGATCGCGAGCTGGGTCACACCAGAGGGCCGCCAAGCGCCGTTCGTAACGCACACGTTGCCGTTGCGGGTGGATGAACAGAGGTTGGCTCTGCACGCTGCCCGGCAGGCTGAGCGAGGAGGGCGCTATCGCGATGATCTCAGCCAGCCTCATTGGGAGCGAGCTGCAGAGTCGACCGTTCCTGCAGCCCCAAAGCCTGCCTGTGTGTCGACCTCCACGATCGATGCCGAGGGGTCGAGGATTGTCGACCCGCGTATTGACACGCGTGTCTCATCGCGCGGGGAGGCAAATGGCTCGTCTGCCGACGTTGTGGCCAACGCGAGCGGCGGCTCACCCGCAGCGACAGGACGCCCACCAACAGAGGTGCCAGTCGGTCAGCCCGCGGAGAGCTACCGGGAGCTGGTGGACCTGAGCGCCGCCCACAGCGTGCGTTGGGCCAAATCGGCAAGCACATCAATAGCGCTCGACCCAGAGCCGCTCGACATTGAGATCCTCGCGCTGGTCGCAACGATGCGGCATCTCCTCAGCAGCCAGATCCACCGTCGCTTCAACGACGGTCGCGCGGCAACCACCACTCAACGCCGCCTCAAGCGGCTCTCGGACGCTGGTCTGGTGGCACGCTTCCAGTTTCACCGGCGCGACGGTGGAGGCGTGCCGATGTGCTATTCGGTGACGCCCGCTGGTCTCAGCCTCTGCCGGGAGCACGGCGGAGCGGTCCTGGATGACCGCGGGGGCTGGGTAGATCGCAAGAACGACCAACTCATCCCTTCTCATCCACCTGTCGGCGAGCATCTGCTGCGACAGGCGCGCCACGACGTTCGCGCTGCCGGTTGGGCGCTTGCGGCGGAGCGTGCGCTCTTGGGCGGGCCACTTGCTCTGAGGGGCCCAGAGGAGTCGGCGATCGTGCCGCCGTCGCGAGTGAAGGCCGGCGAGCGTCTGCTGCTTGCTCCCAGCGATCTGTGTCTGCCGGGGGGTCGCACACCGCACGACTTTCTACGCACTGTCGACTCCGGTTCCAGGGTGGAGGTCGAGCGGTTCCAAACGATCAGGCCCGACGCAAGCCTCCGCACCAAGGACGGGCGCGAGCTGCTCGTTGAGCTCGATGACCGCCTCCCCGAAGGCGCCGGGGCGGCGAAGATCGAGCGCTACGACCATTTTCTGGCGGGCTGGTGCACGCACATCGAGCGCTACGCGCGGCCCGGCGCAGAGTTGCCACTCGTCGTGTTCGTGTGTCGCGATAGCTCTCGCGCTCGGGAGTGCGCACGGCGAGCCGACAGCGTGCTGAGTGCGTGCCGGGCCTACGCGGGCGAGTATCCCTTCGCCTGGCAGTATCCGGGGCGAGAGCACGTGGTATTTGCCTCCGAGCGCGATGCCCACGAGGGACGGCTATGCGCTTGTGGTGTTCCACGTCTGCCACCTGAGGTGCGCGTGGAGGCAGCGGGGGGCGATCCGCGTGCGCGAGGGCCGCGCTTGGAGACGTGCGATATCTGGCCTGGATAAAGCATCTTGCTCGACGAGGGGGCCTTTGTCAGGAGCAAGAGCACCCGAGATCGGCCGAACGTCGAGATGGCATCTCCGTGTGTGAGTGGCGCAGGTAGGAAGCGCCCCAGTTTGTCCAGGATACTCAGATTAGCCTTACAAACAAAATATTGTTGGTGCTTCGAGTAACCGAACAATCCGAATCAATAGTATCCAGCTCTCAGCATTAGAAACAATTTCTGTGGACTCCTGAGCTTCTCTTGACGTTCCGGTAAGGGCAACCAAGAATCCTGGCCAGACCCGTTTCGCGGGTCTGAATGACACGGCACCGAAGCGTCTCTGACCAGAGACGGACATTTCGGTCCGGGCCAACCACCCCCCGGAGGGTCGGCTGGTGTGGTCGTACGGCTGGCGCAGGCGTGTCGGGCCGGTCTGACCTCCCAGTCGGTCCCTCCTTTGCCGAATTCGTTAGCGTGCGCCTCCAGTCGGAAACAAATAACTAAAACTCTCTCTAGGGATTTGACAAGCCAAATGCGCTCCTGCATGATCCAGCGGTCGTCAGTGCGCAGGCGGCATGGTCTGACCCGGGACGTCTTGCGGACTAGCGTCCCCGTGTTCGACCAACCCTCACAGAGGGCCGGCTGGGCGCGACCGTAAGAGCCGGAGGAGGCCTCTCCAGGCTCCGGTCGCCGCCCAGGTCGGTTTCCGTGCTGGCGGATGATGGATGGGCATCGTGTGAACTGTCAGGATCCACCTGACGTGCTGGCCTCATGCAACGGACGGTCGGTCCGAGCGAGGATGCGTAGTTGTGGACAGCTTGGTGGGAGGACATGTTTAACAGGTGTGAGCACGCCTTGACATGGATTAAGCTCTGTGCAACCATCCCCCTTGATCCAAGATACGGAACACAAGGCGGATCAGGCGATACGATCTGATCAGCGAAACCCGTACCGTTGTTGTGTACTTGTCTCGTCAGAGTGGAGGAGCTCGAGACTTCCCAGGAACCGAATGGGCGGACAAGGGAAGAGGGTTCGGATGCCGCAGCTACCCCCGCTGCGGTCCGGACAAGCTTCGGCGTGGCGCATTTGCCCTGCGTTGGAGCGCTGGGCCCGCGCGGCGCTCGTGGTAGGACCTGAGCCACGGTCTCCGCGCGGGACCCCCTGGAACATCGTCTAACTGTGTCGTCTAACTGTGAGCGTCGTCTCCGCCCCACACTACGCCGCCCAACAAGAGACTGGGCCGAATCTCAAGCTCGAGTGCCAGCTTCAGCACTGTGCGCAGGTTCGGCTCGCGGCGCCCGTTCTCATATACGCTGATCGCGGCACGATCGACTTTCGCGTCGAGCGCGAGCCTCTCCTGGGAGATGCCCGCGCGGGTACGTGCCCACCTCAAGTTCACGCCAAACATCGCGGCCGCACCATTCGCCTGCTGCTTTTTGTGAGGGCCCCCGTGGCGTGGCGAGGTGCTTGGGCCGATTCCACGCAGCAGATCGGTGGGCTTGACGTTCAGCGCCGCGCAGATGCGCAGCAGCGTGGGCATGTCGGGAGCGCGCTCGCCGCACTCGAGCCTGCTGATCGCGGCGCGGTCGAGTGGAACGGCGGATGACACTTGAGCCTGCGTCGCAGACGACAATTCAGCCTGTGTGAATCCGGCGCGTAGGCGTGCGCGACGCAAGTTGCTCCCAAACGCTCGGATTTGCTCGGCGATCTCCGCTTGGTCGGCTCCAGTCATGTGTGAATCATTCACAGCTGATTACAAAAGAGCCACTGAATAAACACAACAATAATCCTTGCCGTGCCCGGCGCCCTGACGGGCTATCGTCCTGTTTCCATACGTCCAATGAGGCCCAGATCCCTCAGGGCACGCTCACACCCGCGAACGGGCGCAGCGCGATGTCCTCCGCCATCACAGCCAGACTTGGGAGCTCGCGTGTTTGCTCGGTGGCGACATACACGAAGCACAGCTCCAGTAGAGTGCCGGCAGTCGCCTCTACCGAAACAAAAGTGGGAGGCTGGCCATTTGCACTGAGCTCGAGCCCCGGCTCGAGCATCGCTGCATAGGAGCGCATTCCCTCATGGGCGATAGCGGCGGCCTTAGGGCTTGCCGTCAGGGCGTCGATCAGCGCGAGATGTGCATACGCGGGCTCGGAGGCGAGGAACTCCAACAGCGCCGCTATCCCGGCACCCACGGCCGCCGGCCAATCCTCCTGGGATTCATAGGCTCGCTCGACTATCGCGAGGGCCTTGCGGTGACCGAGCTCATAGGCGACCAGAAATGCGTCCTCCTTGCCGGAGAAGTGCTCGTAGAATGCCTGCACCGACACGGCAGCCTCCTGCACGATCTCTGGGATGGTGGTTGCGCCGTAGCCCTTGGCCGCCGATAGGTTGGCGAGCGCGTCCAGGATCCGCTCGCGCTGGTTGTGCACAACGAAGCTGCGCGACACGTTCCCTTCACCGCGTGGCAATCCTCTGCGCTCGATCGCACGGGAGCCGAGCGACAGCGTGCCGGGCGCGCGGCCACCGACTGGTATCTGCGCGCTGACGCTGCGTGTCGATGGTCGTTCAGACGTCGCACGAGTCCCCCGCTTATAGCGGGCAGCCCACGCGGCCAGTTCCGGCGCAAGCTCCAATAGGTCCGCGCGTCGCGGGCGACGCACCCGTGCGCCGCGTCGAGCCCTCGCGTACAAGATGCGCAGGATCGCACCGACGATCGCTCTCGGCAGCAGCCCACCATCCGCGGCATCCTCGCCGAGCGCAGCGGCAAACGGACGGGCGAGTCCTTCGAGTGCGCGCTCGCGGCGTTCGATCCCGCTGGGCCCGGCGGCGGTCAGCTCCACCGCCAGCACTCTAAGTGCCGCTGGGCTTTCGAGCGCCAAATCGAACAGCTCGTCAACAAGCGCGCCGATCGGGTCCTCGGGCGCATCGTCTCCGTTCGAAGCGGCCTCCTCGCTCTCCTCGGGCGCTGGGCCGACTGCCCCTTCGATGCGCTCCTCCCATTCGCGGGCGATCTCGTCGCTCAGCGCGAAGAAGCACGCCTGCTTGTCCTCGAAGTGCTCGTAGAACGTCTTCCGCGAGGCAACTGCCTTTGCGATCACATCCGCTACGACGGTGGTGGTGTAGCCCTGTTCGCCCACACTCGCAAGCATCGCCTCGACCATTCTGCCGCGAGGATCAACCACAGCTTGTCTGCGTTTGCGTTGCTTTCGCGGCCGTGACCGGCGGGTCGTCGGCGGATCTGCTGTGCGTCCATCGGTCTTGTCCACTAACCAGCATTGTGACTATCCGGGCCGATTCATGCCAACTGCTCACTCTCGCGTCTAGCTCTTGTCAGGCAACCCAAGGCGCAGCTTGGCCTTCAAACGCTCATGAATCTACCCATTCTTACGGGCCGTAACCACGCCTGCGAGCGCAGTTGCCTGGTGCACTTGGCTGATAGCTGCGCAGTCTCCCGATCGGCAGGAGCTCGCGCGACTGCAGTCCGCTTGCGCAATTCTCGCCATATTCGTGGGTGTTGCACCGTGCAGTCGTGGGTGCCTGCAAGTGCTCGCATCGCCGTCATTCGATGGGCTTGGATGCCTCTGCTCGAAGGGGTTACGCTTTCGACCCCTCCTTTCCCAGTATCCACGAGCTGTTCAGCCCACCCCCGCCATTCACAACTCGCTTCAGCGAGAGTCAGAGACAAAATGCGCCTCGTCGTCTAGGCCGGCCCGGCTTGGTCATCGATCTCGGTGTGCCTGTTCTGTAGGCGCTTGACTCTCAACTCAATAGAAGCTCCGCCCAGTCCAGCTTCTAAATCTTGATCGGCGTTCGCTCAGTTCGGCCCGCGCGGCGAATTCGATGGGCCCGGCAGATCGACGAGTCTCCAGTGAGCGATTTCCGGTCAGCTTTTGTTGCTGGGCTCGGCCGAGACAGCATTTTCCGAGACCCCTATAGGGGTCTCGGACATCCTCCGTCGCTCTACACATGTCTGCCTCGTCCGGCTTGACGCCTTCTCGACGTGGTCCTACAAGGCGATCCACATCCCGCAAACGGACCCTCGATCCATCCGCGAGCGGTCCTCAATCGTTAGGAGCTGCACATGCCTCTCGCTATCTCCTCCTCGCTGCCAACCCGCGGTCGCTCCGCGTCGGGGTGCTGCGACGCCAAGCGGTCGCGTCCTCCGATTGTGAAACAACCACGGCGCAGCAAGGTGATCTCGAATGGCAGTCCGCTTGCGGGCTACCTCGACGCTGAGAGTCGTGCCCGTGAGCTGATTGCTCTGCCAGGACTTGCCGGCAGTGTGCTCTTGCTCGATCGCGACGCCGCCACGCTCTGCGATCGACGGCTCGTTGCACACCTCGCCGCCGACGAGCCCTGTGAGAACGTCGGCCTTATCTGTCGTCATTACCTGGAGGACGCAAAGGGACACTGGTGCCGGCATGTGCGGCGCGAGGATCTCGAAATTGCGCCATTTGCCGACAGCGGACAGGACACGCCAATCGACTCCCCGGTGCAGGACACGCAAGTGATGGACATGGAGGGCAACGCCTATTGCCTACGGGTGCTCTGCGATGAGCACTCCAGCGCTCAGCTGCGCTGGTGTCGGCGCCCCGCCGATGCGCAGGAGCCAGCTTGGGAGCGGGTGGGTCTGCGCGATGTCGTTGCCGCGCTCGAAAGCTACGAGCCGATGCGCGCGCTCACCGAAAGCGCCATCGCACGTTACCGGGACGATCACGATGTTCTGCTGACGCGTCTGTGTTGCGAGTTGGAGCGTCTATGCGCAAGCCCGGTGGTGCTCAATCGGGGATTGCGCGAAGCCGTACTCGACGCCATCGGCCGGCGTGGCATGAGCATGAGCGAGATCGCTCTGCGCTGCGGGATCGTCAAGCACGATCGCCGCGGCAAGGCTAGTGGCGAGACCAGTTGGCTTGCCCGGCGTGTCGGGATCATGCCCGAAGGTGGGGAGAAGGAGATAACGCCTTGGGTTCACACTGACGTGCTCGCTGTAATTGCGCGTAAGGGACTTGGTATCAGCCCGCGTGAGGTGGAGCTCCAATGAATCTGGCTCTCGCCCAATCGCGGTTGTCAGCTGACACCGACTCGCGTGCGGCAACGGTCCTCCTGGTCGAGTCAGGAGCGTCGCTTGGAGGCGAGATCGTCGAGCAGCTTCGTGCGGATGGCTATCGGGTAGCGCTCGCCCGCACCGCGGAGCACGCGCGTGCTCTCGCTCGCGCCCAGCCGATCCGAGCAGTCCTGCTCGGCACACTCGACACCTCCCGCGGTGCGCTTGACCTACTGGAGGAGGTTCGGGGCTCTGCCCCGGGCACTACCGGCGGATCGATGTGGGAAGGGTGTCTGCCCACGATTGTGCTCAGTCCGAGCGCCGAGCAGATCGACCTATTGCGCGCATTCGAGCTCGGAGCCGACGATTTCATTGCTCACCCCGAACGCATGGGGTGGGAGGGGCATTCCCATCTGGAGTTGCGCGCTCGTCTGAAGGCGTTGTTGCGCCGTGCCGAGGGCTTCCCCGGAGCGCGGTTGTTGCGCGTTGGACCTTTGGACATCGATACCCACGCGCACCTCGTGCGAATCGCCGGGGCGCCGGTCGAGCTTTGCCGGTTGGAGTACGAGCTGCTCGTCCATCTCGCCCGCAATCCGAGCGGCGTCTGCTCCAAGCACGAACTGCTTCGCACGGTCTGGGACCAGCGCGTCAGTAGCGGTGTGCGTACCGTCGACAGTCATGCCAGCCGCCTCCGCCGCAAACTCGATGCGGCCGGAGCCCCGGGATTTGTCGTGAACGTATGGGGCGTCGGCTACCGCCTCACGTGAATCCATCTTGACGGACCCCAACGGTCCGCCACGCACCCACAACGGCGAGCCCTCGGGCTCGCCGTTGCTCATTAACCACCACGACCGGTGCTGCCGGTCCACAGAAAGGAGCGACTCATGCAGTCGTCCCCCCACACCGTCGAACCTTCGATCGATCCGCTCGCGCCCTTGGTCGAGTTGATTGGTTGGCTCACCTCAACCACGTTGCACATCGCTATTGGAGTAGCTCTCGGGTTGCTCGCCGCGCGCGTCATGCGTAGCCGCCATCTGCGTTGGACATGGGGCGCCCCGGCTCTAGCGGCCGTCGTACTCGAGCATTCGATGTTCGCCGGTTGGTCCACCACGCTGGCTACCTCCGGCCTGTGCGCCATTGTCCGCGGACGCCACTGGCACCGTGAAGACCTGATGGCTGGCGGAGACCTGGCCAAGATCGCCGCCGACCGACGCGGTCCACTGGACGCGGTACGTCGGCTCTCGCACGAGGTCTGGCGGCGCCTCGACTCCTCACCGGCGCCCACCGCGCTGCACGGCGAGCATATGGTCATAGGCCGCGCGGAGACCGGTGGGAACGTGTCTATTCCATTCGGCGCTACCGACGGCGGCAGACACACGCTGATCGTAGGCGCCACCGGCTCCGGCAAGACAGTCACCGAGACGTGGATTGCGGCCCGGGCAATCGAGGCCGGGCTCGGGGCTGTCGTCATCGACCCCAAGGGCGACGCTCGTATGCGCGAACACCTCGCCGACGCTGCTTGCAGCACCGGCAGTCAGTTCGTCGAATGGACACCCCAGGGGCCGTCTGCTTACAACCCTTTCGGTCACGGCACCGCCAGTGAGATCGCCGATAAGGCGCTGGCAGGGGAGCGTTTCACCGAGCCCCACTATCAGCGTCAAGCCCAGCGTTATCTGGGCCACGCCGTACGCGCCCTACGTGGCGCGGGACTCGTGGTGAGTCTGCCGGCCCTCGTCGAGCAGTTCGATCCCGCACGGTTGGAGGCACTCGCGAGGGCCATGCCCGAGCAGCAGGCGCAGGTGACGCATGAGTACCTCCATTCGCTCACTCCGCGCCAACGCGCTGACCTGGGCGGCGTGCGCGACCGGCTGGCGATCATGGCGGAGTCCGACGTGGCGCCCTGGCTCGATCCAGCCACCACCGGCGCGCCCACATTTGACCTATTGAGCGCCATACGGCAACGGGCGGTCGTCTACTTCGATCTCAAAGCCGACGCGTGGCCGCTGCTGGCGCACATGCTCGGTGTAGCGATCGTTCAAGATTTGCAAACGACGGTTGCGGCTTTGCAGGGCTCGCCGGTAGCGACCGTCGTCGTGATCGACGAGTTCGCGGCAATCGCAGCCGAGCAGGTCGTGCACCTATTCGGGAGGGCCCGTTCAGCCGGCATCAACCTGTTGCTGGGCACCCAGGAGCTATCCGACCTGCGCCCAGACGGACGTCCGCAGCTGCTCGAGCAGGTGCTCGGCAACCTCTCTGCGTTGGTTGCCCACCGCCAGGTGGTACCCGAGTCGGCCGAGCTGATCGCGCGGCTGGGCGGTAGCCAAGGCGTGTGGCGTACATCGCACTCGAGTGACGGTCGTTGGACGCGCACGCGCACCAGCGCGCCGCTGCTGGCAGCGGAGGAGATTCGCTCTCTGCCACCGGGCTGGGTCGCAGCGATCGAGCTCGGTGGCAGCGTCTCGGCTCGTATTGGGCAGGTCTTCTCGTCAGTCTCCCGCCCTGGTTTGGGCGCGCCAATCGCCTCGCGGATCGCCTCGCACCTTGACGCGTCTATCGCGCGACTGCGGGTTATCGCGCCATTGCGGCTCCCTCATCGCTGAACGGCTCTCGGACCGGCCTCATCGCCGGTCCCCACCTTGCTGTGCCCTCGCCAAATCGCCCACCCATCCCATCAAACGAGAAGGAGTGCCACATGCGAGAACTCACTCACCCACCCACACCCGAGCAGCTCGATCTCACCCGCTGGACGGCATCGCTTGGCGCTGTCACTCCAGAGGCATTGGCTCACCGCCTTGGGGTGAGCGTTCGGTCTGCACGCGCCCGGCTGGCGGTGGCACAACGCCACGGTCTGCTGGCTGGTGACCGTCCGCTCTCGGGACGGCCCACACTGTTCACCGCCACGCGCGACGGTTTGCGCGCGTGCGACGCCCGTGGCATCCAGGCGTGCAAGGTGAGCTATTCCAACGCCAACCACCTGATCGTGTGTGCCGCGGTCGCCGCAGCGCTCGAAAGCTGCTATCCAGGCCACCGCCTTACCGGTGAGCGGGAGCTGCGACGCGACGAGCGCGAGCACGGCCATCCGCTTGCCAGCGCTCGGCTCCTCGGTGGGGCGCACGCGGACGACGGTGGTCTGCATCGACCCGACCTTGTCTTGTGGCCGGATGCTCGGACGGGTGATTTGCCGGTGGCGGTTGAGGTCGAGCTGACGATCAAGGGGCCGCGGCGGCTGGTCGACATCTGCCGGTCCTGGGCGCGTTGTCGCACGGTTGCCGGGGTGCTTTATCTCGCCCCCGGAGAGGTCGAGCGCGCGCTCTTGCGAGCGATCGCCGAGGCACGCGCGTCGGAGTTGGTTGCGGTCTTGCCTCTGAGCTCGCTGCCCGGCGCGGAAGCGGCCATTGCGTGATGACGCGCAACGAATTCAGCCCGCCAAATCAAGCTGAAAGGCAGTTTGGGGGGCGTCGTGCCGAGAACCGTCCCAAGCGCCACCTACCTTCCACCAAGGGCGAGCCAACAGCAAAAGGAGAACACCATGTCCTACTCAAGCATCAACCGCGTCGTCCTCGTCGGCCGTCTCACCAGCGATCCCGAACTGCGCGCGCTGCCGTCCGGCTCGTCGGTTTGCGGTCTGCGCGTCGCCTGTAACACCACCCGTAAAAACTCGGACGGCGAGTACATAGAGAAGCCCAATTTCTTCACGGTCAGCGCTTTCGGCGCGCTCGGCGAATCCGTCCACCGCTACATGAGCCGCGGTCGTCGCGTCGCGATCGATGGGCGTCTGGACTGGCGCGAGTGGGAGACGACAGACGGCGCCAAGCGCCAGGCGGTTGACATCGTGGCTGAAAACGTTCAGTTCCTCGACGGACGCGGCGACCACAGCGACTCGAGCGCGTCCTCAGGCGGGGAAGATCCGACCGAGAGCGCCGACAGCGCCGATGGCAGCGAAGAGGAGCGCGAGCTTGCCGGAGTCGGCGTTGGCTCTGGGATCGAGGACGACCTCGTTTTCTAGCGCCGGCGCACGATGCTTCAGCGCGGCGGGATGTCCACAGTGGCATCCCGCCCCGTTGGCGCCCAGTGCGCTTTTTTGCGTTTAAGGACCATCGGACGCTGTCTCAAAGGCAGTCTCTAATATGCCGACAACCTGCCATCACCCAACAAGGAGCCCCTTCCCGGTGCCAGTCAACCCCAAAGCGATCGGAAAGACCTACGCCCCCACCACCTACGCGGTGGGCCGCGAGAAGATCAAGGAGTACGCCCGGGCGGTCGGCGAGACCAACCCGCTATATCTCGACGAGCAGGCCGCGCGCGACGCTGGCTATGCCGACGTAGTAGCTCCGCCGATGTTCGCGGTCGTCTACAGCTCGCCGTCGGTCGCCCCTTCTCTGTTTGACCCCGAGGTTGAAATGAACTTCGCGATGATGGTCCACGGCGGACAGGAGTTCGAGTGGGGCCCGCTCGTCGTCGCCGGCGACGAGATCATGACCACCGCGAGTGTCAAGGACATCTCAGAACGCGACGGTCGCGGCTACTACGTGTTCGAGTCCATATCCGTCAACCAGCGCGGCGAGCAGGTGTGCCGCGGAACCTGGACCAACATCGTCCGAGGAGTCTGAGTCGTCATGGCCGATCTTTCAACAGGAGCGCAGATCCCCGAGGTGCGAGTCACGCCCGACAAGTACCTCACAGCCCGCTATGCCGGAGCTTCCGGTGACTTCAATCCGATCCACATCGACGAGGAGTTTGCACGCGCCGTCGGTCTACCAGGACGCATCCTGCACGGCCTGTGGAGCATGGCCCAAGTCGCCCGTGCACAGACTGAGGCCGCCGGCGGGCCCGGCGCGCTCAAGCGACTGTCCGTGCAGTTTCGAGGCATGGGCGTGCCCGAGCAGGAGGTCGTCGTCACCGGCACCGTCCGCGAGGCGTCCGATGGCCGCGTGATCGTCGACACCGTTGCCGAGCAGGGCGGCAATCAGATCATTCGCAACGCTGAGGCCGAGCTGCAGGTCTGAGACCTGGGGCCGGTCGCCGCAGCGAACGAGACCGGGGGCCGGTCGCTGCCGTGAACGTTGCGCGCAACGCGGGCATTGGACGCAGTGGTGAGGATCGACGATGGAGACGGCGTGGGCCGGCTCGATTCTAGGGTCCCAAGGCCGAGACCCTAGAATCATCTCCATGCTCACCCCCCGACAGGAGCTGATCCTGTGCAAGGTGGTGGAGGACTATCTGCATAACGGCCAGCCGGTGGCGTCAAAGACGATTGCCGCCGACCCGAGCCTCGATTGCGGACCCTCCACTGTCCGCAACGAGCTCGCGCTGCTCGAGGAGCACGATCTACTTGCCCATCCACATACCTCGGCGGGACGCGTGCCCACCGACGCCGGACACCGCTACGTGGTGGACAGGATGCTCGGTGCCGGCAAGAGCCTGGTGCCCGCTCGTCCGCTGGCCCTGTCGCTGACCCGTCGCGAGGTGGAGGAGGCGATGCGCGTCACAAGCGTCGCGATCTCTCAGGTCACAAGCCTGCTGGCGATCGTCTCGGCGCCATCGCTCAACACAGCCACGATCCGTCACGTCGAGGTGCTGGCGCTGCAACCACAGGTGGTGATGGTCGTCGTGATCACCTCAACGGGCGGCGTCTCCAAGTCGCTGACCACGTTCGAGACGCCCGTCGATCAGGGGCTCGTGGGGTGGGCCGGCGAATATCTCAACGAGCGACTGGTTGGCTACGGGCTCGGTGCGCGCATGCTCTCGGGACGTCTCGACGATCCCAGCCTGGGTGCCAGCGAGCATACTTTTGTAGCGCGGCTGGCGCCGGCGTTCGGCGGTCTCGCCTCCGAAACCGAGGACACGCTCTACTTCGACGGCACAGCCCACCTGCTGTCGGACCGGCGCGTGGGCGATATCACCCAGATCAACGAGTTGATGAGCCTGCTGGAGCGTCGCGTCGCGCTGTTGCGTGTGCTGCGCGCGGCGCTCGGCGAGTCCGATGTGTACGTGCGCATCGGCCGTGAGAACGAGATCCCTGCGATGCACTCACTGGCATTCGTCGCGGCCAGCTACGGCTTTGCCCAGCGTAAGCTCGGTGCAGTGTCGGTGATCGGCCCGGTCCACATGGACTATGAGGGTGCGATCGCCACAGTGCGTGAGGCTGCCCATGAGCTCTCGCGCTTCGTCGAAGACGCCTACGCCGAGCATTGACGAATCGATGAGCGCAACGACTCCCCGCGATCCCTACGAAGTGCTCGGTCTGCCACGCGACGCCGCCGAGCAGGATGTGAAGAAGGCATTCCGTCGCCTCGCCCGCGAGCTGCACCCGGATGTAAACGCTCACGACCCCGACGCCGAGGACAAGTTCAAGGAGGCAGCCGAGGCCTACGAGATCCTGTCAGATCCCGAGCGTCGCGCCACCTACGATCGCTACGGCCACGAAGGTCTGCGCTCCGGCGGCTATGCCCCCAACTTCGACGGGTTCGGCTCGATCGGAGACCTGTTCAATGCGTTCTTTGGCTCCGGCAGCTCGTTCGGGGCAAGCACGGGGCCGGCACTCGGTGGAGATATTGCGGTTGCGGTCGAGATGACGCTCCAGGAAGCCTCTGCTGGTGGCAAGGTCGATATCTCCTACGAGGGGATCGACCGCTGTGAGCACTGCCACGGCAACGGCGCCGAGCCCGGTACGCCGATCGAGCGCTGCTCGCGCTGTGGGGGAGCCGGGCAGCTGCAGAGCGTCGTTCGCACTCCTTTCGGGCAAATGGTGCGCACAAGCCCCTGCGATGCCTGCCACGGGGACGGACGACTCCCCACTTCTCCGTGTCATGAGTGTCGTGGCCACGGGCAGAAGGCCGTCAAGCGCAGCGAGCAGGTGGTCGTACCCGCTGGGATCGCCGACGGGCAGCGCATCCGTGTCAGCGGGCGCGGGCACGCAGGCGAGCACGGCGGACCCCCGGGAGACCTCTACGTGCTCGTGCGGGTTCGCCCCGATGAGCGCTTCGTACGCGAAGGCGACGATCTGATTACCGCACTCGATGTCGCCGCGCCGCTGGCCGCGCTCGGCGCCACCATCGAGGCGCCCACGCTCGAGGGTTCGGTACCCGTCGAGGTGCCGCCCGGCACGCAACCTGGGAGCGTGCTCACCGTGCGCGGGCAGGGCATGCCGACGCTGCGCGGTGGGCGTCGCGGCAACCTGAGGATCGTTGTCAACGTCCTCATCCCACGCAATCTCGACGACGCGCAAAGAGAGCTGCTGCTCGAGCTCAACGACACGCTCACAGACCGCAACCTTGGCTCAGAGGAGTCGATGCTCTCCAAGCTGCGCCGCGTGCTGCGCCACCAAACGTGATCCGCCTCGCGCTGCGCGTTGCGCGCGCTGAGGCCGAGCTGGTGCTCGCCGATCTGCTTGAGATCGCGCCGAGCGGAGTCGAGGAGATCGAGCTCCCCGCGGAGGATGGGGGAGAGGGACTCGTCGAATACGCCGTCTATGGGTCCTCGGGGGAGCTGCCCGATCTGCCCGACCTGCGCGCCGCCGCGGGTGGCGCGCTCGTGGAGATCTCCACGAGCGAGATCCCCGACGACTGGTCGGAGCGCTGGAAGCAGTTCCACCACCCGGTGCTGGTCGAGGCGCCTGGGGACAGGACGGGAGACAGCCCCGTGCCCGCTCTGCACGTACGTCCGCCGTGGGAGGCTGTGAGCGCGCGTCCCGGCGTGCGCGAGATCGTGATCGATCCTGCCCAGGCGTTCGGCACCGGCGCACATGCCACCACGCGGTTGTGCCTGACGTTGCTGCTGGAGCTTGCCTTCGCCGATAGAGCACGCGGAGCGGTCCTCGATGTGGGCGCCGGCTCGGGCGTTCTTGCGATCGCCGCCGCCCAGCTCGGCTATCGCCCTGTGCTGGCGCTCGACAACGACCGTGAGAGCGTTCTCGCGACCGCCGCCAACGTAGTCGCAAACGGCGTAGAGGTGGACGCACGGCGCTTTGACCTGCGACGCGAAGCGCTGCCTGAGATCGGAGGGACGCCGGTGCCGGTCGTGCTCGCTAACCTGCTAAAGCCACTGCTGCAGGAGCTTGCTGGGACGATCGCATCGCCGCCCCGACACCTGATCGCGAGTGGGCTCCTACGCGCTGAGGCGGATGGAATAGCCTCAGCGTTTGCCGGGCGCCACGGTCTGCAAACGCGCCGGCGGCTAGAGAGTGGCGACTGGGCCGCCCTGTGGCTCACTCGCGACTGACACCGGCAGCTCGGTGGCGGCGCGCGCCACGGCCCTGAAGAGGAGATCGATCGCTGGTCGCACACCGGCCTCTGTCTCGATCAGACCTCGCGCTGCCACGAGCGCCGCGCCGATCGTCTCGAGCGCCTCGCCCGCACTACCGGGCTCGGGGTCGCGGCATGCGGCGATCGCGAGATCAAGCATCCCCTGGGCCTGCTCGGCAGCGCCCGCGAACAGTGCCGGACCGGCCAGGCTCGCGTAGCCGTAGGCGCGTGCGAGACGGCTCTGCAACGTTATCTCCGAGGCGCCGTGCGGAGTGGAGATGGGTGGCAGTCCGTGGCCGTCGACGAGGCCCGCCATCGTCCCGCCGATCACACCACGGATGGCCTGTTCGTCGAGCCCGGCGTGAGCTGCCACCCGCAGAGCCAGGTACAGACCGCTCGATGTCAGCCCGTAGGGCGGGTCGGAGGCGAACACGATCCGCTCTGTGGGCACGCGCGCGAACAGCTCGATTACGTCGATCGGAAAGAAGCACGAAGTGTCGTACAGCACGCCCGGATGTCCCGCTAGGCGCGAGGTGAGTATCCCCTGGTCGCAGATCGCGCCGTGGGCGAGGATCAGCACCGTGTCGGGGTGGCGCAGCGCGAGGTCCGCCAGCCCGTCAGCGATTGGGGGCATTCCACGCCCTGCGTGGATCAGGATCGGCACCCCCGCGTCTTCGGCGAGTGTGAAAATGCCGTCCATCTCGGGGCCGTCGAACGCGAAAGCTTGCGCGCGCGGGTGCAGCTTGATCCCACGTGCGCCCTTGGCGATGCAACGTTCGCCCTCTGTCACCGGCGCTTCGGCGGGGTCCAGCCGGCAGAAGGGGATCAGTCGCCCGTCGCTTTCGCCTGCCCATACGAGCACACGGTCGTTGGGAACACTGTAGGACGGTCTGCGCTCTGGGTCGTGCAGCGGAAACACGCACGCTCTGCGCGCCCCCGCGGCATCGAGCTGAGAAAGCAGCGTGGGTAGATCCAACGAGCGGCCGTCCTCGTCGAGTCCCAAATGGGTGTGCGCGTCGAACACTTCAGCGTTCGCAGGGCGCAACCGCTCCACTTCCGCAAGAAACGGAGCGAGTGCGTTTGCATACAGAGAAGCGCTCACAATCACCCATTCTGCCGATCGCGCGCTCTGGATGGTCTCCCGGCACCACCCTGCACGAGCTTGTGACACGCTTGTGACATTGGTCTCGACCCTTGTGCGGGTCTACGCTCAAGCTGTGACCAAGCGTATTGTTATCGCTGGAGGTGGCTTTGGTGGCTTCTATGCTGCCCGCGCCTTGGAGCGCATTCCCACGGTGCGCGGTGCGCGCGTGACGCTTGTCAACGACGCCAACTTCATGCTCTACACGCCGCTGCTGCCAGGCGCCGCGGGGGCTACGCTTGACCCGCGTCATGTCGTTGTAGCGCTGCGCTCGCAGCTGCGGCGCACAGAGCTGCTGATTGGGAGCGTCGTGGGAGCCGAGCCCGAGTCGCGAATGCTCCGCGTACGTTGTATCGATGGAGAGTGGCTCGAGCTCGCCTATGACCAGTTGCTCGTCGCGCTCGGATCGGTCTCGCGCACGCCACCGGTCCCGGGACTTGCCGAGCACGCGATTGGATTGAAGTCGCTGTCGGACGCCACCGCTCTGCGCAATCAGATTCTCACGTGCCTCGACATTGCGGAGTCGCTTGAGGACCCGGTGCGCCGCGCCGAGTATCTCGGTTTCGTGTTCGTCGGCGCTGGTTATGCAGGCCTTGAGGGACTCGCGGAGCTGCAGGATTTCGCGGCACAGGCGATTGAGCTGTATCCCCGCTGTCGTGCGGAGGGTATGCGCTGGGTGCTCGTCGAGGCGCGCGGGCGGATCATGCCGGAGGTGCCCGCCAGCCTGTCGGCGTTCGCGGCGCGCGAGTTGCTGGGGCGCGGAATTGAGATCAACACGAACACGACGCTCACAGCTGTGACTCAGAGCGGCGCGACTCTCTCCAGCGGTGAGCTCCTCGCCGCGCGCACCGTTGTGTGGACAGCAGGAGTGCGTCCCAGCCCCGTCGTCGCGTCGCTCGGGCTCCCCTCTGGCGATGACGGGCGGATCGCCGTCGACCGTGAGCTGCGCGTGGTAGGCCAGCAGGGTGTGTGGGCGATCGGAGACTGCGCGGCTGTCCCGGATCCGGCAAGACGCGGACGGGCATGCCCGCCGACTGCCCAACATGCGATCCGTCAAGGACGGCTCGCCGCTCACAATATTGCCGCCGCGCTTGAGTGTCGTCCGGCGAAGCCGTTTCGCTACCGCACCGCTGGAATGGTGGCCGAGCTCGGCCATAACAAGGCGGTTGCGATCACACTCGGTGTGCGCTGGCGCGGCCTGCCCGCCTGGCTGATCGCGCGTACCTACCATCTGCTGCTGATGCCCGGTCTCGGCCGCAAGCTGCGACTGCTGACGGACTGGAACGTGGCGCTGCTGTTCGGACGGGACGCCTCCTCGCCGGGTCGTCTTGGAAGCGCGACCTCGCTGCAATTCGCCGAAGAGGAAGAGTTGGCGCATGCGCCGCGAGCAGTCGGCGTATCCTGACCAGAGGATGGCGATAGCCGAGCAGATCCAAGCCGACCTGAAGAACGCGATGCGCGCGGGTGAGAAGCAGCGTGTCGGCGCTCTGCGCCTGGTGCTCTCCGAGCTGCAAAAGGCCGCCAAGGAGGGCTCCGAGGATGAGCTCGTCGTGCTGCGCCGCGAGCGCAAGCGGCGGCTGGAGGCAGCCAGGGTGTTCCGCGAGGCCGGGCGCGATGATCTTGGCGCAACAGAGGAGTCCGAGGGAGAGCTGATCGGTGCCTATCTGCCCGCCGAGCTCTCCGACGCGGAGCTGCAGGGAATCGTCGAGCAGGCGGTTGCGAGCAGTGGTGCGCAGTCGCCGAAGGACATGGGATCCGCGATGAAGAGTGCGATGGCGGCCGTCGACGGACGCGCGGACGGTAAGCGCGTCTCTGGTCTCGTGCGGAGCGCGCTCGGAGGATGAGGACACAGATCGAGCTGCCCAACGAGGTGGCCGCGGAGCTTGCCGGCAGTCAGGACGTGGTGCTGCGGGCGCTTGAGGAGCACCTGCGGTGCAAGGTGTTCCTGCGCGGCAATCTGCTCACGCTCGACGGGTCCGAGCAGGAGACAGATGCGGGCCAGCGGGTTGTGCACGAGCTCTCTGAGCTGATCGGGCGCGGCCATCAGATTGGCCCCGGCACGATTGATGCGGTCACCGGTGCGCTTGACGCACATGAGTCGCCTGCCCGTGTGCTCGAGGATGTGGTGTGGCGCCACCGCAGCCTGCACGTCGCCCCCAAGACTGTCAATCAGAAGCGCTATGTGGACTCGATCCGTTCCAGCACGGTCACATTCGGGGTCGGGCCGGCTGGCACCGGCAAGACGTTCCTCGCGGTCGCGATGGCCGCCGCTGCGCTCTCACGCCACGAAGTCAACCGCATCATCCTCACGCGTCCCGCGGTGGAGGCCGGCGAGCGTCTGGGTTTCCTGCCGGGGGATCTGATGGCGAAGGTGGACCCCTATCTGCGCCCCCTGTTTGACGCTCTGCACGACATGCTCGATCCCGAGAAGGTCTCCCAGCACCTGGAGCGGGGCGTGATCGAGATCGCCCCGCTCGCGTTCATGCGCGGGCGCACGCTCAACGATTCGTTTGTGATTCTCGACGAGGCGCAGAACACGACGCCAGAGCAGATGAAGATGTTCCTAACCCGGCTTGGGTTTGGCTCGAAGATGGTCGTCACCGGCGACGTCACCCAGGTCGATCTGCCGCGCGAGCAGCGCTCGGGGCTGATCGCCGTGGGGGAGGTGCTCGACTCGATCGAGGGCATCGAGTTCGTGCGCTTCGGCGGCGAGGACGTGGTGCGTCACAAGCTCGTGCAGCGGATCGTCGAGGCCTACGACGAGCACAGCCGGCGCGAGGCTCCCGAGCGATCAGAGATCGTCCAGCGCCTGGCCGAGCGTCGAGCCTGAGTCCGCCGGTCGATGCTCGAGGTCGAGGTCTTCGGCGCGCAACTGCTCTCAGATCCGCTTTCACAGGGAAGGATGGAGCGCCTGTGCGCGCTCGCGCTCGCGTCCGCCGGAGTGCGGGAGGGACATCTCGCGGTGGAGTTCGTCGACGCCGATCGAATGGCGCTGCTCAACGGCGAGCACAGGGGCAAAGAGGGTCCCACCGACGTGCTGTCCTTTCCTGTTGACGGCGCGGATCCGAGCGCACCCGGCGACGGTCCTCCGCGCGAGCTCGGTGACATTGTGATCTGCCCCGAGCACACGTTCGATATAAGCGAGGCGATCGTGCACGGCACGCTGCACCTGGTCGGGATGGACCACGAGACCGACGAAGGGGAGATGCTCGCGTTGCAGGCCGAGCTGTTGCGCTGGGGAACCTCGTGACACGCAGTGGATTCGTCGCGCTCGCGGGACGCCCCAATGTCGGCAAGTCCACGCTTATCAACGCGATTGTCGGCGGCAAGGTCGCGATTGTCTCCGACCGGCCACAGACGACGCGACGAGCGATCCGTGGGGTGCACACAGACGGAGACCGGCAGATCGTGCTTGTGGATCTTCCCGGTGTGCAACGGCCACGCGATGCGCTCACCGAGCGGATGGCGGGGCGTGTACGCCTAGAGCTTGAGGGCTCCGACGCGGCACTGTTGATGCTCAACGGCGAGCAGGGGGTGGGGCCGGGCGATCGCTTCATCGCGCAGGCGCTCGCCGACGCTGGCGTTCCCGTCACGATCGCTGTTAATAAGGTGGACCGTCTCAACCGGGCTGCGACCGTGGCGGTGTTGCAGGCGGCTGCCGAGCTGGGTGTTGGCGAGGAGATTTTCCCGATCTCCGCGCGCACCGGCAAGGGTGTGGGCGTGCTCGTCGAGCACCTCGCCGAGCTGATGCCGGCGGGACCGTTCATGTTCTCTCCAAGGGAGATCTCCGATCAGCCGCTGGCCGTGCTGCTTGCCGAGCTCGTGCGCGAGGCTGTCATCAGGCGCACCTTCCAGGAGGTGCCTCACGCTGTGGAGGCGATCGTCGAGGAGATCGAACGCCCGCGCGAGGATCTGGTGCGTGTGCGTGCTCTCATCTGGGTGGAGAGCGAGTCGCAGAAGGGGATCGTGGTTGGTGCAGGCGGGCGCATGATCAAGGCGATCGGCACCGCTGCGCGCAAGGAGATCGAGCGGGAGGTGGATTCTCATGTGCACCTCGATCTGTCCGTGCGCGTGCGGCGCGACTGGCGCGGGGACGAGGGGCTGCTCGACCGGCTGGGAATTACCTGAGGATCAATTGCGATCGGCTCTGAACGGTTGCTGCAGCTTGCGCTCCAACTGGGTGGAGATTTCCCCTACCCCGGCAAGGTCGAGCTCGGAGGTGAACACGAATGGGATCGTCACCACGTCCGCTGGCATCCCGTCCGTCACGCGCCGGCGACGCAGACGGGCGATCTGGCTCTGCTGCTGGCGCGCGCGCTCGTGGACGGTGCCGGCCATGCGTCCCGCGGAGCGAGCGAGCGAGCTGTCTTGAGTCGCGGTTGAGATGCGTACCAGCTCCTCGCGCGTGAACCGTCGCGGCACGGTGCCGTTGACGATCACCGCGTCTAGATCGCGGCCCAGGCGCCGGCGCAATCCTTGCTCGAGCTCGAGCGTCTCGGTGATCGCCATCTCGGTGCCCTGGGCCACCGCTACGTAGCCGCAGCGCCGCGGATCTTCGAGCAATTCCAGGACGGCTCGCGCCTGCTCGGCGAGCGGGCCCGCGCGCACGATCGTCGCGAACGTTCGTGGCGAGTCCAACATCGCCAGCGCGTGACCGGTGGCGGGCGCGTCGAGCACGACGAGGTCATAAGTCTCGGAGCCCTTGCGCTTGCGCTGCTCTTCGCACAGCCCGCGCACCTCGATCATGCTCACGAGCTCCTTCGCGCCGGGGGCGGCGGCGGCGAAATAGCGGAATGTGCTGCTCGAGGACATCAGGCGTGCCGAGATACGACCGGTGAGCGTCTGCAGCCAGTCGATCATTGCTCGGTCGGGGTCGATCGAGGCGCTCCAGAGGCTCTCTCGCAGTTCGACCGCCCCGGCACGGTTGCCGTCGCGGCTGGCGCTGGAGTCGGTGCGACCTGAGTGTTCGGTGCGGCCTCGTTGCCCGGAGCGGTCGACACGCGACTGCCGTGTGGCAAACAGGTCGGGGATACGGTGCTGGTCGCCGATCTCCACCACGATCGTGCGCAGCCCGCGGCGGGCGCCCAGCAGGCCGAGCGCGCACGCGATCGTGCTCTTGCCGGTGCCGCCCTTGCCCGTCACAACGATCAGTTTGCGTTCGAGCAGCGAGGTCATTGTCGCTGTGCAACCTACAATCCCGCTGATGAGCGTACCCCTGGACAGCCCTGTCGAGCAGCTGCTCGTCTATGACGAGCGCGGTCTGGTGCCGTGTGTGGTGCAGGATTGGAGCACGGGCGAGGTGCTGACGCTTGCGTACATGAACGAGCTGGCGCTGCAGCGCACGCGTGCCACGGGTGAGCTGCACCTGTGGAGCCGTTCGCGTCAGGAACTGTGGCACAAGGGTGCGACGAGCGGCAACACCCAGGCGGTTCGCGCGCTGCGCGTGGACTGCGACGGCGACGCGCTGCTGGCGCTGGTGGAACCGGCCGGCCCGGCGTGTCACACGGGCGAGCGCACGTGTTTTCACCGTGGCGAGCTCAACCCGGGCGCGCCGCACGAGACGTTGCCGGCGCTTGAGCGAACGTTGCGCGAGCGCGCACGCGAGCGACCCGCCGGCTCCTACACCGTGGAGCTGCTCGACGATCCCACGCGCATCGGCGAGAAGGTGATGGAGGAGGCTGAGGAGGTGGCGCGTGCCGCGCGCGAGGAGACCGATCTGCGCGTCGACGAAGAGGCGGCCGATCTTCTCTACCACCTGCTCGTGCTGTTGCACAGCCGTGGGCGCGCGCTGCGGAACCCGGAGGGGGTGCTCGATGAGCGCCGCCGGTAGCACCACGACGGGAGTGTCCGCCGACGCCCCAAACCTGATCCCGCTGCGCGAGACGTTCATCGCGGATTGCGAGACACCGGTCTCCGCATTTCTTAAGTTGCGGGAGCTTGCGCCGGGCAAGCCGGCGTTCCTGCTGGAGTCGGCTGAGCAGGGTCAGCGGATGGGGCGCTATTCGTTCATCGGATTCCGTCCGCGCTCGGTGTTGCGCTGGTCGCTCGCGGATGGGGGCGATCCCTATGCGCTGGCGGCCGCCGCGGTTGCGGGTTGCCGCCAGGCGGTGCCGACCGATCCGCTGGGTGAGCCGCCATTCAACGGGGGCGCCGTTGGTTTCTTCGGCTATGACCTTGTGCGCACGGTCGAGCCGCTCGGCGATCCTGTGGGTGGGCGCGATTCAGATCTTCGTGGCTCGGATCCGCTCGGGTTGCCCGACATGGCACTGATGCTGACGGACGAGCTGGTCGTGTTCGACCACCTCAAGCACACGATCACGATTCTCGCGAACGCAGATCTCGACGCCGAGCCGGATATCGAGCGCGCCCGCGAGGCCGCGGCTCGCGCGATCGCCGAAGTGCGCGCGTGTCTCGCGGGCCCTGTTCCAGGCGTGGAGCCTTCGGCGGTGCCGGGCGGGTTGGGGCCGGAGGGGGTAGCAGCCAATGGGGTCGAGGCCGGCGCGCGCGAGCAGCCGAAGTTCGAGTCGAACATGAGCAGAGAGCAATTCGAAGGGATGGTGGCGCGGATCGTCGAGTACATCCATGCGGGGGATGCCTTCCAGGTTGTTCCCTCGCAGCGCTGGTCGGCTGCGGTGCCGGTCGAGGCG
>JBAWFB010000140.1:0-1549 GCA_049591495.1 Solirubrobacteraceae bacterium
GGGATCCACGCACAAGTAGGTGAGTCCGGCCATCGCCGCAAAGAAGGTCGTGTTGAGCAGGGCAAAAGGACTTTTGGTAAAAACGGATTCAATGCCAAAAAGCATTTTGCCGAGTTGCGGCAGGACCAGACAGGCGGTCATCCAGTTTAGAAAGACACAGAAGGCAAACCCACCCAGGACGGTGATGAGGACATGATTCTGCTGCGGCCAGAGCCGGGCCAGCTTCCATGATTTCTTCCAAAGGCCGGAGGCGGATGCTTCCGAACCGTCATCCAACACGGTCACGTTCTGAAACTGCGCGAAGACCCAGGCAAACGGGAGCGCGGGAATCAGCGCCAGCGGCAGAATTAGCATGCCCCACGGCTGGATGATGGTCTGGGTGAAAAAAATTCGCACGGCGGGCCGCCAACCCGGCGGAGTGTATGTTTCCCGGGCGGCCTGGGCGCGAAGGCGGCGGGCGAAAATCGCGTGGCAGAATTTCATCCAGAAAAACAGCACGGCCAGACTGAACGAGGCACCGGCCAGATGTTGCGGCGCGAGCGGACTGCGGCTCATGTCAGCCCAAAAAAAGAGCAGCCCCAGCACGAAGGGGATTGAGCCGAGAAAATAAACCGCCAGCGTGGCGACCGGGGCGGTGCGCAACAGGTGCGTGGCCTCCTCCAAGAGATCGAGGGCGCTTTTGCCCTGCTGCCGTCGTGCGGTGCGTTTCATTTCTGGTTAATCCAGTTCACCTGCCAGATGGTTCCATCGTGGACGGCCGTGGGTATTTTCAACAGGCAGGAGCCGATGAGAAAAAAGCAAAACCAAGCGATCGCCAGCCCGGCGACGCACTGGGCCAGCCGGAGAATGACAACGAAGGCCGGACGCCGGGTGAGCGGCATGAGCGCGAGCTTTTTCAGGCAGGCGGAACAGACCACGCGATCTTCGTATTCGGTGATGCATTCGCGGCAGAAAAATTGGCCGCACTCCGGGCAGCGCGCCACCGCCTCACGCACGGCGTGGTTGAAACAGCGCTGTTGGAGGAGGGTTTGCATGGCGTAAAAAATTAGGAAAGGATCGGCGGCGCCGTTCCATCCGTTGGCGTCGGTGCTGATGGCTGGGCGGTCGCGTCGGCGACGGTTTCCTGCATCCGCGCCGAAACTTCTTCAGCGGTAAGCTGGCCCTGCGTCGCGACGATAAGCGGACGAATTTTATCGAGCACTTTGCGCGTCTGGCGCAACCGGCATAGCGAGGGCAATTCCTCCACCTGCACGGCTGTGCGCAACTGGCCGGCGCAGGTGCTCCCAAGCAAGTTGTTGATTAAAAGTGGAATTCCCAACAAGGCTGCAAACACTAAAAGAACGATGGTGCCAGCGCCGGGATGGCCGGCCGACAACATCTTGAAATCACAAAAAATCAGGCAAACGACGCAGCCGCCACCCAAAAACCAATTCCAAAGCCTGCGGGCCGTAGTCCGGCGAATGGTGATGGCCTGAATATCGCGGAAATAAAACCGCTTGTAAGTTTCCGTAAAGCCGCTGTTCTCGACAAAGAGGAGATGATCGTCACC
>JBAWFB010000141.1:0-4266 GCA_049591495.1 Solirubrobacteraceae bacterium
GCAGGCAACCAGCACGGCAGCACAGCCAGCGCGGCCCCCAAGACCAACACAACCGGCGCCGCCACGGTGAGCCCTGGCAACGCGGTGGCGGTCGCCGAGGTGCGCGACCCCGAAGAATCCAAGAGCTTCCCTCTGCCTGCCTCCGTGCACCACCGCGCGGCATCCACGCCGAGCGTGGCGGCCGAAGCGGCGGTCGCGCCCGGCGCTGCCTCGGATGCGGAAATACGCAAGGAGCTCGGTGAAGAGGAACACGCAAAGGCCCAGGAACGCGCCGCCCAGAATCGCGTGCTGACGCCCGTGGCGGGAGGGTTCTCAGTCGGGGGCAACGGCACGATCCCGATCCCCACGAACGTTCCCGAAGCTGTGCAGCGAGTGATCGCCGGCGGCAACGCGATCGCCGACTTCCCCTATATCTGGGGCGGAGGCCACGCGTCGTTTGTCGCCAACGGCTACGACTGCTCGGGCTCCGTCAGCTACGCGCTGGCCGCCGGAGGGCTGCTCAGCGCACCGCTGGTGTCAGGCGACCTAGCTCATTGGGGCGAACCCGGTCCGGGGCGCTGGATCACGATCTACGCCAACGCGGGCCACACGTTCATGGACGTCGACGGTGTGTGGTTCGACACCGCCGGGCGCAGCGGGCCATACGCGTCGCGCTGGCTTGTGTCCCAACCCTCGCTGGAAGGCTACGCGGTGCGCCACCCGCCGAACCTGTAGCGGCGGCCCAGAGGTCTAGCGGGCGAGATCTAGCCGCTGAGGACGACCGTGCTCAGCACCGTCGTCGTCTGCGGACTCTGGCGCGAAGCGTTGCGCGCGAGCAATCGCAGCATCAGCTTCAGTTTGTGGCTGCGCGCCAGGCGCGCGGCAGTCTTTGAGGAGAACTTGATCCGGATCGTCCCCTGACCGGCTTTCGTGGCAACAAGCACCGCGCTGCCGATCACGATCGAGCTGGGTGAGCCCTTCGCGAGGCCCGTGGCAACAGGCCCTTTGATGCCAAGGCGCTTGGCGACCGCGCTTTCCAGCAGAACCTGCACGCTGCCCGCAACCTGCTCGTTGACGGTGTAGTGCACCGCGAGACCGCTGCTCTTGACCTTCTTGAGCGATGTGGACTCAACAACGTCGGTGAGCACTGGAGCCGGTGTGACACTGGGGGCCAAGGACCCACCACCCGCGGCGCTCGTGCCCGAAGAGCCGGTACCCGAGGGGACGGTGCCCGTGGGTCCCGGCGTGACTGAGCCTGTCACCGAGCCGGATTCTTTGGATGTCGTGCCCGGACCCGAAGACGAAGGCGGCTGCGGTCCGACGACTGTGACTGGCTCTGTGACACTTGCCGTGTTACCGCCCACGTCGGTGACCGTCAGCGTCACTTCATAAGTGCCGCCATATTGATAGGAGTGGTAGGTACTCGCTGCGCAAGGCGCTTCCCACGGAGCGGCGCATGGCGAGACACCCGGAGAGTCAACCGACGGAGCGCCTGGGGCCGCGCCCGAGACGGAGGGCGTACCGTCGCCAAAGTTCCACGTAAAGGTGGAGTAGGCAGGCGTTTGTTCTCCCGTGGGGGAGAAGCTCACACCGGCATCCATCGTTATGTCTGACTCCATTCCGTCAAAGCCAACGAGTTCATTTACGTTCACGGTATTGGGAGCGGTGAACTGTGGGACCAGGTTCACCCCGGTCAGACATGGCACGCCAGGATAATTGAGTTCCCGGGCAGCAAGATTAAAGGTATCGTTGAGATAGTAGTTGCCGCCGTTGATCGCCTGATTAAAGAGAGTACCGGCATTTGTGTTTTCCTGTACCGTTTCCGCGCCTCCGTCTGTCAACTCAAAGAAGTTGCGACAAAGATCCATCAACTCTAGGCTCTTGCTAACCGTGACCCCGCCCACTTTTTCGGTAGCTTCGCCCTGCCAGCCGTCAAGAAGGGGATCAGTGGTGACATTTTGCTGCTCGACCGCAATCTGATTGATTATGAGGTCGGCCAACCCCGTGTCGTAACGTCCGTCCGGGCCAAGCCCGATCTGATTTGGCTCCTGCTGATGGGGTCCGGCGAGGTCGAGTCTCTTCTTCTCTTCCTCCTTTTCCTTTTCAGCTTCGTCCATCTTTTCAAAGGCTTCTTCTTCGATCTTTTCTTCTTGCGGAGTCTTTGGCTTGGTCTGCTCTTGTTCCTCCCCATTCTTTGCCGGGTCCCACCCGCCATCCTGGCAGGGATAGGCGTCGTTTTCCTGAGACGATTCACCATCGCCAAGATTGCCGGCAATCCACGGCACGACCGCATAGAGGATCGTACTGCCGTCACCTTCTGGGGCGCTATCGGGGTTTATATAATTGTGATAGCTGCAAAAACTAGCTTCATAGCTGGCTTTTGATGACTTGGCATAATCGGAGCAATGACCCGTTGAACCGCCACCATCGAGACACACAGTAATCCCAGGTGGTGTGAGCATGTAGAAGATCGCATTCATGCCAGTCTGAAGTTTGTGTTGTGAGATGAAGCTCTTCAGCTCTTCCTGCATCTCCACGTCTGTCAGGCACGTTCTTGTGATCAATCCGTAGCCAACAAATGGTGCTGGCGCAGTGCAGTCCGCTGTCGGGTAGGCGTCAGTGTCGGTATAGGCCCCCCGAAATGTGACGCTGTAGCCCGCGCGGTGGTTGGACTTGTCCACATACTGGGAGTCAACAGCGAACACGTTGGACAGCGAACCGCTCTGGGTGCCGACATTGCTGAGAAAACCATCAATGTCATGTTGCCAATCCCCGTGGTAATCGTACTTGGTGGGATCCCAGTAGATAACGTAGACATTGCTCGACTGAACGACTGCATGGCCGTGAGGATCGGCAAAGTCGTCCGCGGCTTGCGCATTAGGTGCCGCCAGATCGACGCTTCGCGGCGTCACCCCATAGGAATGGCCTTCGACTTCGGTCACCATCGCAAGCGCCGAGCTGGCGAACAGCGTGAGCGCCATGACCAGCAAGGCCACCAGCAAGAGGCTCCCACTCAGAACGAGCTTGCGGGGCAAGCGGGGGAGAAGCGAATTGTTGGCGGGCATCGGGCGGCTGGACATCTCGATCACTGCCTCCATCGGCACCGAGCAGGCGTTTCCTTAGCCCGTATGGACATCTGCGAAATCTCTTGCGGGCGCGCCGCCGCTCCCACCGCTCCCTTGACCGCGATGTTGCCGGCCTTGCGCTGAGGGCGGCAACAGAGCATGCTGGTGGGTATGGACCGTTGCGAGAGCTCACCGTGAACGGACCACAGGCGGACACGTCTTCCGCGCGCAAGCGCGAGGCGTTGGCACTGTTTGCTCCGCTGCCACGCCACTACGACCGCGTGGCGGCTGTGCTGAGCTTCGGCCAAGACCCACGCTGGCGGCGGGCGATGGTGGCGGCGGTGCAGGCAGAGGCAAACGACCGCGTGCTCGACGTGGCAACCGGCACCGGGCTCGTGGCCCGGGAGATCGTGCGGCGCTACGGATGCGAGGTGGTGGGACTCGATCAGAGCCCGCAGATGCTCGCCCGCGCCCAGGCACGGGTCGCTGGGGACCAGCGCTTGGCGGAACGGGTCTCGCTGGTGCGCGGGGAAGCAGAGCGGCTGCCGTTCGCAGACGGGGAGTTCGAGCAACTCACGTTCACCTACCTACTGCGCTACGTCGACGATCCCGCCGCCGCGATGATGGAGCTCGCACGGGTGGTCAAGCCCGGGGCGCGGATCGCGTCGCTCGAGTTCGCCGTGCCGAGCCGCACGGTGTGGCGCGCGGCGTGGCGACTCTACACGCGCGTGGGACTTCCAGCGCTTGGAAGGCTGGTGTCGCGCGAGTGGGCGCACACGGGACGGTTTCTGGCCGACAGCATCCCCGACTTCTATGAGCGCTACCCGTTGCCGCGCGTGGTCGAGCTGTGGGAGCAGGCGGGCATCGTGGACGTGCAGGCGCGTCCGATGAGCCTCGGCGGCGGGGTGGTCATGTGGGGCACAAAGGGCGCCACGGGGTGAGTCGGCGATGGTCGTGGCAATGGCCCCCGAGAGCGCTCTCTGAGGAGCCGCGGGTACGGTGAGCACGCAGGATCAGACCTCCGAGGAGCCATCCGGGGCGCTGGATCGCCCCGCGTTCTACGCTCTGCGCCCGGGCGGATGGCGGGACCTCGTGACAGTTCTGCACCCTCCCTACACCGCCTGGAACCTCGCCAACGTCGCGATCGGGGCCGCGCTGGCGCCCCACTTCCACGGCGGGCGCCTGCTGGCAGCGCTGGGCGCGTTCTTCCTCGGCGTGGGGG
>JBAWFB010000142.1:0-2194 GCA_049591495.1 Solirubrobacteraceae bacterium
TCACCAGCGCAGCGGACAACTCCTTCACCGGTACCGACCTTGATCGAGCTGACTCCGTACCCGACCAGCCGATCCACGCGAACGGCAGGCTGAACTTCAGCGCGTTCACCAACAACGCGCCAGGCACCTTTGGTGATACTCCGCGCAACGGCTACCGTTCCGCCGCGAACTACCAGATAGACACGGCGATCATGAAGAATTTCACACTAACCGAACGCCTCGGCCTCATGTTCCGGGCGGAGGCATTCAATGTGATCAACCATCCAAACTACTACGGGCCGGTGAGTGCAATCTCCTCGGCGAACGCCGCGAATTTCGATACCTATCAGTATGCGAGAGATCCGCGACAGCTGCAGTTTGCATTGAAGCTTACGTTTTAAGAAACGAGAGCAGGCCGATTGCTGTTTTACACCTCTGGTGCGTCTTACCTATGAACAGTCAAGCACGGTACATCGCAGTGGAAACGCTGATCAGCATAGCCATCAACGTGGCTCTGAGCATAGGCTTTGTCGTCTTAGCGTTCCATGGGCAGTCGGAAGTGAGCATGACTGGACGGCATGGCATTGTGGTCGACATGGCGCCGCAAACGTTCATGGTTGTTCTCATGTCATTCTTGGTTCCGGCGCTTCTGACTCGTCGTCGACTGACCCAAGGCGCGCTGATATGGCGCAATTCAGTCGCCACGAAGTCTGGGTTCAACGCCTTTTTCTGGGCTTTGCCTGCAGCTGTTATCGGAACGTGCCTCGTTGTCGGACTCAGCTGGCTAGTGCTGCCTAAGCTCTGGCCGACGGGAGTCGCGTTTCGATCGCTCCTCCTCGCCAAGGCAGTCTTTGGAGGTGCTCTCGCTGCCTTCATAACTCCGTGGGCCATCAAAAAGGCGCTATATGACTGCTAACTCAGCGCGGTTGATGCATATCCAACGCGCCATATTCCACCGTTGTAGCCAAAATGGCGGAAGAATGCAAAGAACGAAGTCAGCGGCGATCCGATGCACTGGTCAGCTAAGTAGAGGCTTCTCCAATGCACCAGCGCGGCGCAAGCGACCATTGGCTGGAAGAGCTTTGGTGGTGGATGCGATCCTTCGGTCTGACTCAACGCTAATCGGAAGTTTCAACTCAAACAACGGTGCCACCGCACGCATTCAAGGAGCTCGATGAACTTCAACTCCAATCGTCGCAATTTCCTCAAAGGATCAGCTTCGCTCTCTCTCGTTACGGCCAGCCCGACGCTCAAAGCAATGGGCTCGGCGTTATCGCCGGCCGATTCTTCCGTCGCTTCACACGCGGCAACCATCGGTCATCCCCTGCTAGCTCCAAATCTCGCGCACTCTCTCGCTGTGCGCTGTTTGTCGAAACCCGTGCTCGCAACTAACATCCTCGACAACATGGAAACCGACAAGCACTGGGCCCCGTCGCCAGTGGTCCAGCTCAGCTACACGAACGAGCGTGCTAAGTCCGGCACAAGATCTCTCCGCTTTACGACATTGATGCGAAACGAAGAGTTCATCCGAGCCAGCCGTAACAAGCAAGGCAGCTTCAGCGGAGGGGAGGCCTCCTTTCTCGGACAGCCCTTCTCGGCGTTTGCCGCGCTGAGCTTCGACAAACCGCAAGACTGGACCGCCTTCAACCGCATTTCTCTCTGGTGCTATTTACACCCGACCGTCACCCCGACTACCAGCCTTTCTTTGCAGTTCCTCTGCGCGGGCGCTACCGCTGGTCCCTGGGACCCGCTACCAATCCATTTCATCAACGATCTGAAACCGGGCGAGTGGAACCACCTCACCTGGGAGATCTCGGAATATCCACGAAACCAGGTCGTCGCGTTTTTCCTGATGAAGCCGACTTCCGGTCTGCCCCTGCACACCAACGACCCATCCATCACTTACGACATTGACCAGCTGAGTCTCGAGCGCGTTGAGGTTGAACCGGTCAGCTCCTGGCAGGTCACCCCCGGCAAGATCGCCTACTCCCACTTTGGTTATCGCCCGTCCGCGCGCAAGCTCGCTTTCTGCAGCGAACCCGACGCACACAGCTTCCAGCTAGTCAACGCGGAGACCAACGCCGTTGTCCACGAGTTTCCAGTCACGCAACTCAGCAACGCCCGCGGCCACTATGCTGTTCTGGACTTCACAGCAGCAGCCGCGCCTGGCATGTATCGCCTTCATTGTGGTACCTCCTCCAGCGAAGGATTCCCC
>JBAWFB010000143.1:0-2143 GCA_049591495.1 Solirubrobacteraceae bacterium
GTCCTGCCTTGGTGATGACACCGGCCTGAATAAAACCAAAACGCCTTTAAGAAAAGAATTGGAATGGACGCTAATCTTGGAGCGATGACGGTCTGGCGACAGGGCCGCCGCAAGGCGAGCCCGATAACAAGATGGTCACGCTCCTCCTTCCGCAAGGACTTCGGATCCAACCGTGAACCGCGCTCACCCGCGAGTTCGGATGGAAGTGCGATCCTTTCCTGCCTTGCCAGCGTCACGGATTCCGACTAATAAACTCATGTGCCAACAAATTCACCCTTGACTGCCTTCTCATGGAAGTCGCCGGAGCCAACCGCCGTTGGCGCTGTCAGTTCCGTCCCGCTCTGCGGGACGGTTCACGCCGCGAGCCGGCGGTGGCTCAGCTTTTTTCGTTAGGCGCAAATGAGCATCGCATATTTCCATGACCGTAAGATTACATCAGCACAGTTTGTTGATGTCTTGCGAAGGTCAACTTTGGCCGAGCGCCGTCCGGTTCACGATTCGGAGCGTATTTCCGGTATGCTTTCGCACGCGAATCTTATTTGCACGGCTTGGGATGGCGATGTTTTGGTGGGAGTTTCCAGGTCTATCACCGATTTCAGCTATTGCTGTTATCTTTCCGACCTTGCCGTAGATGTTTCATATCAGAAGACGGGCATCGGCAGGAGGCTGGTTCAGATTACCCAGGGCAGACTTCATCCACAGTGCAAGATTATACTTTTGTCGGCTCCGAAGGCGGAGGGGTATTATCCGAAGATTGGTTTCCGTCATTTTCACTCCGCATGGATTTTATCTCCGCATGATGTTGCGTTTAGTTTCACATTTGTAGTGCGACAAAATGGCTAGTAGTAAACCTCGTTGGGAGTTTTGAAGCCCAGCCGGAGTCTGGGACGATTGTTCAACTGTTCAGCAATGCGATAGCATTGCTGCGGGGTGATGCGGCTCAGGTTCGTTCCTTTGGGCAGATATTGGCGGATGAGTCCGTTCGTGTTCTCGTTGGTGCCGCGCTCCCAGGCATGGTGCGGTGTCGCAAAATAGACCCGTGTTCCAAGCCGGCTTTCCAGTTCACGGTAGTTGTGAAACTCGGTCCCGTTGTCCGCCGTGATGGTTTTGACCCGCTTACGCTCAGGCCCCAGCAGTTTGACCGTCCGCTCCAGCGTCAGTTCCTTGGTGGCGCGTTGAATCGGTCCGATTCTGACCAGCCCGGTTTTCCGTTCCACCACTGTCACCACACACGCCTTGCCACGTCCATGCATGGTGTCGATCTCCCAATCCCCGATCCGTTCACGGCTCGCCACCACCGCCGGCCTTTGTTCGATAAGCTTTTTCCCGGCCAGCCGTCCCCGGCTGTCATATCGCCCATAACGTTTTCGTCGCCGCTTCCTGGCTCCTCGCAGATGTCTCCACAGCGTCCCGCCGCACCGTTTATCGGTCCAAATCCAACGGTAAATGGTCTCGTGGCTCATGACAGCCTGTCCTTCAAGCTTGCGCCGCCCAACCACCTGTTCGGGGCTAAACCCTTGGCGAATCAGGGTCTCAATGGACTCAAACGCCGCCGGCCCATACCGCCAGTTCCGGCGCGAGCGATGCTCTCGTCCGCTGGCTTTCTCCACCGCGTGGCTGGGGCGATAGCAGCCATCATGCGCCGACTGATTTCGCTTCACCTCCCGATACAACGTGCTACGATGCCGCCCAAGATGTTTTGCCATCTCTGCCACCAGCAAACCTTGCCGCCGCATGGCCGCTATCTCATAGCGTTCCTCCGTGCTTAATCGATGATATTTCATCCACCAATCTTGTCGCACTGGCAACTTGAATCCAAGGCGCCTAACACCGCGCTGGAGCCAACGCCGACTGCCCCTTGAGTTTATGAATGGTTTGAGTTATACAACGATTGTCGAGCTTGCGGAGCCGCCCGCCCGTCGGCGTGGCTCAGCTTTTTTCGTTAGGCGGCTTATGCGAATACCAACGCTCAAATTAGTGCGATACCTAGTTGCCTATCTGCTTGGGGCATTCCTCATCGGGTGGGGTTTGTGGTGTTTCGGATATGAGCTTTTGTATCCAGAAGAAACGGCGAGAGAGGCAGTTTCTCTATACTTTGGAAACATTTTTTGTGGGGTGATTATTTGTTGGGGCACGATTTTAG
>JBAWFB010000144.1:0-1670 GCA_049591495.1 Solirubrobacteraceae bacterium
GAGCCAGCCGGCCTGGATGTCCATCATGTTGACCAGAGGGAGGTCGAGCTGGTTGTAGAGGATGGGAGCGCCAGTGAGTTTTTTGAGGCGCTGGGCTCCGGCGATGTGATCGATGTGGGCGTGGGTGATGATGATCTGCCTGAGGGTGAGTTGGTGCTTCTGGAGCAGCTCGACGATGCGGGAGATGTTGTCGCCGGGATCGACGACGATGGCTTCGCGGGAGGTTTCGTCGCCAAGGATGGAACAGTTGCACTGGAGCGGGCCTACGACAAGGATTTCGTGGATCATGCTTTTAGAGTAAAGGCTGACGACAGAATTTGCCTGGAGCGGAATGAAAGGTCCGCCAGGAAGGGGCTTAAAGCAGAAATGCGCAAGCCGGTGGCTTGCGCATTGGTGAAAAACTGATTGAGGGGTTATCGCTTCGGCAGGCTCTGTGTAGTGGAGTGGCCGGAGAGAACAGAGTGGTCGCCGCTGGAGCGCGCCAGCATGATCGTGAGCCCGATGGAGGTAAGCATGAAGACGACGGCCGCGTAGGCGGTGAGCTTGGTGAGAAGGGTGGCAGCCCCGCGCGGGCCGAAGGCGGTCTGTGATCCCTGACCGCCAAATGCTCCGGCGAGGTCAGCAGAACTACCCTGCTGAAGCAGAATGATGCCTACGAGAAAGAGCGAGACGACGACATGGATGATGAGTACGAAGTAGAACATCGGGTGCTTTTGGAACCTCTTGGCCGGAGATAAGGCTTCCGGAGAATGTGTGGATTGAATGCGGAGAAGGGAACTGGAAGTCCCTGATCTATGCGTCGCCAGACGGCATAATCCAACTTCGAGTGTAACACTCGGAACTGGTGCCGCTCAACCGTTGGATCTGGTTGGACGTGCTGGAGACGGAACCGGCTGTTTGATGGCGAGATGGCGAACGCAGGCTGATTTGTAAAGGACGCTCGGCGGGGCTACGGATTGAGGCCGTAACGCTGAATTTTGTAGAGGAGAGTGCGATAGGGGATGTTGAGGGTCTTGGCGGCGCGTCTTCGATTCCAGCCTGAGGCTGAGAGGGCGTCGCCGAGCATGCTGATCTCGGTCTCGGTTTTTTGCCCATTGATGATGTCTCTCATGTCAGCCGAAACGGGCGGCCGCTTCTCCGGCGTGGACATGGAGCGAGGTGGGGCGTTGGTTCTGGTTTTTGCCCGCAGGTCGTTGTAGGCTGACTCCTCATCCTGAAGGATGAGAGTGCGGGTAACGAAGTTGCGGAGTTCGCGGAGGTTGCCGGGCCAGTGGTAGTCCTGCGCGGCTTCGATGATCTTGCTGGAGAAGGTTGAGGGCTGGTCTGGCTGTGTCTTGCCCCTGCGAATCAATTCGCGCATTAGATAAGGGATCTCTTCGCGGCGATCACGGAGGGGTGGGATCGTAATCGTCAGGGTATTGAGGCGGTAGAAGAGATCTTCGCGGAAGCGCTTCTCTGCGAGCGCGTCAGCCATGTTGACGTTGGTGGCGGCCAGGACGCGAACGTCTACTTGCGTGCTGACGCGCGCTCCGAGGCGACTGAAAGAGCCATCCTGCAAGACATGAAGGAGCTTGGCCTGCATCTGCGGATGCATCTCTCCAATCTCGTCGAGTAAGAGGGTGCCTTTGTCAGCGAGTTCGAATTTACCTGGTTTGGATTTCACCGCGCCG
>JBAWFB010000145.1:0-2920 GCA_049591495.1 Solirubrobacteraceae bacterium
GCGTGGCTGGCCGGAAGCTCAAGCGCGGCAAAGGCGCGATCACCATGAAGGAGTACCTCAGCTTCCGTCATGTCGCGAGAGAGACACAACCGAATCACCAGACTCTGATTGACCGCTCACTTGCAGAAGCTGGATTGCGGCGGCTCGTAGCTGTTCGTCTTCCCTATTTCCAGGCCGCAATCAGAGTACTTGAGGCAACGGACCTGGTGCTGACGATGCCTGCACGCATTGCAGAACCGACACTGACTGCAATCAATTTCCCACTGCTGAAAGCGCCGAAAGAACTTCCTCGTATCCGATATTCCATGGTGTGGCACCCGCGCTTCGATAGCGATCTGTTGCACGCCTGGATTCGAGAAACAGTGCGTGAGATCTTCCAGACTCCTGCTCGGTAGCAAATTTGAAACCCCGGATCGTTGCAGAGCGATCGTCGGCCGCTGACGAGAAGCGCGTTTCATGGCATCAAGTCAACTTTCGCAACGCATACAGGCTTCTACGCAGTTACGACAAGTTCCCCCTCTTGGTCTTTTGCACTAGGCTTCAGAGGCATCGCACACGGCGTCGGAAACCGGGTGTACTGCCTTGGAGAGCAGCCCATCACCCGACGGAAGGCCTTGCCGAAGGCGCTCTCAGACTCGTAGCCGAGCGACTGCGCGACGGCGACGAGTCCTTCCGAGGAGTTATTCAAGCGGTCGGCAGCCAGAAGCATGCGCCAGCGGGTAAGGTACTCCATGGGGGTGGCGCCGACGATCTCGCGAAAGCGCAAGGCGAAGACCTAGCGCGACATGCCGACGCGTTCGGCCAACGATTGCAGCGTCCAGGGATGTCCCGGGGCATCGTGCATGCTGGCAATGGCAATGCTCATATGCTTGTTAGACAGCGCAGAAAGCCAGCCCGGCCCAGCGCTGGCGCCGTCAGCCAGATGCAGGCGCAGTGCTTGAATGAGCATCGTGTAGGCGAGTTGCTGCGCTATCAGCGAGCTGCCGGGCTGAGGATCGCGGAGCTCCTCACGCAAGCGCTCGAGCGCCCAGCGCATGGCGGCCTTGTCCGACTCGCCGCGGATGTGGACGATGGGCGGCAGCGAGTGCAGGAGCATCTCGGCGTGGCTGCCTGTGAACCCGAAAAAGCCTCCGGCGATGTATCGCGCGCCTTCGGGGATCGCCGGGGTGTCATTGCTTTTGCTGAGGCGACCCCACGCGAGCGTGTAGTGGACCGGTTCGAGCGAGAGATCCGTGGTGAGCTGAAACGGCATCCCGCGTGGCAAAAGAAAGCAGTCCCCGGCGTCGAGCAGGACGGGGTCTGGGATGCCTTCGACGACCAGCCAGCATTGGCCGGCGAGCATGGCGTAGCACTTAATGCCCTGATGCTTCGGGAAGTAAATGGCCATATCGCCCGGCACCATAAAGCCGCCGGAGGATAAACTCTGAGGCTTGAGCAGGGCAAGAACCTCGGAGAGCGGATCCATACGTTGAGTCGACGTCAACCCTGGCTGCAAGGACTGAAGTTCGGATCTCTGAGTCTCGGATTTTTGCGACGACAGGACGATTGGACCGATCATACGGACTCTTAGTATAGATCGTCCTCAGATTGAGACCCATCTATTGATCGACGGCGCAGATCGGCTGCGTGTTCGTGAGATCTAAATCTAAAGGAGACATCGTTATGCGTATCTTTGTAACTGGAGCGCCCGGCTTTATCGGGTCGGAGCTTGTACCGGAGTTAATCAAAGCGGGGCACAGCGTGCTGGGACTGACGCGCTCGGACGTCGGTGCCGAAAAACTGCGTGCGGCGGGAGCCCAGGTGCTCCATGGAAATATCGAAGACCTCGACAGCCTGCGCAAGGGCGCAGCCGGTTCCGATGGCGTGATCCACCTGGCCTTCAACCATGACTTCTCGCAGTTTGAGAAGAACGCCGAGGATGAACGCAAGGCAATCGGGGCACTGGGAGAGGTGCTGGTGGGTTCCGACCGGCCGTTTGTGGTCACCTCGGGTACGGCGATGGCAGTCAATGTGGACGGCAAGCCATCGACAGAGGACGGCCCAACTGCGTCCTGGAATCCTCGCGCAGGTTTGGAAACGGCGGTGAAGGTGTTCACTGAGCGCGGCGTAAAAACCTCCATCGTTCGTTTGGCGCAGATTCATGACACGCACAAGCAGGGGCTGGTGCCATACATTATGGCTGTGGCGCGTGAGAAGCGTGTGTCGGCTTACATCGGCGAGGGCAGCAATAGCTGGCCGGCGGCGCATGTTTCCGACACGGCACAGCTGTACCGCCTGGCGTTTGAGAAGGCGGAGCAGGGCGCAATCTACCACGCGGTCGACGAAGAGGGCGTGTCGATGAAGGCCATCGCCGAGGCGCTGGGACGCGGGCTAAAGGTACCGGTGGTCAGCATCAAGCCCGAGGAAACCGAGGCACACTTCGGCTGGCTTGCCCGTTTCGCTGGCCACGATATGCCATCTTCAAGCGCCATTACTCGGCAGAAGTTGAACTGGAAACCAACAGGCCCAGACCTGATCACCGACCTGGACAATATGGACTACACGCAAGGCTGAGACAATTGACAGCGCACCGGTAGCTGCCTGCAGAGTGCCGGTGCACTTAGCCTGGATAGCAGGCCGATCCTGGAAAAGAGAGATCAGGGAAAAGAGACAGAATTGTGAAGCTGATTGCGGTTGAAGAACATTTTCTAACAGCTGAAATTCGAGCGACGTGTGCATCGTCTGCGCTCGGCAGGAGGGTATCCGCCTCGCCGACTACACAGACATCATGTGTCTCGTTTCTAATGCTCTCTGAGTGCAATGGCGGTTTACCAATGATTGACCACGCCTGCTTAGCCCCTTGGAAGAGCTCCTCGGCATGAGTTGTGGGCAAGAGGTGTGGCAATGGCAAAGCGTACTCGACGGTGGTTCGTCCCTTGCC
>JBAWFB010000146.1:0-1614 GCA_049591495.1 Solirubrobacteraceae bacterium
ATATTGTTCGACCAGCATCCTGGCCGTCGCCGCCATTCTGGCCTGCACTTCCAGCCGCGCGGCGCTTCCAAACGGCTGGGGCGATTTGGACATCGGTTCCCCAGCGCTGCCCGGCTCGGCGGTTTACACCAACGGCGTTTGGACCGTGACCGGCGGCGGGGTGGACATCTGGAATACCAGCGATCAATTCAACTTTTGCACGAATGGCCTGAACGGCGATGGCATGATCGTCAGCTATGTTGCCGCTCAAACCGGCTCCGATCCCTGGGCGCAAGCCGGTATAATGATCCGCAATGATACCACTGCCGGCTCGCCGCAAGCCTCGGCGTTGATCACTCCTGGAAACGGGGTGACGTTTCGCTACCGGCTGAGCGCCAGTGGCGCGACCGCGCAAACTATTGTGACCGGCATCACGGCACCGGTCTGGGTGCGGTTAAGCCGCTCGGGCAGCAGCTTCACGGCAAGCTACAGCTCCGACGGCATGACTTGGACGCAAATCGGATCCGCGCAAACGATTGGCATGAAAGTGAACGTTCTGGCTGGTCTGGCCGTGACGGCGCACAACGATGCGTTGTCGAACACCGCTTCACTCCGCAACGTGTTGATTGTTCCCGGCGCGCAGGCCGGCGTGCCGTCCGGGCTGATCAATTCCTATATCGGAAGTATTCCTTTCGCCGGGGAAACCACCTGGCCGCTCCCCCAGCTCAACGTGGCCAGCAACGCGCTCACGCCTCGCATGGGCTGGAATTCCTGGTTTGTCGTTGGCGATGCCATCGGCCCGTCGGAAAATTTGATCACCAATACCGCCACGGCACTGGTGGCGGAAGGACTGGCCACCGCCGGTTATAAAGTTGTGACGATTGATTGCACCTGGATTGCCTCCGGCCGCGGCAGCCGCGATGCGAACGGCAACCTGATTGTAGATCCGACCCGCTGGCCGGATGGCATGAAAGCAGTTGCGGATTACGTCCACGCCGACGGCCTGCTCATGGGCGGTTACTCGGACATCGGCGTCTCGGGATATGGCAGCCCGGCGCAAATTGGCGGCTTTGGCTACTACCAGCAGGATGCCGACCAATTTGCCGCCTGGGGCTGGGACTTCATCAAAGTGGACGACCACGGCCCGGGAGATTTTTTTGCCTACGCCAGCGCCATCGCCAACAACAGCTACGGAAGGCCCATCACGCTGAGCCTCTCGACTCCGCAGGTGGACGGCCTACAGTTCGCTACCCGTATCGCCAATTCATTCCGCGTCAACAATGACATCGCCGGTTTGAGCGGTTCCGTCACCTGGAGTTCCATTCTGTTGGAGTTCGACACCGCGCAAGCCGACTGGTATGCGCAGGCCCCCGGACATTTTCTGGATCCAGACATGCTCATGGTCGGGTTCAACGGCATCAGCGATCTCGAAGGCCGGTCGCAATTCAACTTGTGGTGCATCTTGGGCGCGCCGCTGATGATCGGCACCGACGTGCGGCCCGGCGGCGGCGCGCTGTCTCCGGCAATCACCGCAGCCACCCTCAACACGCTTACCAACTCCGAAGTCATCGCGGTGGATCAAGACCCGCTGTGTGCGGTGGGCGTGCCGGTGGCCGACAGCACGGAGATCTACGC
>JBAWFB010000147.1:0-1910 GCA_049591495.1 Solirubrobacteraceae bacterium
GTGGATGGTCATCACGCGGTTGTGCAGGAAGAACACCTGGCCGCCGCGCCCAAGCTCGCGGTTGATGGCGTCGCGGATGGTGCGTTCGTCAAATTCCGTCACGATGGTTTCCACCGGCAGCCGGTCATTCGGCGGCGTCTGGATGGTGCTCATGTCGCGCGCGCCGGTGAGCGCGAGATAAAGCGTGCGCGGAATCGGCGTGGCGCTCAGGGTCAGCACGTCCACGAGCGTGCGCAGGCGCTTGAACTTTTCCTTGTGCTGCACGCCGAATCGCTGCTCCTCGTCAATGACGACCAGCCCAAGGTCCTTGAGCACGATGTCGTCCTGCACCAGCCGGTGCGTGCCGATGACGATGTCCACCGCCCCGGCGGCGAGATTTTCCACCACCCGGGTCTGTTCGCGCGCGGTGCGGTAGCGCGAGAGCAGTTCCACGCGGATGGGATAATCCGCCATCCGTTCGCGGAAGGTGTTGAAATGCTGCTGCGCGAGGACGGTGGTCGGCACGAGGATGGCGACCTGCTTGCCGCCCATGACAGCCTTGAACGCCGCGCGAATGGCGACTTCGGTCTTACCGAAGCCCACGTCGCCGCAAATCAGGCGGTCCATCGGCTTGGGCCGTTCCATGTCGGTCTTGGTTTCGGCGATGGCGGTGGTCTGGTCGGGGGTTTCCTCGTAAATGAAGGCGCCCTCAAATTCGCGCTGCCAGGCCACGTCCGCCGGGAACGCGTGGCCCTGCTGCGTTTCACGCACGGCTTGGATGCGGAGCATTTCGGAGGCGACATCGCGCACGGCGCGTTCGGCCTGTTCCTTGGCCTTGTGCCAGCGCGCGCCGCCCAGCGTGTTCAACGGTGGACGCACCTTGCCCACGCCGACGTATTTGCTGACGAGGTGCGCTTCCGTGACGGGAACGTAGAGTTTGGGTGCGGGCTGCGTGGGATCGCTGGCGGCGTATTCGATGACCAGGCATTCGGTTTCAGATTGAGGATTGTCGATGGCCAGTTGCCGGTGGCCCGAACCGACGGGCATGGTTTTCAAGCCCAGATAACGTCCGATGCCGTGTTGCAGATGCACTACGAAATCGCCGTCGTCCAGGTCGGTAAAATCAATGTCCAACGCGGAACGCGCGGCCTGCGCGTGGGCGGATTTTTGCCGGCGCGGCCGCTGGATTTTGTAACGGCCAAAAACTTCCGCATCAGTCACGACCACCAGTTTCGCCTCGTCGCAGATGAAACCGCGCGCGAGCGAACCGAGATGCGTAGTGGGGCTGGCATCCTGCCTGTCCCGCCGGCTTTTATTATTGGAAACAGGCAGGCTGGAAGCCTGCCCCACTATTTCCTGCCAGATTTCTTCAAACCGCTGCCGCTCACCGTCGTTGTTGCAAAAGACGTGGACGGCGTAATCTTGCCGGAGCCAGCGGTGGATTTGGGCGAAGAATTCGCGCCGTTGTGCCTCGGCGATCTGCGGTTCGGGTGCCCGCTCGGCCAGCGGACGAAAGGCATCCAAATTCGTAAATTGTAGGTTGGTTTCGATCCTTTCTCCTTCACCTTGAGCTTCTCCTCCGGGGAGAGGGGGCAGCTTTGGAATGTCTGCAGTTGGATCAGCGTGGCTGGAATGGTCGTCCGCCCCGAGTTTGCGATTCCCATCAAGGTTCTCCGGATTACAAGCGTGTGCATTTGCTCCAGTTGGCGGGAAGCGTTTCTCCCTCTCCCTGGGGGAGAGGGTCGGGGTGAGGGGGAACACATTGTCCACCAACTCCACGGATCTAAAATCACGCCGTTTTAATTCACCTTGAAAATCGTGCCAGGGAATTAGGAACGGATCTTCCTTGGGAATTTGCTGCTCGTAAACTTCCGCGTGCGCCGCCAAGGCCTCGGGGTCACTCAGCACGAAGATGGTTTCACGCGGCAGGT
>JBAWFB010000148.1:0-3422 GCA_049591495.1 Solirubrobacteraceae bacterium
GGCGCTGGCCGCTTCGTGGAATCCCGAACTGGCGCTGCGCATATACACGGCCGTTTCCGACGAGGCACGCGCTTACGAGAACCGCCAAAAAATCGGTTTGAGCTACTATTCCCCGCTGACGCTGAACCTCCATCGGGATCCGCGCTGGGGGCGCTGCGATGAAGTTCCGGGCGAGGATCCTTGCCTGGCGGCCACGCTCGGGGTCCAGGTGATTCGCGGCATGCAGGGCGATCATTCGGATTACCTCAAAACGACCGCCTGTTCCAAGCATTTCATCTGCAACAACACCGATGACGACCGCACCGCCATCTCCGCGTCGGTAGATCCACGCAACTTTTGGGAATACTACACCCGCGCCTATCGCGCCACGATCTTGGAGGGTGATGTCTTCACCGTGATGGGCGCTTACAGTGCGTTGAACGGCATTCCCTGCTGCGCCAGCCATTTTCTGCTGACCGAACTGCTGCGTGACCGCTGGGGATTTCGCGGTTATGTCACCTCGGATTGCGATGCCATTGATAACATCTACAACCCGCATCACTACGCCGCCAACAAGGCCATTGCCTCCGCGATGGCGGTGTCTGCCGGGTGCGATTTGAACTGCGGCGGGACGTTGCAGGCCAATTTAAAAACGGCGGTGGAACATGAACTGATCGGCGAGGAAGCCATCGGCGTCGCGGTGACCCGGCTGATGACGGTGCGTTGTCTGCTCGGCTTGTTTGATCCGCCCGCCGAAGTCCCTTACACCCAAATCCCGTTTACCGTCGTGGATTCGACCGAACACCGGAACCTGGCCCTGGAAGCGGCGCGACAATCACTCGTGCTGCTGAAAAATGATTCCAATTTCCTGCCCTTGGAAAAAACCGCGCTGAAGAAAGTGGCCGTGATCGGCCCGCTGGCCGCCGACTGTCTGCTCGGCGGTTACAGCGGCACTCCCACCGTGCGCATTTCTCCCTATGCCGGCATTGCCGCGAGCTTGGGGGTGGTGATCCAACGTCCTTATATTATGGCGTCCGAGAGGGTTCGCAACAGCGGATTCATCCGGCTGGAACCTTCCTCGGAGGGGGAAGCCAGCTTGGGATATATTAACGATGGTTCTTGGGCGGAATTTCCGAAAACCGATTTCAGTGGCAAGACGGAATTTCAGGCGCGCGTGGCCAGCGATGCGGCCGGCGGCCGCATTGAAATCCATTTGGATCAGATAGATGGCCCGCTGGCTGGCACGCTCACTGTGCCCGGCACCGGCGGCTGGCAGAAATGGATCAACGTCTCCTCGCCCTTGGCGGGCATCACGGGAGAACACGCCATTTTCCTTAAATTTCGCGGCGGCAGCGGCTATCTTTTCAATGTCGAACGGCTGCAACTGAATCCCGTTCCTCCGCCGGCCACGCCTCCGCCGGGAAGTCCGCAAGTCGTCTTCAAACCAGGTTGCACCGTGGTGGGCGCGAAGAACGACCAAATGTTTCAGGAGGCGGTGGAAGCCGCGCGCGACGCGGATGTCGTGGTTCTGGTTTGCGGAGTCACCCAGCAGGTGGACGCAGAGGGGCGTGACCGCCAGACGATTGGCCTGACCGGCGCGCAACCGGAATTGATCCAGGCCATTTACGCGGTCAACCCCAAAACGGTGCTGGTGCTGTCCTCCAACAACACTGTGGCAGTTCCTTGGGAACAGGAGCATCTGCCGGCCATTCTTGGAGCAATATGTGCTGGCCAGGCGCAGGGACAGGCGATTGCCGACGTGCTTTTTGGGGACTGCAACCCGGGCGGCAAACTCCCCTGCACCTGGTATCGTTCGTTGGATCAACTACCGCCATTTCACGATTATGACATCAGCAAAGGGCGCACCTATCTGTATTTTACCGGTGACCCGCTTTATCCGTTCGGCTATGGCTTGAGTTACACCTCCTTCCAGTTGGATCAGCTCAAACTGGACGCCGCCACCCTCGGCCACGGCGAGAAGACCAAAATTTCCGTCCGGGTCACCAACACCGGCGGCCGGGCGGGAGCAGAAGTGGTTCAGCTTTACGTGACGCCGCCGCCTTCGCCGGTAAAACGTCCGCTCAAACAACTGGCCGGTTTTTGCCGCGTGGAATTGTCGCCGGGTGAGCAGCGCACAGTGACGTTTGAACTGCCGTTCACCGAGCCGGCGTTCTGGTATTGGAATGAGGATGACCGCCGGTTCGTGGTTTCACCTGGAATCGCCAAGATTCTCGTGGGCAATTCATCGGCCAACCTGCCGTTGTCGGCGGATCTCACCTTGAATGCGCCGCCGGATAACCAGGCCGCTCCTGACACGCTGGACAGCGTGTCCTTGAAATGTCAGGTGAACTGATCCCGTCCGTGAAATTGGAAACAATTTCGCATAGTGCAGTCGAGACGGAGGCGCTCGGCGAGCAAATGGGGCGCGTCGCCCGGCCCGGTCTGGTGCTGGCCTTGTCCGGCGATCTCGGCGCGGGCAAGACGCAGTTCGTCAAGGGTTTTGCACGCGGGCTGGGCATCACAGCCCGGGTGCATTCGCCCACGTTCACGTTGGTGAATGAATACGGCGGCGGACGACTCCGGCTGTTTCATCTGGATCTCTACCGGCTGGAAACGGCGGCGCAAATCCAGTCGGCGGGCATTGAGGAATTTTTAGCGCCGGATGGCGTGGCGGTGATTGAATGGGCTGAGAGGATGGCCGATGGCCGATGGCCGATGGCCGATTGGAAAACGGTGAAGATCGAAATCGTGAACGAAACGGAACGGAAGATTGTTTATGACGATTTTGGCGCTTGAGTTTTCGTCCCCGCAGCGGAGTGTGGCGGTTGCGCGCAATGGGCGCCTGCTGGCCACGGCTTCTGAGACGGGCGAGCGCACCACCCATGCGTTCGCCATGATGGAGAAAACCCTGACCGATGCCGGCGTGCGACGGGAAGAGATCGAAGTGGTGGCCGTGGGCCTCGGACCGGGTTCTTACACGGGCATCCGCGTGGCGCTGGCCATCGCCCAAGGTTGGCAACTGGCCACGGGCGTAAAGCTGCTCGGCATCAGCAGCGCCAAGGCCATTGCGGCCCAGGCGGCGGCGGAGAATTTTACCGGACATGTGGCCGTGGTGATTGACGCGCAACGCGGCGAATTTTACCGGGCGACTTACGAAATCGGGGCCAGCGGCGGACGGGAAATTACGCCCTTGCAAATCGTTACTCTGGCGGAAGTGCAGGCGGCGGGCGAAACCCTCATCGGACCGGAAGTGACGCGCTGGTTTCCGTCCGGGCGAGCCGTTTTTCCAACGGCGGCGGCTCTGGCCGGTCTGGCCGGCGGCCGGATAAACTTCATGCCGGGCGAAAAACTGGAGCCGATTTACCTTCGGGAAACCACCTTCGTGAAGCTGGCGGCACAGCGATGATCCCGAGTCCAGGACTAGAATGGCTGCTGTAGTGGGG
>JBAWFB010000149.1:0-11786 GCA_049591495.1 Solirubrobacteraceae bacterium
GGCCAGCACCGCGTCAGCCGTCGCGGCGAACGCCCACCGAGGCCAGCACCGCGTCGATGCACGCGCGCTGCACGCGCGCCGGCTCGATCGCGAACGGCTCGGGGATGCCACCTGCGGTTGTGCGCACGCCCATGCCGATGCGCGCGAGGTGCATCGTGCCGAGCGTCTGCGCATACAGCTGGTTGGCGGTGAAGTCGGGGTCCTCGACGCTGAACACGCCTTGCTCGGCGCCCTCGGCGAGGATCTGCGAGAGCTTGCTCAGGCACGCCGCCATGTTCTGGCCGAGGCGGATCCACACGGCGTCTGAGATCGCCTCGCGAAGCTCCTCCGCGGAGCGACGCATCAGCGACAGGCCGCAATCCAGGAACGCCGGGTGCTCGAGGCAGAAGTTCGTGTAGCGCCACCAGCCGTCCTCCAGCCGCGCCACGGCGTCGAGCTCGACGGGGACGTCCTCCAGTTGCTGGGCGAGGTCTGCGAGATAGCTTGAGAGCGTCAGCACATACAGCTCCTCCTTGGAGGAGAAGTGGCGGTAGATCAGCGCCTTGTTGATGCCCACCGCGCGTGCGATGCTCTCGATCGGCGCGTCCTGCAGCCCGCGTTCGTCGAACAGCAGGCGCGTGGCGGCGACGATCTCGCGCTCGCGCTCACGCCTGCGTGAGGCGCGGCTGGCTAGGCCGGTCTCGCCGATTGTGGGGGTGGTTGCCATTCTGAGAACTATACAACCGATGTAAACGTCGTTCAATCACACATTTGACAAGCGTTTACCGTTTGCTAGGATTCGCTCATCGGGTGGAGGCCCGTCCGTCTCCAGCTGAGCCCAGCCATCAGGCAGGGGGCGGGGGACACCGGATACGAAGAGCAGGGATCCCGGGGACACTCCCACCGTCGCACCCAAGACGTCACCGAGCCAGCAAAGGAGCTTTCGTCCCATGTCAGCAACCGACGTAACCACCGCCGAGGCAACAGGGGCTGCCGAGGCCGCCGTCGAGGCGATCACCAACGTCGCGAGCAAAGACGTGACCTTCTCGATGGCCCTCACGCAGGACCAGAAGGACATCCGCGACTGGGTGCACGGCTTCGCCGCTGACGTGATGCGCCCCGCCGCGCACGAGTGGGACGAGAAGGAGAAGACCCCGTGGCCGATCATCGAAGAGGCCGCCAAGATTGGGCTGTACGGCTTTGAGGGACTCGCGCAGTTCTTCGCCGACCCAACTGGGCTCACGCTTCCGATCGTCAACGAAGAGCTTTTCTGGGGCGACGCTGGCATGGGTATGGCGATCATGGGCACCGCGCTCGCGGTGGCCGCCATCTTCGGACAGGGCAGCGGCGAGCAGATCGGCGAGTGGATCCCGCGCTGCTTCGGCACGCCCGATGACATCAAGGTCGCCGCGTTCTGCTCATCTGAGCCCAACGCCGGTTCGGACGTGGGCGCGATCAGGACGACCGCCAAGTTCGACGAGGCAACCAAAGAGTGGGTGCTCAACGGCCAGAAGGCGTGGGCTACCAATGGCGGCATCTCCGACGTGCACGTGGTGATCGCGACCGTCGATCGTGAGCTGAACTCACGCGGGCACGCCGCGTTCGTGGTGCCGATGAGCGAAGTGAAGGGCATCTCCGAAGGCGCCAAGGTCTCAAAGCACGGCCTGCGCGCCTCGCACACCGCCGACGTGTATCTCGACGACTGTCGCATCCCAGAGGGCTACGTGCTGGGCGGCAAGGAGAAGCTCGACGAAAGACTGGCCCGCGCGAAGGAGGGCAAGAAGAACAAGTCCAACGCGTCGATGGCCACGTTTGAGGCCTCGCGTCCCACGGTTGGCTCACAAGCGCTCGGTATCGCGCGCGCCGCGTATGAGTACTCGCTGGAGTACGCCAAGGAGCGCGAACAGTTCGGCAAGAAGATCATCGAGAACCAGTCGATCGCGTTCACGCTGGCGCGTATGAAGATGGAGATCGACGCCGCCCGCCTGCTGGTGTGGCGCGCCTCATGGATGGGCCGCAACCAGGTCCCATTCGAAAACGCCGAGGGCTCGATGTCAAAGCTGAAGTCCGGCGAGGTCGCCGTGTGGGTGACCGAGCGTGCGATCCAGATCCTCGGCGGCAACGGCTACACGCGCGAGTTCCCGGTCGAGCGCTGGCACCGCGACGCGAAGATCTACGACATCTTCGAGGGCACGGCGGAGATCCAACAGCTCGTCATCTCTCGCGCGATCTCAGGGATGCACATCAAGTAGCTTTGCAGAGGCAAATCTGGGGTGTCGGCGGGGTGTAGCGGCACTCCGTCGAGAGGGCTCAGCCGGATCCCCAGCACGGCCTCGCGCCAGTTTTCGCGCCAGTCAGGCGGCACCCATCGCCGCTTGATAGGGTCTACTCCAAATGTCTTTCGGGAGCCTGTATGGACAGCTTCGGAGTGACTGTAGGGGGCTGATGAGCCTGGCCGGGTTGGTCGTGGCGATCTGCGCGGTGTTGGCCATGCCCGTGGCGGCGGTTGCGAGCGGAGGCTCGTCCTCGCCGAGCGAACCTCAGACTGAGCCGGTCGAATTGACGTCCACCGGAGTCAAGTTGAAGGGCACGCTGAATCCGGAAGGAGCGCCCATTTACTATTCCTTCACCTACCGGGAATCCGGTGCGGCCGAATGCGAAGAAGAGTGGGGCTGCGCCCCAGTCACCCCGCGCACGGGGCCGCTCACCGGCAGCACGTCGCAGGAAGCGTCCGCCGAAGTGCAATTTGCGCATCTCAGGCCGGGCAAGACCTACGTCTACTGGCTGATCGTGGAAAGCGAGGCGGGCGTCCGTCTCGCCCGTTCTGCTGCCGGCCAGTTCGAAGTGCCCGTGCCGGCGATCGACTCTGAGTCCGCGTCGCACGTGACCTCCACTGATGCAACCCTGGAAGCGACGATCAATCCAGGCCAGAGGGCTATCAGGTATCAGTTCCAGATCGCCGAGAACCCGAGCGAGCTCCGGTCCGAACTTGTCTGCCCCACAGAAGTGGCCCCCCCATACACCTGCCTCGGCGAACACATGGACGGCGCGCTTCCACTCGGCTTCATAGGAACGGAACACGAAGAATATGCCGCCGCGAACGGTCCCGATGCACGCCTCGACCTGGCGAGCGCGGGGGTGACGTTGCGACCCGACACCACCTATTACTACCGGGTCTTGGGCGCGCCGGAGATCGCCACCGTCCCCAGCGGATTCTGGTGGGAACGTCCGGCGGTGGTGGGTCCCGAGCAGACGTTCACGACACCCCCGGCGGGCCAGGCGCCCGTGATCGAATCCGTGTCTGTCTCCCACCTGACCTCCACCGACGCGACGCTCGAAGCTCAGATCGACACCGAGGGCCTGTCGACGAGCTACGAATTCCAGATGTGGTCCTCGCCGTGCAGCCACAAAGGCGCCGGATGCGAACTGATGGTCGAGGTCCCCCTGCCAACCGGGTTGCTGCTGGGCTCCTTTGTCCCTCAGACCGTCAGCCTCGACCTGAACGGCGCCGGCGTGACGCTCGGCGGAGGGGAATACGGATTCTCAGTTGTCGCGACCAACAAGGCCGGTAGCGCGAGTGTGAATGGGGGAGTGTTCGAAGCGCCAGCCGAAAGGCAGGTTGGGCCATCGTCTGGTCCATTCCCTCCGCCACCAGCGCCGGTAGCCGCTCAGATGGTACCCGTGGACAGGCAGTCAGCTGGCTCGGGAGATCCCTCCTCGTCGTCAACGCCGGACATTGGAGTTGGTGGTCAGACTGGGGGTACGGGCAAGCTCGAGCCGCTGCCACGGTCACAGAAGCTCGCGAAAGCGCTGAAGCAGTGCGAGAAAGAGAAGTCGAAGAGCAAGCGGGCCGCGTGCGAGAAAGTAGCCCGCAAGACGTACGACACGGCAGTCAAGTTGGACAAATAAGCCAAGCGGTGGATCGAGTCCCTTAGCGGGCTTCGATTATCGGTCGCGACTGACACCGCTGTCCGCGTGACCGTGATGGAGTGTGTTCGCAATCCACCGCGCCACGTCCACGACGATCCCTACCAGGCCTGGGTGGTGCCGCAGTGTGGGCACGCCACACTGGTGGACACGGGCGCGATGAAGAAGTATCCGCAAGAGCACGGGTAGCAGGCCTCGTCCACCGGGCCTCCTGCTTCGCGCACGCGCTGGGCATCGGTGGGGATGCGACTGCTGCTCTGCGGTGGCGCCGGCTTGTGCGCCGAGAGCCTGAGCTGAGCGGCACGTCGCCTGCGACGATGTCGTCTGTCAACAAGTGGATGAAGCAGGCTCGTTCGCATCGGTCTCTACCTTCTATGACGTTTGAGATCCTCAAAGGTTTCGCTGCGCGACCAATATTTCCTGGCTCGCGCCGGGACGAGAAGAGCGATGCGGCGCGTGCGCGCGCGCTTCTGAGATAATCCGAGACCGATGAACCCCGCACGCAAGCGGACGGTGCGGCTGGTGGTCGCGTTGAGCGCGGCCGTGGTCTTGGCGAGCGCCTTGATCTACACCAGCTTCAGCTCCGCCAGCCCGACCGTCACGCCGAGCCAGCTCGTGCGCCAGGCGGTGCCCGGCCAGAGCTACCAGCTGACCGGCACGGTGGAGCAGGGGTCGGTGCGCCATGTGGGAGAGACGTTGTACTTCGGCGTGCGCGACAGGGCCGGGGAAACGGCTGTGGCGCTCAGCTACACCGGCACCGTCCCCGATCCGTTCCGCGAAGGGCGCGAGGTGATCGTGACCGTCAAAAAGCAGGGCGACAGCTATGTGGGGGAACCCAACTCGCTGATCACCAAGTGCCCGTCGAAGTACACGACGACGCCCAGCAAGACCGCGAGCAAGATCTAGTGCTCGGAGCTGGGACGCTGGTGCGCGGGATGGACCGCCGCTGATGGCAGCACTCGGACGCACATGCCTGATCCTGGCGCTCATCGTCTGCGCGTACGGCATCGGTGCGTCGCTGTACGGGGTGAGAGCCGGACGCGGCGAGTGGTCGGCGTCCGGGCGGCGCGCGGTGTACGCGCTGGCGTGCATCCTTACGGTGGCCTTCGCGGTGCTCGAGGTCGCGTTCCTGCACAACGACTTCGCCTTCAACACGGTCGCAGACACATCGAGTGTCACGACGCCGACGTTCTACAAGGCGGCCGCCGTGTGGTCTTCCCAGGAAGGCTCGCTGTTGCTGTGGGCGTGGCTGCTGTCGCTGTGGTCGAGCCTCGTGCTGTTCTTGACGCGCAAGCGGATGCGCGACGTGAGCTCCTACGCGACCGCGATCCTGCTCGGCTTCGGTGGGTTCTTCATCGCGCTGATGGTGTTCTACGCCAACCCATTCCAGACGACCAACCCGGCGCCGCCGGAAGGCGTGGGGCTCGACCCGCTGCTGCGTTTCCCGACGATGATGATCCACCCGCCGATGCTCTATTCGGGCTACACGCTGTGCATCGTGCCGCTCGCATTCGGGATGGGGGCGCTGCTGGCGCGCAAAGTCGACGCCGAGTGGATCCGGGTGATCCGCCGCTTCTCGATGGCGGCGTGGCTGTTCCTTGGCATCGGCATCCTGCTCGGAGCGCGCTGGTCCTACTCAGAGCTTGGATGGGGGGGCTACTGGGGGTGGGATCCGGTCGAGAACGCCTCGCTGATGCCGTGGTTGACAGGCACCGCGTTCATCCACTCGCTGATGATCCAGGAGAAGCGCGGCATGCTGAAGGTGTGGAACGTGTCGCTGGTGCTCGCCACCGGCACGCTTGCGATCATGGGCACGTTCCTCGTGCGCAGCGGGATCCTCAGCTCGATCCATGCGTTTGGCGGGGCGACGCTGGGAGTGCCGTTCGTGATCCTGATCGGGGTGCTGATCCTCAGCTCGATCTACCTGGTTACCTCGCGCCGCGCGCTGCTGCGCAGTGAGCACCGTCTCGACTCGCTGCTCTCGCGCGAGTCGGTGTTCCTCGCCAACAACGTGGTACTCGTGGGGCTGTGCTTCGTGATCTTCTGGGGCACCTACTTCCCGTTGATCTCCCAGGCGCTTACGGGCCAAGAGGCGTCTGTCGGGCCACCGTGGTTCGATCGCTACACGGTCCCGCTCGCGCTGATCCTCGTGCTGCTCAGCGGGATTGGGCCCGTGATCGCTTGGCGCAGGGCGACGCTGGCCAACGCGGGGCGCAACTTCAGGACGCCCGTGCTGCTCGGGCTGCTCGCGCTGGTGGTACTGCTCGTATCGGGTACCGGCACCGGCAAACCGTTTGCGATCGCGATGTTCTGCTGCGCGGCGTTCGTGCTGGGCAGTATCGGCCAGGAGTATTGGCGTGGCGTGCGGGTGCGCCGCGCGACGGCGGGCGAACCGGCGCCACTGGCATTGATGGCGCTCGTCAAGCGCAACCGCAGACGCTACGGCGGCTACATCGTGCACATCGGCATGGCGGTGCTGTTCGTCGGGGTGGCGGCCTCCTCGTCCTTCCAGCACGCCTCCGAGTTGAGTCTCTCGCCTGGCCAATCCACGAAAGTCGGGGCCTACACCGTCCGCTATGTGCGCCCGACCGCGACGATCACACCGCAGTACGACGCGGCTCACACTGGCTCCACGATGAGTATCGGTGCCGTGCTCGATGTGAGCAAGGGAGGCAAACACGTCGCGACGCTCATGCCAAGCGAGGGCTTCTATGACTCCGGCGAACCCGGTCAGGGCTCTGTCGGGCACCTGATCGGCGGCCAGCCCGTCAGTCACGTGGCGATGGACGCGGGCGTAACGCGCGACGTGTGGAGCGCGATCGCCCCCGACATCAACACGTCGCGATTGCAGCGGATCGTCACGATCGGCAACAAAACGATCCCGCTCGTGCGTCCCGACGAGGGAATGATCGCGCTGGCGGTGCTGGAGCGCGAATACATGAAGGCGCCACCGCCCGCCGAATTCCACTTGATCGTCTCGCCGCTGGTGATGTGGATCTGGATCGGCGGAATAATCGTCGGCTTCGGAGGGCTGATCGCGCTGTGGCCGGCCCCGAGCGTGGTCCGCCGTCGCGTGCGTGTGCTGGCGCGCAGTCGCACGGCGCAGGGCCTGGCCCGCGCTTGATCGCGAACCGATGAGCATTCTGGTTGCGCTGCTCACGCTCGTGCTGCTGGCGGCGGTGATCGCGGTGGTGAGCGGTCCGCTGCTGGCGGTGCGCAAACCCACCGAATCCCAGGCGCCGCGCCGCGATGAGCTCGAGGCGGCGCGCGAGGCCAAGTACAGGGAGATCCGCGACGTGGAGCTCGACTACCGCACGGGCAAGCTCTCGCGCGAGGACTTCGAGGCGGTCAACGGCACGCTGCGCGCCGAGGCGATTGAGATTCTCAACCGGCTGGAGGCACTGGAGCGCGAGAAGGATGGACAGAACGAGCCGGCCGACCGGGCTGGCGGGTCCAACGACCGGGCTGGCGGGTCCAACGACCGGACTGGCGGGTCCAACGACCGGGCTGGCGCTGGCGTGTCCACACAGGATCCCGGTGAGCGCTCCCCGGACGGAGAGAAACCTATTTCCAGGGTTCCTTAAGCAGGAGGATCGTGTTCAGTGCGAAAAGGATCGCAAAGAACACAGTCCAGCGGTTGAGGTTGCGCTCGACCATCGAGCCGCCACCGAGCGGACCCTGGCCGCTACCGACCCCAAACGCGCCCGAGAGGCCTGAGTCCTTGCCCGAGTGCATCAGCACGAGCAAGATCAGCACAATCGCGATCGCGACCTGCAGAACAGAGAAGATTGCTTCCACTCGCCAATCGTAGAGCACCGATCAACATGCGTGCACGCCCGTATGCACGCATGCGCATGGTCGTAGGGGATGAAGCTAGGTGCTCTGCGCTGGATCGGGCCTGGGGAAGGCCAATTCGGCCAAGTTCAGGGCTCACGCCTCGCCTGTCGATACAGTCCGGCCGCTCTGCCGCTATGGAGGCTCACATGCATCTGCGCCCGGCGATACTGCAATTCGATTACGAATCCTTTACCAAAACCTGCTTCTCTGCCGATATGAATAGCGTCAATGGGGCGCCTCGTGATACGGGGCGCTCTGTTCTAACGCGACCATGGGACGAAACCACGATGAGCAGGGGCCGAGTATGCAGGGGGTGAACGGCGCGCGTACTTGGACGCGCCGAGCGATTGTCTCGATGCTCGCAGGAGGCGGATTGACGGTAGTCGGCCTGGGAGGGCCGCTCTCCGGTATGGCGCTCGCGGCCGAATCGCCGACCGATCCGGCGACTTCGACGGAAACCTCGACGACGCCGGCGTCCGAAGCGCCTACGCAGACGACCACCACGAGCACGACACCCACGGCGACCACCACGACTCCGCCTCCGGCTAGCACGACCACTCCTGTCAGCGAACCTCCGGCGAGCACCACCACGACAACGACTCCAACCGCCGCTACGACGCCGACGACGGTCCCCACAACGACCGCTCAAGCGCCTCAGCCTGCGGTGAGTGCGCCGAAGATCGTCGTCCAGCGCACTCAGCAGGCGACCAAGGGAGAAGCGAGCACCCCAGCTTCAACCACTCCCGCCACGACCACAGCACCGGGGGCGCCCACGAGCTCCGCCAACATCGCAGCAGCTCCGCAGCTCGCCGCAGCACAGTCCGAGGCGCTTGCCGCGATAATGGCCGACTCCACCGCCTCGGCGCAGGCACTCGGCTTCTACCGGATCCCACTGTTCCTGCTGCCGATCTACCAAGCCGCGGCCGTCCAATACGGGGTTCCCTGGCAGATCCTGGCGGCGATCAACGAAGTTGAGACCGACTTCGGTACCGACCTTTCGGTATCGACCGCCGGCGCCGTGGGGTGGATGCAGTTCATGCCTGAAACATGGCTGCAGTACGGGGTGGACGCTCTCAACGCGGGCTATGCCGATCCCTACAACCCTGTAGACGCGATCTTTGCCGCGGCGCGCTATCTGCACGCGGCTGGAGCGTCCACCAACCTGCGTGCGGCGATTCTCGCCTACAACCACTCTGAAGCCTATGCCGAATCGGTGCTGCTGCGAGCGCGCCTGTTCGCAAGCTATCCAGCCTCAGTGATCGCCACGCTGACCGGTCTCACCGAGGGCAGCATGCCCGTGGCCGGCGCACAGCTGAGCGCCAGCTCGATCATCCCTCAGGGCACGGTGGCGCCGACACCGGACACTGCGTCGAGCGCGACCGCCGGAACATCGAGCGCAACCGCCGGGACGACCCTGGCTCCGTCGCCGGTTCCGACAGACAAGGCCCACGTGGCCACGGCCACGCCCGGTTCCACCGCCGCCCCCTCACCGGCAGCGGTCGCCGCTCGGGCCGAACGCGCGCTTAATGCCGCGTCGCCACCCTCGCAGCTGTCTGAGCTTGTGGGTCGCAGGCACGCTCCGGTTGTCGCGGTCGAGGACGGACGCGTCGTGGGGATCGGTATGTCGCGCAAGCTGGGTCGCTACCTGGTGTTGCGAGACACCTACGGCGACGTGTTCACCTATGCCGGTCTCGGCAGCATCGCTCCTGGCTTTCGTCTGCCCAAGCCGGACGAGGTGCAGGTGCCGAAGGGCGCTCTGCAGAGCGGCGAAACGGGCAACGATCCCACCCCCAAGCAGGCCGCGACCGCTGGGCGCCAACTGCCCCTGACATTGCACGTCGCCAAGCGCAAGACGGTGAGGCGAGCGAGCTCCAAGCAGGCCAATGTCTCGGCGGGCTACTCCGAACAAGCCGAAACACCGGTGGACGCCGGCAAGGTGCGTGTGTTCGCGCACCCGAACAACCCCGACGCGATTGTGGCCGCGCATCTCAGGGCACGCGAGGCTCGTCTAAAGGCGGCCGCGACAGGTTGGATGAAACTGGGCCGGGGATCGGTCGTGGCGCAGGGCACCGTGTTGGGTCATCTCGGCTCGGGCGGCGAAAGCCCAGACGCGACATTGCGCTTCGCGATCCGTCCTGCCGGTGCGCAGAGCGCGATCGATCCGCGACCGGTGCTCGATAACTGGGAGCAGTTGCAGATAGCGCTGCATCCACAGGGCGCCAAAGACGGGCCGGTGCTCGCAGGCGCCACCGCGAGCGACGCGTTCCTGCTCTCACGAGCAGAACTGCAGAGCGCCGTGCTGGCCGATCCGGACATCAAGCTCGGCCAGTGCGATCGCGACCAGGTAGCCGCCGGCAAGGTGGGCCGTCAAGCGCTCGCACTGCTGGTGTTCCTCTCACGCAGCGGACTGAAGCCGACCGTGGGTGAGCTGCGTTGCGGGCGCACGGCCTACACCACGAAAGGCCTCGTGACCACCTTCCCGTCCACCGACACGGTCGACATCGCGGCCATCAACGGCATCCCGATCGCCGGTCACCAGGGAGCGGGCACGATCACCGACATCACGATCCGTACGCTGCTCACGATTCAAAGCCAGTTCGCACCGAAGCGGATCGTCAGTCTGATGAAGTATCCAGGGGCGCCGAGCACGATCGCCGCACCGGACTACGCCACCTACATCAAGGTCGAGCTGGGCAGCAAAGCTCCCACCGCCGCGGCCAGCAACAAGGGTGTGGGCGCCAATCGCGCTCATGCGGCGAGCGAGAGCGCTTCAACAGCTCCGGTGGCCGCCAACCTGGTGTTGAACACCACCGAGTGGCAGCAGTTGATCGCACAGGTCGGCAACCTGCAGCCGGCGAAACTGTCGCGCAAGCCGAGCGCATCGGCGATCCGCGACAAGCAGGCCGCACCCGGCAACCGCGGGCTCGGAACCCGCGTGCTGCCGTAGCGCTGGCCGCTTACTGCTTCTAGCCCGAGGCTCCCCCGCCGCCGGGCGGCGGTCCACCGGCACCCGGCGCTCCACCGGCGCCTCCTGGGCGTCGGAACGCACTGGCCAGCGTGGTGCGGCACTTGCTCTCCGCCGACTTGAACTGCGGGCTGCTGGTGTTGATCCCCTTCGTGTCGAAGATCGGACCCTTGCCCGAAGTGTTAGGGGCGGGGACGTTTACGCCGTTGCTGCGCAGGCATTCGGCAAACTTCGCCAGCGCGGCCTTGAGCACCGGGTTGTTGGCACGGTTGAAGCCACTCGCGCCGAAGCGACCACCACCGCACTTCTTCAGCGCAGCATCGTACTGCGCGAGCGTCACGCCCTTGGGCAGCGTTGGGCCGCCACCGGCGCCGCGGAAGCCAACTCCGCCTGCTGGACGACCGCTGCCGGGTGCCCGCTGTGGAAGAGTGATTCCGTTCTTCTGCAGGCATTCGCGCACCGCTGTGAAGCGCGCGGAGCCATGCCCGCCGCCAGGGGCGGTGGGGCTGGTCCCAGTCGAGGTAGTGCCCGTCGAGGTACCGGTGGTCGAAGAAGTGCCCGTCGAGGTCCCGGTCGAGGCAGCGTTGGCGCTGGACGACGTGGTACTCGAAGAGCCACCGCAGGCCGCCAAGCCGATGCAGGCAAGCAGCAGGATGACTAGAGCGGCGACCGCGGGTCCGCGGCTGCGGCTGTGGGTGTGAGGCATGGAGCTCCTTTGTCGATGATCGGTCTGCATTGGCTGGTTTGTAGCTTGAGCGAAACGATGACCCACAGGCCGTGGGATCGGCGCCAGTCAGAGGATCGCTCTTTGGTGGCTCACTCTTGCACGGCTAGCCTCCAAACAGCGCGGGTTCGCCGCTGCTGCCGCCACCACCCCGTCGTCGCCCATCGCCGCCACTTGCACCGCCGCCGCCACCGAACAGAGCGCCGAGGCCGCCACCGCTGGCGCCGGCTTCGCTGACGCGGATCGATTCAGCGCTGACCGCACCGTTCGTGCCCGCGCTGCCGGTGACGATCACAGTTTCCCCGGGGTGGATGCTCTTGACGTCGGATTTGACGGTCTTAGTGACCGTGGAGG
>JBAWFB010000150.1:0-6920 GCA_049591495.1 Solirubrobacteraceae bacterium
GTTCGTGGTGGCCGGCGTGGGTCGCATGTACGTGGATGTGAGAAGGAATCGCGGGGTATGAGTCCGTCCCAGGAACAGCAGGCCGGGGGAGAGGAGGCTGGAGGGTCCGGGCCGGCGCCCGGGGGCCAGCCTCAGAGACACGGCGCACACGTTCGCGCTCCCGAGCTTGTTCAGGGCGCGCGCACGACTCTGCGCCACAGCCTCGGCTCGCCGATCCTGTTCGCGGTCGTCTACATGTCGCTGGCGAGCGCCATGTTCTTCTCGCTGGGAGTGGTGGCCGACCATGCGGCCGGTCTCACCCCCGTCGTGTTTCTGATCGCCGCGGTGATGTTCGGGGTGACCGCCATGACCTACATGGAGGGCGCCTCGCTGCACCAGGAACCGGGTGGGTCGACCGTGTTTGCCCGCTACGCGTTCAACGAGCTCGTCAGCTTCGTCGCGGGTTGGGCGATGCTGCTCGACTATGTGATCCTGATAGCGGTCACCGCTTTCGCGGCGACCCAGTACCTCAGCGTGTTTTGGGCGCCGTTCGGCCACTATGGCGAGGCGTTGCTGCTGTCGTTCGCGATCATCGCGTTCGTCGTGTTCAGCACCGTGAGGGGGTTCGGCTGGCGACGCGAGTATCGCATCGGCCTGATCGTGGTCGGGGCGCTCCTGCTCGAGCTCGTCGCGATCGCGATTGGGTTGGTGCAGTTCTTCAACGCCCACAAGCTCGTCTCCCAGGTCCATCTCGGCAGCGCGCCCACATGGTCGGGCCTGGTCTTTGCGCTCACGATCACCACGATCGCTTTCACGAGCGTCGAGTCCGCCTCGGGTCTCGCCGGGGAGGTCAAGGCGAGCCGCGGCTCGCTGCGACGGCTTCTCGCGAGTGGCACCGTGACCGTCGTGCTCGCCTACGTCGGCCTCGCGATCGTGGCCGTCACCGCGTTGCCGGTGCCCGATGGGATCATTCCCGGCCACCACTTCTCTCACGCCCCGGTCCTCGACGTCCTGCGCCAGTTGCACCCCCACTGGCTCTCTCAGGCGCTCGTCTACGCGATCGGCGCGGTCGCCGCGGGCACGCTGATCGCGGCGGCAGACTCGGCGATGCTGGGGCTCTCGAGGCTTGCCTACTCGTTGTCCACCAACCGCCAGATACCCAGTGGACTCGGCCGTCTTCACCCACAAAGATCGACCCCGTATGTCCTCATCTTGCTGGCAGGCGCGATGGCCGCGGCGCTGGTGATCCCCGAGAGCCTCGATTTCCTCGTCGGCATCTATGCGTTCGGAGCGATGCTGGCCTTCACGATCGCCCACCTGTCGGTTGTGAAGATGCGCTATAGCGAGCCGAGCAGCAATCGTCCCTACAAGACGCCCTTTTCGGTGCGGCTGCGTGGCGGCGAGCTGCCGTTGCTGGCGGTGTTCGGCGCCGTGGTGTGCTCGGCCGGCTGGATCGCCACGATGGTCGTGCACGAACCAGCCCGCTATGTGGGGCTCGGCTGGATGATCGCGGGGATCGCTCTGTATGTGATCTACCGGCGTGCCGACGAAACCTCCCTGCTGAAGCGCGTCACGGTCTCCGCGGAGGCGCTGCGCGCCGAGCACCTGCCCGAGCGCGAGTACGGATCGATCCTCGTCCCCCTGTGTGGCACGCGCCTGGACGAGGACATCATCCAGACCGCCGCGCTGCTGGTCTCCGGCAAGCCAACCGATGTCGCGGAGATCGACAACTCGACGATCGAGGCCGTGTGGATCTTTGAGATGCCGATGTCGCTACCGCTCGACGCGCGCTTGCCGGACGCTCAGGTCAAGCACGCTCGTCAGGCGCTCGCGCGCGCCAAGGCGGTGGGGGAGGAGTACACGGGCGTGCAGGTCGCCACCGCCACGATCAGAGCGCGACGCGTCGGGCAGGCAATCCTCGAGGAGGCTCGCCGGCGCGGCGTGGAGGCGATCGTGCTCGGAGCCGAGGAGCCCTCTCGAATCGGTGGAGGCTCTCGCCTGGGAGGCCGCGGCGGTCCGCTTGACAACTTCGTCGGCGACGTCACCAAGTACGTGGTGCGCAAGGCTCGCTGCCGGGTGATCGTGACCGCTCCGTCTGTGCGCGACTATGAGGATGCGGGAAGCGACCACGGGCTGCCCTCACCCGAGCCAGCCGCCTCTGCTTCGACCCCGGCCGCCGACCCTGCCGGCGGACCCATCGTCTAATCTCCGCCCCAAGTTCATGATCCCGTCCACCACCCCCACGCGCCTCTCATGTTCGTGTTGATCGTCGGTGCCGGCCGCGTGGGCTCGGCCGTAGCCAAGTCGGCGCTCGCCGCCGGCCACCAGGTGTCGGTGCTCGACGAGGATCCGCTTTCACACGAGCGCCTCGACGCTGGGCAGAGCCGCAGCTGGGAGGAATCCAACGGACAGTTCACGGTGGGCACGGCGCTTGAGACCGACGCGTTGATCCAGGCCGGTATCGAGCGCGCCGAAGTGTTCATCGCCTCCACCGACGGCGACAACACGAATCTGATCATCGCCCAGATCGCCCAGCGGCGGTTTGGGGTGCCGAAGGTGCTGGTGCGCGTGATGGACCCGGCACGCGCCGGCTGGTACGGCGAGCAGGGCCTGCACACCATATCCCCGACGAAGCACGCGATCGAAATGTTCGAGAGCGCACTCGCCGCCGAGTCTGCGTAAACGCCGTATGGGCCGGGTCCTGCCATGTATGTGATCATCGTCGGCGCCGGCAAGGTGGGGCGCAACCTTGCGCGAGAGCTGATCCTCAAGGGCAACGAGGTCACCCTGATCGAGTCCTCGCGCCCGCGCTACCTGCTGATCGAGGAAGAGTACGAGCACGCCGTGCAGTACGGCGACGCAACCGAGCTGTGGGTCTTGGAGCGCGCCGGCATTCAGCGCGCCGACCTCGTGATCGCGGTCACCGGAGACGACGAGGACAACATGCTCGTGTGCCAGGTGGCCAAGGAGAAGTACCTGTGCGAGCGGATCATCGCGCGCGTCAACAATCCGCGCAACTACGACCACTTCAAGCTGCTTGGCATCCAGCCTGCCGTTTCGGCCACCGACCTGATCCTGCGCCTGATCGAGCACGAGGTACCGCGCTACGGGCTCGTGCACCTGCTCGCGCTGGAAGAGGAGCGCCTGGAGATCATCGAGCTGGAGGTCAGCACGGGCGCGCCCGTGGTGGGCGAGCGAGTCTCTGACATCGCGTTGCCGGAAGGCAGCCTGATCATCTCCGTCCTGCGCGGTGGTGGTGGCTTTGTCCCCAAGGCCGACACCGTGATCGAAGCGGGCGACGAGGTCCTGCTTGTGCTCGACCCCGGGCTCGAGCCCGCGATCACGGCGTTCTTTGCGCCAAGCGGAACCCGCGCGGAGGCGTAGGCCACCGAGAAAGTCCCCGGACAGGGACTCGACTCCATCTCCCTATCGGAGAACCCCGCCGACAGACGGGGAAAGGTTTTAGAGGCTCCGGGACAGGGGCTCGACTCCATCTCCCTGTCAGGGATCCCCGCCAACAGGCGGGGAGGGTTTAGAGGCTCCGGGACAGGGACTCGAACCCCAATCTCCCGGACCAGAACCGGGCGTCACTGCCAATTGGACTATCCCGGATCGCAGCGTCGCCGCGAAGGATATCCAATGGCCCAGCTACGCCGCCGTCTGAATCGTCCAGTCGCGATAGAGCTCGTAGTAGCGGCCTCTGGCGGCGATCAGCTCGTCGTGGGTGCCCTGCTCGGCGATTTTGCCGTGCTCGAGCACGACGATTCGCCCAGCGCCACGGATCGTGGAGAGGCGGTGGGCGATCACGATCGAGGTACGTCCGGCCAGCAAGCGGCGCAGGCCCTGCTCGATGCGCGCCTCGGTGTGCAGGTCCACGTTTGAGGTGGCCTCGTCGAGGATCAGGATGCGCGGGTCGGCGATCAGCGCGCGGGCGAAGGCGATCAACTGTCGCTGCCCGGCCGAGAGCTGGGCACCGCGCTCGCCGATCTCGGTGTCATAGCCCTGGGGCAGTTCCGCGATGAACTCCTCGGCGCCCACGGCGGCCGCGGCCTGGCGGATCTGCTCCTGCTCGGCGCCGGGGCGTCCGAAGGCGATGTTCTCGGCGATCGTGCCGGAGAACAGGAACGCCTCCTGTGGCACGATCCCCATCTGTGAGCGTAGGGATGTGCTGGATACATCACGCAGGTCGTGGCCGTCGACCAGCACACGCCCTTCGGTCGGGTCATAGAAACGGGCGACCAGCTTTGCCATCGTGGACTTGCCGGCGCCGGTGGCGCCCACCAGGGCGACCGTTTGACCCGGTGGGATCCGCAGGTCGATGTGCTCGAGCGCCAGCACCTCTTCTTCTTCCAGCGGCGCCGGTAGCCCGGCCTCCAGAGGCGCACTGACTGACTTGTCCACGTTCTTGCGCGCACGCCTCGGTTTGTAGGCAAAGGTGACGTCCTCGAAGCTGAGCTCGCCGCGAATCCGATCAAGCGCCGGCGCTCCGGGCTTGTCGGTCAGTTCCGGCTCGATGTCAAGCAACTGGAAAATCTTCTCCAAGGCCGCCATCCCCGACTGGTAGGTGGTGTAGAGCTGGGAGAGCTGCTGGATCGGTTCGATCAGGTAGGCGAGCGTCGCCACGAACGCGACGACCGTGCCGGCGGTGACGTTGCCGGAGATCGCTTGATAGCCGCCGTACAGCACGATTCCGGCGATCGCCACACCGGAGAGCATTTCCACCGCCGGGAAGTAGGCGGCGTTGAGCCTGACGGTGACCATGTTGGCGTCGCAGTTGTCTTCGTTGAGCTCGGCAAACCGCTCCAGGTGACGCGGCTCCTGTCCGAAGCTGCGCACCACGCGGATCCCCGAGAGTGTCTCCTGCAGATAGGCGGTGATCGATCCGATCGTCTCGCGTGTGCGCCGAAACGCGCCGGCTGAGGTCAGGCGAAACCAGAAGCTGCCGGCGGCGATGAACGGCAGTATGCAGAACGTGAGCAGCGCGAGCTTCACGTCCAGGTAGAGCAGCACAGCCACCGCCCCGATCAGGGTCAGGCCTGACTGGAACAGCGTTACCACCGAGTCGGTCACAAGGCTTTCGAGTGCCTCGACATCGTTGGTGATGCGTGAGATCAACACACCCGCCGGGCGGCTCTCATAGAAGCCGATCGGCTGGCGTTGCAGATGCATGAACAGGCGGATGCGCAAGTCGGCAAGCGTGCGCTGTCCCACCCAACCGACGAGATACGTCTGCACGTAGGTCATCAGCCACACAAGCAGCGCGGCGGCGAGAAACGCGATCACCACGAGCACCAGCGTTTTGAAGTCGTGGTGGTTGATGCCTTCGTCGATCGCGGCCCTCGCCAGCAGCGGCGGCGCCAGCGATGCGGCGGTACCCAGCACCAGTGCGCTCAGCATCCCTGCCACGCGCAGGCGATAGGGCTTCAGCAGTGCCAACAGCCCGCGCAGGTTGCGTCCACGGCTCTCGCGGGTGGCGCGCGAGCCGTCCCATTGCGCGCCACCGCGACCCATGCCCGGACCCATGCCGCGCCCGCCACCGCGCCCGCCCATGCCGGCGCCCATCCCACCGCGACCCATGCCGCCGGGGGGGCTCATGGTCTGCGCTCCGTGTCCACGCCACATATTGAGACGCTGACGTTCATATCCCACTTACCTCGCGCTCGCGCGTCTCTGTCGTGAGGAACACCTGCTCGGGCAGGCCCCGTTCCACGATCTCGCGGTACAGCTCGGAGGCGTCGAGCAGCTGCTCGTGGTTGCCCTGAGCCACGATACGCCCGTGGTCGAGCACCACGATCTCATCAGCCAGCGCGATCGTGGAGAGGCGGTGGGCGATCACAAACGTCGTGCGTCCGGCCATCGCCTCGGCGAGTGCGAGCTTGATCGACTGCTCGGTGGATGCGTCCACCGAGGAGGTGGCGTCGTCGAGGATCAGCACGCGCGGATTGGCAAGCAGCGCGCGCGCGATTGCCAGGCGCTGGCGTTGCCCGCCCGACAGCGACAGTCCGCGCTCCCCGATCTCGGTGTCATAGCCCTGAGGCAACCGCAGCACGAAGTCGTGCGCCTGAGCGCGCCGCGCGGCGTCTTCGATCTCACCGGTGGAGGCGTCCGGTCGCGCGTAGGCGATGTTCTCGGCGACGCTCGCGGAGAACAGGAACGGGTCGTCGCTGACGACTGCCACGGCGGAGCGCAGCGACTGCAACGCGACGCTGCGCACATTCGCTCCGTCGAGCAGGACTTCCCCCTCGACGGGGTCATAGAGCCGTGAGATCAACGCCACGAGGCTGGTCTTGCCCGAGCCGGTGGCGCCCACCAGTGCAACCGTGCGCCCCGCGGGCACATCGAGATCGAGGTCGTGCAGGACGGTGCGCCTCGCGGTGGCGTGCTCGGTGTGCTTGGCTTGAGCGTAGGTTCCAACGTTCAGATCGTCGTGAGGGTCGCTGTAGCGCAGCGTGACTTTTTGCAGTTGCACGTGTCCGTTGCCGGCGGGCAGCGGCGGGGCGCCGGGCGGATCGGCGATTGTGGGCTCCCGGTCGAGCACCTGGAAGATGCGCGCGCCGGAAGCGGTGGCGCGTTGGGCGAGGTTGAGCGTGACGCCGAGCGAGCGCAGCGGACCGACGAGCATGTTGAGCAGCAGGTAGAAGGTCGTGAACTGGCCCAGACTTAGGTGGGCGTGGATCACCGCGTTGCCGCCGAGCAGCAGCACGGCGGCGATGCCGAGCTGCGGCAGGAAGCCGATCGCGGGGTTGTACAAAGCTTCAAGGCGGGTGGCCACCATCGCCTGCTCGAACGTGCGTCCCACGCTGCGGCGGAAGCGCTCGAGCTGGCGCGGCTCGCGGGCGAAGGACTTGACGATGCGCACGCCGGAGATGTTCTCCTCTGCATCCGCGGTCAGCTCGGCGATGCGCTGTTGTACTTCCTGGATCGCGGGGCGCGCCCGGCGG
>JBAWFB010000151.1:0-2264 GCA_049591495.1 Solirubrobacteraceae bacterium
TACCAGTTTTTATCCAGCGAGGTATCCCAGTTCTGATAGTGAGGTCCACGCAGGTTGGAGAAGAAGCGCGGAGAGTTGCCCCAGGTGTCACCACCATCGGCAGCCAGCTTCGCGAAACGGAAAGCGCCGGTATTGAACCATTCCTTGATGCTGGGGTTATGGACATGAACATCTCCAGAATAATCGGGCCTTGGATTGCCTCCAAAGGTATTGATGTTATTTCCGGAGATGCTGATGGGAATCCCCGACTTGAAGGTTACGATTCCAGAGAGTTCCCATCCTCCAAGTACTGCGTTCGCAGCGCGACCCATTCCCGATCCGAAGGTCTTGCCGCGGCCAACGGGCAACTGGTAGATGTAGTTCGCTACCAGACTGTGAGGAATGTCGGAACCGTCGACGCTCTTTTCTGCAGCCAGGTTGTAGTTGTTGGCCGGACCGCTGTTTCCGTTGTACGACCAGGACTGGTTGCCCTCGACGTTATCAAGGAACTTGGAGTAGGTGTAGGAGATCATCGCCGTCAGCCCTTGGGTGATCCGATGTTTGTAAGTGACCTGCAAAGCGTTGTAATCGGAGAAGCCGACAGGTGCATCGGTCTCGCTTACGCCGGCTAGGCAGAATTGCGGATAAGGCACAAGCAGCTGCGCCTGCTGAACCGTTGGGGCATTCAAACTGCAGGAGCTCGAAGTGATGGCTCCGTAGAACGGATTGGCGACCTGGGACTGAAGGGCGGCCGTTCCCATCGAGAGGTACTGCGGATTCAACTGGTTATGTTGATAGCCGGCGGTTATCATGCGGGTGCCGCGATTCCCGAGGTAGTTGATGTTGAGCGAGTCGTTCGGAGTGATAGCGTATTGCACCCCAAGCAGCCATTGTTGGACGTAGGGAGACCGGCGGCTTCTGAAGACGCTTCCCACTCCGTTGCCTAGCTGTTGGTATTCTCCCAGCGAGTTGCCGGAAATCGGATTGTAATTGCCCTGCCAGGGGCTGCTTGTGCTGATATTTGGGTTGGGAGTGATCCCGCCATCCAGGGTGGTGGTAGCAAAGGTTGTAGCTGCAAAACCGTCCTGATCGCCTGGGAAGCAGCAGGTAATGGCTTGCGGATAGAACATGCCATAACCGCCATGGATTACAAGATTGGGATGCACCTGATAGGAGGCACCCAGCCTCGGCGCCCAGTTATCGTAATTAGGGTTATAGGCATAACGATTTCCCGGCCCGAGGAACTGGAGCGCACCGAGGTGGGGTGAGTTGACTGCATAGCTGATGGGATTCAGAACATTCGGGTTGAAAATCGAGGCCTCATCATGCCGATAGGTGTCCGGCGTCTGAATCTCATATCGCAGCCCGAGGTTCAACGTGAGGTTACGAAGCGGTCTCCAGTCGTCCTGCACGTATCCCCCGAGCAGATGGTTCGAGACCAGCGGATTGTAGGTGGTTCCTACGCTTGCAGAATCCAGAGTGCCGAGCAGCATCTCCGCCACGCCATTGCCGGAGGCAACAGAAGAGCCAAAGGACGGGTTCGGGCCACTGGTGAAGCCTCCGTTGAATTGCAGGTTGTCCTGAAAGTAATTGTGCTGACTGTCAACCTGCTCCACTCCCATGAACCCAAAGTTGAGCGTGTGCTTTCCAAACACTTTAATGAAATCTATCGAGACTGAGCCAATGGGACCGTGATTGGTGACCGCCTGTTGATCATTGGCTCCCGGTCCCATAGGGGACTGGCTTCCGACATTGACGACCGGAAACAACGGGTAGGTCTGGGAGACGTATGCAGGAAGCCCAAGCTGTCCGGAGGGATCGAATCCGAAGGATTGGTTGTCGGAAGACTCGTGCCAAATCTGAACGCCCGCGGCAATGTTCATGGTGAATGTGGGGCTGAATATCTCTGACAAGCCTGCCGCCATGCCCCAGCGGTTGTTGGGCCGCTGGTTACCGGGGCCAGCGGGGTTGTCGCCCCAGTTCTCTGCTGATCCTGTCTTCGTTTCTTTCTTATAGGAATAACGGAAATAAGCTCTGGCCGAATCGGAGATATTGTGGTCCACGCGGATCAGGTACTCGTTCGAAATGGCAGGTGCAGATGCCGACACGATGAGGTTGTTGGAAAGGCCAGCTTGCGTTGCCTTGGGATAATAGCTCAGCAATTTCGCGCCGACAGCATCCGGAACGTAGCCGGGAAGATTGCTGAGGATGTTTCCCGGAATAGGATTGCGGATGTAGCAGCTTGGATTGCATTGCCCATCGTTATTTACCGCGCCGGGTGTGAC
>JBAWFB010000152.1:0-30134 GCA_049591495.1 Solirubrobacteraceae bacterium
CGCTCCTTTCACCGCCTGCCCCAGCGGCGGCACGTCCTACGTCTATGGCAGCGGCCTGCAGAGCTCCACACACAGCTACGCGCTCTCCTACACTGAAAGCCCCGACAGCGCGTGGAAACCAATTGCGAACATCGACTGCGGTGGCTACAACCCGGCGGTCGGCAGCGGCCCCAGCGGGTTCGGCGAGCTCGAGTACGACGGTGAAACGCAGTCGGTCGTCTACCGGCCGTTCGACCAAGCCAACGACAGCTTCGACGAGTCCCCGGTAACGATCTCCAATGAGTTCGAGAACGAGGACTCGGTTTCGCAGGACGGATCCGGTGGCATCTACGCGACGTGGTCCGACCCGGACGTGCCTGGTGGAGCGGCGATCCGCTTCGCCTACAGCGGAAACGGCGGGGCCAGCTGGGAAGGTCCGGTGAGCCTGACAACGGGCTCGGCGTCTCCGGAGAACGTGACGAGCGCCGTGGGCGCGGACGGACAGGGATGGGCGGCATCGATCGAGGACATCAGCGGCGTCGATCAGGTGTATGTGCAGCCGTTTGTGAAGGGCGACGCGTACGTGGCGCCATCCGGTGGTGGTACCCCGCCGCCGGCGCTGTCGCCTGCACCGTCCGGGATCACGACGAGCCAGAGCGGCGGCGGCCAGACGGGCCCCTCGATATCGATCACCGCCGGCACCACCGGCGAGACCGACCAGGCCAAAATCAGCGGCGCGAACGCCACCGTGGCGAGCGGAACCGTGCACTACTATCTATACGCCGACTCCAGCTGCGACCCTGGCGTCGGTGAGGTCTTCGACGGCGGCTCGAGCACGGTCACGGACGGGGTCGCCGCGCCATCGCGGCCGGTCACCGAAGCTCTTGGCCCAGGCAAGTACTACTGGCAGGCGCAGTACAGCGGCGATGCGCTGAACGGCGCGGTGACAAGCACATGCGGTGCGGAGGTGCTGAATGTCCTGCCCGCGGCCAGTGCCAGCAACAGCGCCACAACCAACGGCAGCACCGTGACGGTGACGGTGACCTGTGAGTCCTCGGAACCATGCACAGTGACTGTGACCGTGACGGCAACCGAAGTCACAGTCGCCGTGAAGGCGAGCGCCGCAGGCAGGAAGAAGGCCAGACACACAAAGACGATCACGCTTGCCGGCGGCACCTTCAAAGTGAGCGCGCACAGCTCCAAGAAGCTGACCGTTCATCTGACGAAAGCGGGCAAGGCTCTACTCCGCAGAGAGCACGGCCATCTCAAGGGCACGATCCTCGTGGCAGACAAAACGGCGCACGGGATCGAGCAGAGCAAGCACGACATCTCGATCACGACCAAGCGCAAATAGGCGAGGGAGCCGGAAGGGAGCCTTCAAATGACCACAGGCAACGCAAACCCAGCCGGCAACCGGCGTCGCGAGAGCCCTTCGCGAGTACCTCGCGGCATCATCAGGGCGACATGGGCGCTAGCGCTTTCGCTGGCTGCCCTTGCGGTACTCGCGCCCGCGGCGCTTGCGATCTCCAACTACCAGATCGACAAAAACGAGCCCGCGCTCGTGGCCCGAGCAGAGACGGAGGCGAAAGTCATCACGGCGCATATCGGGGTGCATCTCACGGGCTTGCGTCTCCTGGTTGGCTGGACCAAATACGAGCAACTGAACCCGTACGCAGTCACCGCAATAGTCAAGGAGGAAGATGGCGATCTAGATCCCTCCGGTGGCCACGTCTGCCAGATCTCCGTCAACAAGAGCTGGTTCAGCAGCTTCTCCCACTACGAAGAGAACGAGGTGCTCGCCCACGAGGTGTTTCACTGCTTCGAGGCGGAGATCACACGCCGCGACCTGCACGCGTGGGTTGACGAGGGCCTCGCCCGCTGGGTGGACCTCACGCTGTTTCCGCAAACGCACCTCAAGGAGGCGCTGGGCTCGCTGACCCAGTACTACAACAACCCCCAGCGACCCCTGTTCCAACGCAGCTACGACGCCGTCGGCTTCTGGGCGCACGTGCAGGACAAGACACACGATCTGTGGAGCAAGATACCCGACATCATCCGCACCGACGCCTACGTCAGCGACGCTTCCGCGGAGAGAGTCGCGGTCGGCGGGGGCGCCTCTCAAGAAGCCGTCCTGACCGACTGGGGCTCCAGCGCCTTCGACCTGCAGGAGGACCCAACGCCCACCTGGCGCACCTCCAGCCCGCTCGACGGCCGCTACTTCCCGTCTGCTCACGCCCCCGATCAAATTGACACGAGCAGCACCTACGACCTCAAGAGCTTCGCGACGCTGCAGGCGGAGATCGAGGACAACTCCAGCCTGCCACGGGTAACGATCCACTGGGGACCCGGCATTCACGGCACCTTCGGTGTCGGTGAAGACCTTCAAAACAGCGAGGTAACGAGCAAGACGTTCTGCGCGGCGGGCTCACTCAAGCAGTGCGAATGCCCCGAAGGCGACACTGGATCGGCACCGGTGCCCGCCATGACGCTGCTACCGTCCCAGCCGCTGCTGGGCGCCGCCAGCGACGCCGTCGGCGGGCAGATCGAAATCACGTTCTCCGGGATAGGCGAATGCAAGCCACCACTACCGCCGGCGGAACAGCTGCTGCCGCCCCGGAGCTGCTTGAATATTTTCCCCGGCTTGCACTTCGAAATCGGCAAGCCGTTCGAAGTGGAAGCTGAAGGCGTCGAACCAGACGGCACTTTCTACTCAAACTGCGGCGTATTGTCGATGACGATTGAAAAGACGGTCACAGAAGGACCGGAAACGGGCGATAAATACAACGTCGGGCTCGGCGCTACCGTGACCTTTACGAGATTCCCATCCGACAAACAGGCAATCGAATTCATGCAAAGTGTCAGGCCCCCTGGAGCTGCCACCGTACTGGCGGGACAGGAAGCGTTTATGACCCTGACACAGGACGAAAAGGAGCCCCCCCATTACAGCCCCGAGTGTGAGGGGGAGGCGTTTGTGCGGGTGGACAACACCGTCGCCGCGCTGGCCCCATATGCGGCGAGCACCGAAGAAGTGTGCGAAGACAGCCGTATCCAGCAGCTGCTTATGGAAGCCGCCGGCAGTCTGTGAGAATCGGCAGTAAATAGCTTCGTCTGCGAGATCGTTGCGCCGGCCACGGGCTGTGACCGCGACGCTCGCACTCCACCTAGGGAAGAGAGTGAATGTTCTCACAGCCTGGCACCGGCTTGACTCCATACGTGTGGGTACAGTAGCCCTGTTCATTGGGCGGGCCCCAGCCATAGCCGGCGGCGCCACCGGCGTAGGTGTCGGTGAACGTGTAGTGACGCGGCTCGCCCGGCGGCTGGCTCCGCTTGTAGAAGATCGTCATGCGAGTGAACACCAGGATGCCGCCGAGTATCTGGGGGTGCCACATCTCGATCTTTACCGGATAGCCGTGAAACTTCCCGCCGGCACACGACGGGGTGCAGTTGTTCAACTGGTTGAAGCCGGTCCCGAGAGCGACATCGGTTGTCCACTTGGTCCAGTCGATGCCTGAGCTCCTATTGCGTACATTGGCGCCCCCGAGCAAGCCGGTGCCGTCTCCGGTGTAAATGATGCTCGTAGGCTCGACCTGCAGACCGTTGTACGCGTTACTCGCGTTTAGGAACGTTGGGGACACGGGCAGCGCACCCGATGCTGACGCGCCGTTGGCCACGATGCCAATCACGGCGATGATCAGAATTGCGAGTGACGAGACCCGGAGCTTGCCTTCGTGCACTGCCCCGGGTCGCTTCGCTTGGCCCTTGATCAGCATGGTTCGCGGGGAGGGTCCTGCTCGACGCCGAGCGCTCGTTGTGTCCACGCGACGTCGTGCCACGCGCCGAACTTCCAGCCGATCCGCCGGTAGACACCAACCAGCTCGAAGCCCATCGCTCGATGCAGGCCCACGCTCGCCTCGTTCGGCAGCGTCATACCCGCAACCGCCATCAGGTAGCCGCGCGCCACGAGCCGCTTGAACAGCCCCTCATACAGCGCACGACCCGAGCCGGCGCGCCGCCGACCCTCCTCGACGTAGACGCTGACCTCACACGAGAAACGATACGCAGCCCGCTCTTGATGGAGCCCACCATACGCATAGCCAACAAGCCGATCGTCCTCTTCAAGCACCACCCACGCATGCGTGCGCGTCGCCGCCGCGATACGTCCAGCCATCTGCACAGGCGACGGCGGCTCGCTCTCAAAGCTGACAGCCGTCCCACACACATACGGCGCATAGATCGCCGCGCACGCCGTCGCGTCGTCCTCGCTTGCATCTCTCACCGTCTCACCGGGCACGTTCGGCCGTACTATACGCGAGCGCGACCAACGCACTTCCAGCACGGCTCTTCCAGTGCGTGGAGCCGAGTGTTCGATGCCAACAGAGACAGGTGCAATCCACGCGGCGCCCAGCTGGCACGATCAAGCTCGCGTCACCGACAGGCCACCATCTGATGCGTTCAAGGACGGCTTGGGCAGGCTGTAGAGTGCTCGGCTGCCATGCACGGTCTCGTGATCTTCGACTGCGACGGCGTGCTCGTTGACTCTGAGGTGATATCCAACGAAGTGCTCGCCAGGATGCTCACGCGAGAAGGCTTGCCGACCACGCTCAGCGAGGCACGCCGCACCTGTCAAGGACTCCTACTCACAGATATCCGCGACCGAGCCCAGGCCAAGCTCGGCCAATCTTTTCCACCAGACTGGATCGCCGAATACGAACACAGGCGCGATGAGGCGTTCCGCCGCGAGCTCAAGCCGGTTGAGGGCGCGGCTGAGGCGGTACAACGAGTCAAGACAGCCGGAATGAAGGTCTGCGTCGCGTCTCAGGGCCAGTTGGCAAAGACACGATTGACGCTCGGGCTGACCGGCCTACGTGAGCTGTTCCCGCCCGGCACGCTGTTCTCCGCCTACGACGTGCCACGCCCCAAGCCCGACCCCGCGCTCTTTCAACACGCAGCCGCCACTATGAGCACCAAGCCATCGGCTTGCGTGGTCATCGAGGACACCCCCTCAGGAGTCATGGCTGCCGTCGCCGCCGGTATGCGCGCTATCGGCTACGCAGCCGATAGCGACGAGCACGCCCTTCGCAACGCAGGCGCCGAGATCATCCATTCACTGGGGGACCTCCCGAAGCTCTTGGGGCTACTCCCGGCGTAAACCGTGGATGTGGCTGGCGAGAATCATGTTGTCTCCTTGATACCTAGCTGGGCACGAGCCTGGCGATTCGCGGGGCGAGCGGCGCCGTCTCGCCGCTCGCCGTCCGCACCAAGTTAAGTCAGGCCGGCTGCGGAGCGGCCGCCCGAGCGAGCTGGTCCACGAACTCGCCGGTGACCTGCCTGGTGGCGACGTTCACACGGTTGAACACGTTGATAGTTGCGATCGCGACCACGAGTGCAGCAAGCTGCGGCTCACTGTAGTGACGAGCAGCCTCATCCCAAACTTCGTCCGGTACCGGGTCGGGACGGTCCGCGAGACGTGTCGCGGCCTCTGTGAGCGCCAGCGCAGCGCGCTCGGCGTCGCTGAAATACGGCGTCTCGCGCCACGCCGCGACGAGGTGTATGCGCTCGCTGCTCTCGCCCAGATATTCGAGAGCGCGAGAATGGATGTCCACGCACACAGCGCAACCGTTGATCTGGCTTGCGCGCAGCTCCAGCATCTGCAGCGTGGTCTCGGGGATTCCGGCAGTCGTAGCCGACTCGCCAAGGCTCTTCCCCGCCTCGAGCGCGCCCGGAACCGTCAAAGCCGGGTTCTTGATTCTTGCCTGCATGATCTACTCCTTCAGGATTGTGGTGTGTCGTGCCGAGCACCCGCGTCACACGCTTCCGATCTCGCGGGTCTAGTGTTATGACCCCTCACGAAGGAGGAACGTGACATGACCGATCAGGAATGGCTCGCCGAGCGTTTCGAGCAGCAGCGACCGCGTCTGCGGGCAGTGGCCTACCGGATGCTGGGCTCCCTCAGCGAGGCCGACGACGCGGTGCAAGACGCCTGGCTACGGCTCGCCCGCGCCGACACCAGCGAGGTCGAGAACCTCGGCGCCTGGCTGACGACAGTTGTGGCGCGGGTGGCACTGAACATGCTGCGATCACGCAGCGTGCGGCGCGAGCAGCCGCTGGAGGTGCGCGTCCCAGACCCGATCATCGACCCAGCCGACCGCACCAACCCCGAGCACGAGGCGCTGTTGGCCGACTCGGTCGGGCTCGCGTTGCTGGTCGTGCTCGAGACACTCACCCCTCCTGAGCGGCTCGCGTTCGTGCTGCACGACATGTTCGCCGTGCCATTCGAAGATATCGCGCCGATCGTCGAGCGCTCCCCCGAGGCAGCACGCCAGCTCGCCAGCCGCGCCCGCCGCCGTGTACGAGGCACGGGTGGGCGTGCTCTTATTCCAGACGCCGACCTAAACGCCCAGTGGGAGGTCGTCGATGCTTATCTCGCCGCCGCACGCGAGGGTAACTTTGACGCGCTAGTCGCGGTGCTCGACCCCGACATCGTGCTCAGAGCAGACGGCGGGGCGCTGTCGGGCCTATCCCGCCACGTCCACGGCGCGGATGCCGTCGCCAGCCAGGCGATGATGTTCCGGCAAGTCGAGCCTACGGTCCAGTTCAAGCGGGCGCTGGTCAACGGCGCTGCCGGGATCGTCTCGGTCCGCGACGGGCGACCGTTCACCGTCCTGGGATTCACGATCAAGGGGGGAAAGATCGTCGAGATCGACATCCTCGCCGACACCGAGCGCCTCGCCCTGCTTGACCTGACGATCCTCGACAACTGACACGGCAAATATGGCGGCGTATGTCCGGTTGAAAGCTGGTTGTGTCTCGCACGCATACGGACCCTGAGCGTACCGCGTGGATTGACGTTAGTCGTAATGACGGGTCCCCAGTCACTTTAATACTTTCTGTGCAGCGCCGCTGGGCACCGATCTCCCCTGATTCCCACTCTGAAATAAATGGCTCAGACCCTTTGAGCGGACCGTACTTGTTGCCAGTGGCGGACATACTCGGGATGTATTTACACGGTCCTATCGCCTCCCAGTCCAAGCCGCCGTCCAGCGCCATGTCTCGCCGTTGAGTGTATTCCGCCGATTCGTGGCCCTCGACGTGCGGCTAAGGGTGGCTATTCACGCGGCGACGCGCGACCGCAGTATCACCCGCGCGCCGCGCGCGGGGATCATGGTGACGTTACGGTGATGCGCGTGCTCGGGCTCGGGCCGGTCAGCCTCCAGGTCTAGGCGGCGGACCATGGCCTCGAGCACCACACGCTGCTCGGCCATCGCCAGCGCCGCACCGAGGCAGCGACGGGTGCCGCCGCCGAAAGGCAGCCACTCGTATGTTTGCGGTGCTCGCCCACCCTCCTGCTCCAGCCAGCGCTCGAGGCGATAGGTGAATGGGTCGGGATAGATGTCCTCGCGGTGATGAACGAGCAGGATGCTGATGCTGACACCCTGTCCCGCTGGTACCACGTACTCGCCGAGCCGCCAGGGCACGGCGACTCGCCGCCCGATGATCGGGATCACGGGGCGTGAGCGCATACCCTCGATGATGGCCGCCTCGACATGCTCCGCGGCTCCTGTGTCTGAGCGCACCGCGTCGCGCAAGCGCTCATACGCTGCAGGGGTGCGGACCAGGCGCTCCCACGTCCAGGCCAGCGAGTTGGCGGTCGTCTCAAAGCCGGCCAGCACGAGCGTGAGCAGCTCGTCGCGCAGCTCGTGGTCGGTCATCCGCTCGCCATCCTCGTCCGTGGCGCGCAACAGCAACGAGAGGATGTCTCCCCGCTCATCCAGGTCGGCTGCGCGACGACGCTCTTCGATCAGAGGATAGGTCGCCCGGTCCAACAGGGCCACCGCGGCGCGTGTGAGACCAACCGGCTTCTCGCGTCCTAGGTTCGAGAGTTCGCCAAAGAGCGCCAGCGGAGAGGTCGAGGCCGCCGCCAGCTGCTTGATCGTGCCTCTCAGCCGATGCTCGGTGGTTCCCTTCGCGGGAGCGCCATCGATGCCGAAGATGCCCGACATGATCACATCGAGGGTGATGGCCTGCATCTTCGGGGCAAGAGCGAACGGGCGGCCAACGGGCCAGCGATCCAGTTCCCGTTCGGTGACGTCGCGAATCATCTGCGCATAGCTCTCGATCGCCTCGCCGTGGAATGCAGGCAGCAGCAACTTGCGCTGACGCAGATGACTTGGCCCGTTGGCGGTCAACACCGAGTTTGGTCCCACGATCGGGCGCAGCGGCGACTCCGCGGTCAGCGAGGGCACCAGCTCGGGCTTGGCGGTGAACAGGGAGCGGGCATGGTCAGGGTGACTGGTCACGACAACCCCGCCCGGGATCACCACGAAGCGAACTTCGAACACCTCGCCAAGCTTGCGTCGCGCGCCGAACACGAACTGGATCTGTCGCTTGGTGAAGCGCAGAGTCTGCGCCGCCCGAGGCAGCGGGACACTTGGCGGTGCGTGCAGCGGCTCTGTGTCATCCACGGGGCCCGCGGGTGAGGCTGGCGCCTGCCCAATGTAGGAGGAGCGATCGCGCGGGGCGTCAACGGAACGATCAATGACCGAGGAGGGCTCCATCGCGAAATACGCTAGCGCACCAATGCCCCGCGGCCCCCAGCGACTACTCGAACTCCGGCGCGCTCCAGTCGGGCATGATGTCGGGCAGCCCGTCGCTGACGCGGTTGGGGAAGCTCGCGGGGCGCTTCTCCAGAAACGCGGTGACGCCCTCGACGGCGTCCGCGGATTGGCCCCGCGCGACCATGCCGCGCGAGTCGGCGCGGTGGGCGATCATTGGATGCTCAGCGCCGAGCATCCTCCACATGAGCTGGCGGGCAAGCGCGACGGAGACCGGCGCGGTGTTCTCGGCGATCTCGCGCGCCAACGCGCGTGCCGCGTCCAGCAGCTCGTCTTTTGGGTGCAGGCTGCGCACGAGCCCGCCGTCAAGCGCCTCCTGGGCGGAGAACACACGACCGGTCGCAACCCACTCCATCGCGCGGCTGATGCCGACCGCGCGTGGCAAAAACCAGCTCGAACACGCCTCCGGGATAATGCCGCGCCGCGCGAACACAAAGCCAATGCGAGCGTCCTCGGCAGCGAGTCGCACATCCATAGGCAGCGTCATCGTCGCCCCCACGCCGACAGCGGGCCCGTTGATCGCTGCGATCGTTGGCTTGGTCGATTCGAAGACCCGCAGCGTGAACTCGCCGCCGTTGTCGCGCGCCGGGCCGGAGCTCTCGTGCTTGCGGTGGTCGAATGTGTCACCACCGCTCGCGAGGTCTGCCCCCGCACAGAAGCCGCGTCCCGCGCCTGTGACGATGATCGCGCGCACCTCGTCATCGGCATCGGCGTAGTCGAAGGCGCTCCGCAGCTCTCGGCCCATCTGCGCCGTCCAGGCGTTCAACCGCTCAGGACGGTTGAGCGTGATCGTGAACACGCCGTCACTCGTCTCAGTGGCGATCTGTTCGGAGTCCACAGTCATAGGCGGCAATTCTATGTCCCTCCACGAAACATGCTCGTATGCCAGCTACAGCGTGTAGGGTTTTGCCGATGGCTCTGCATCCTCTCGCCGAGCGCTTTGTCGACGTCGCCGATGCCTACGAGCGCGGCCGACCGGAGTACACGCCCGCTGTCGCCCAGGCCATCGCGACGGAGCTGCGCCTAGCAACTGATGCACGCATCCTCGACCTGGCGGCCGGCACCGGCAAGCTCACCCGCGCACTGATCGAGGCGGGACTCGAGGTGGTAGCGGTTGAGCCACAGGGGCGACTGCGCGAAATCCTCATCAGCAATGTAGGCGCCGAGCGCGTGCTCGACGGCACCGCTGAGCAGATCCCACTCCCGGACGCGTCGGTCGCAGCGGTCACTGTCGCCGACGCCTTCCACTGGTTCGACCAGATTGCCACGCTACGAGAGATCCGGCGCGTGCTCATGCCAGATGGGGGGCTGGCGGTGCTGAGGATCGTGCCCGACTGGAGCGGCGCGTCCTGGGCGCATGAGGTCGGCAGCCTGATCGGCGAGCTGGGCCGCGAGCACCCGCAGTTCCACGGTCCGCGCTGGCAGGACACCGCCATCGCGGATGGCTGCTGGACCACGCCGCGCGAGCTTCGCTTCACAATGCGACAGCAAGCCCGCCCGGAGGGAATCCTCGACTACATCACCTCGATGAGCTGGATGGCCGCCCTCCCCGACGAGCTACGCGCGGAAACGCTCGCGAAGGTCGGCGATCTGATTGCCGCCGGTGAGACTCCGCACGAGCTTCCCGTCCATGTCATCGGTGGCGTGACGAACCTCATCTGAACGCGCGCTCGATCTTTCCGCCTTGTGGCCTCGTGGGCTGTAGTCGGCATAAATCAGCGTCATCATGTGGGCGGCGTAGGGGCGCGGTCTCATTGATCGGCGGGCTCGATCGTTTTGCCGCCGCGAGGGACTTTGCGACGCGTTAGCCTGACTGTCAACGTCAACCCAAAAAGGTGCACATGGGTACCGATAAAAGCAGCAACATCGCGAATCGAACCCACCAGCCGGACGAGGCGGTTTTCGAGTCGATCCTGCCGGAGGATGTGGAGTGGGGACCGTTCGCGGCGTTCCCACCCGGCGCCCAGCTTGCGGTTGTTGTGGGTAATCCGGCGCAGCCTGGACCGTATGTGACGAGAGTCAAGGTCCCGGTGGGCGTGAAGCTGATGCCGCACACACACCCAGAGGATCGCGTCTACACCGTGATCTCGGGCGTGTTCTACATCGGCTTGGGAGATGAGTTCAACAGCGAGAAGCTGCAGGCGTATCCGCCGGGCAGTGTGATCGTGTTGCCCGGCGGAACGCCGCACTTTCACTGGGCGAAGTCCGGTGAGTACGTCTCGCAGATAACGGCCATCGGGCCGCTCGGCATGGAGTACGTCTACCCGAGCGACGACCCACGAAGCCATACGTGACCAGAGGACCGAGATGCGAGCAGACATGACTGCTGGGAGTCTGTTCGCCGACTACCAGCTCAGCGACCACACGGGCACCGTCCGCTCGATTTCCGAGATCCAGAGAAGTCTGCCGATGGTGCTGCACCTCGCCCGCGGCGGCTATGGTCCGAAGGAGCATAGGTTCCTGCTCAACCTTTTCGGGAGTTTTCGCCCGTGCTCGCTGGCCTTCGCGGTTCTCTATAAACATTGTCCGATGTCTAGCCCAAGTCAGCTGAGAACCGACCGGCTGTTGTTGCGGCGTTGGTGTGAGACCGACCACGCGCCATTCGCGGCGCTGAATGCCGATCCGATGGTGATGGAGTACTTTCCTGGCCGACTCACCCGTGCCGAGAGCGATGACCTGATCGCCAGAATCGAGGCCGGCTTTGCCACCCGCGGCTACGGACTCTGGGCACTAGAGGTATGCGCAACGGGCGAGTTTGTGGGGTTCACTGGCCTTGCGGTTCCGTCGTTTAATGCCCACTTCACACCAGCTGTTGAGGTTGGCTGGCGTCTAGCGCGATCCGCCTGGGGTAAGGGCTACGCGACCGAGGCCGGCCTGGCATCGATCGCGTTTGGGTTTCGAGACGCCGGCCTTGATGAGATCGTGTCGTTCACGAGCGCGGCCAACATACGCTCACGAGCCGCCATGGAGCGGGTCGGGATGACCCATGACCCAGCTGATGACTTCGATCACCCTGGGCTGGAAGAAACGGATTCCTTGCGTCCCCACGCTCTGTATCGGATATCAGCTGCAGACCCGACTCGCTGACTCTTGCACTCGTGGACGAGCGAGCATCCCAGCAGGAGCCCCACTCACTCCTGCGTTGGATGAAAGCGGTTGTAATCCAGATCACGATCTCTGCTACTCGACCGTAGCGCAACAGAACACTACGGCGAGGAATGCACTGGGCTATCAAGGACAGGGCGGCCCCTACAGCGGATCCGAAACGGATTTGCGCAAGACCACTGGGCGCGATCCCTGTGCCCAGTGCTGAGATGCGCGGTTAGGCTCGCAAGCGAACCGGCAGCGTCTTCAGCTGGTTGGCGAACGGCGACACTACGTAGCGCGGTGTGCCCGCTATCTGAATGTCGGGGAAGCGCTTGAGGGTCTCCTCGATCAGGATCCGCAGCTCCAAGCGCGCCAGCGCGGTGCCCAGGCAGAAGTGTCGCCCTCCGGCGCCGAAAGCCTGGTGCTCGGGATTGCGGGTGACGTCGAAGCGGTCAGGCTCCTCGAAGCGCGTCTCGTCGCGATTAGACGAGGGATACCACATGACGAGCTTCTCACCTTCGCGGATCTTCTGCCCGTGCAACTCGGTGTCGCGAGTCGCGGTCCGGGCGAAGTGCCCGAACGCGGGGAACATGCGCAGCGACTCCTCGACGGCGCCAGGCACGAGCGAGGGATCCTCGACGAGCATACGTAGCTGCTCCGGGTGCTCCATCAGCGCCCGCATGCCGCTGCAGTACGTCGCCTTGGTGCTGTCATTGCCGGCCGCCATCAGCAGCACAAAGCCCATCACGATCTCGTGGTCCTCAAGCCGCTCGCCGTCGACCTCCGCGTGCACCAGTACGCTGGTCAGATCGTCGGTCGGCGACTGCCTACGCTCGGCTATCAGCCTGCCGCAGCGCTCGAAGATCTCCGGCACGTCACGATCCATCACTACCTGTGTGCCCTCGGGCGAGACATCAGGGTCGCCTGCGGCAACGAGTGCGTTCATCAGGCGCGCCCACACCTCGTCGTCCTCGGGCGGCAGGCCCATAAAGCTGCCGATCACCCGCGAGACCGCCGGCTGCGCGACGTCGCTGACCAGGTCGCAGCCTTCCCGGTCCCCGAGCTGCTCAAGCACGTCGATCGCGATCGCGCGGATCGCGTGCTCGTGTTCGGCGATCCGCTTCGGCGTGAAGCCGCGCTGGAAGAGCGACTTAAGGCGATCATGCTTGGGCGGATCCATGCCGATGAACATCGCCTGCTGCATCTCGAGTGACAGGCCAGCGTTCTTGGTGGTGGTGAAGCCACCGATCTCCGAGGAAAAAGTCTGCCAGTCGCGACTGACCTCGAACACGTCCTCGGCTGTGGTCACCGACCAGAAGCCGTCCTCGTCGGGATAGTCAGTGATGCCGTCCGACCAGTGCACCGGACACTCGGCGCGCAGCCGACCGAACAGCTCAAGCGGTGGCCCCTCGTGGAAGTTTTCGAGGTCCCCAACCCGCACTCGATCGAGCGGCTGGTCCTCTCGGCCGATGGTGCTCACGAAGTGTCCTCCCGGGTAGTGATGCGGGCGTCTTTCAGAGAAGGCTACTCTCGAACCCGCTTTTCGCCAAGGCCGCGCCCGCGACCAGCGACGTCGACCAGTCGATCCCGCATAACGCTATCTGGGGAGATAAGAGGAGACCGTGATCCACGGTGGTAGACCGATCTTCGTCGGAGGCATGCGCCCGACGATCTTGCGGTCCCTGCTGCGGTCCCTTTCCCCGCCAATGCGGTCCCTCTGCGATCCCAATCCCCGCGAACATCCCCGAATCCCGCGAATACCACCGCCGCCATCCCAGCGTTTTCGCGGGTTTTCGCCCTTGTTCGCGGTTTCTGAAGGAAATCGGGGCGAACGGTTCAGATCGGCTTAGTTATGCGGTTTTCGGGGTTCCTGCGGTCCCTGTGCGGTCCCAAATCAAGAGCCGTGTCGCATGCCTTAGAGATTAAAGTCCAAATTCCTTCACGACCAACGAAGGCAGCTTGAGGCGCCGCTGCGGTACGACCTTGCGGGGCGCGGACCTGAACGGCCGCGGCTGCTCTCCTCACTGCTCGGCCGGGAGTAGGTCGGGGAGCAGTCGATCAATCGCGTGCGTCAGTTCGCGATACCGGACCCTCGGCCAGCCGTGATACGTCATCACGCACGCCAGCAGCTCGTAGTAAGGGCTGACGATGAGCTGAGCCTGCTTCTCGTGGTCCTCGATCCCGACGTCGAGCACAGGCACGCGCTTCCCGTCGCGCTCCTCGACAGCCCACAAGCCCGAGATTCTGTAGAGCGTCGGATGCGCCATGTTCGAGATGTAGCCATACGTGCCACGTCCCACGTCCGGGCTCTGAGGACGGCTTAGGAACTCGCTCAGCAACCATGTGACCGACTCCTCCAAGCCCGGCAGGCGCTGCTCATAAAGCAGTCGGTGGCCGTTCTCGTCCATGCTCCATCCTCCGGGGAAGACCTCCTCGATCTCCTCGCTGCACCGCTTGAAGCCCTCGGCCATCCGCAGGTATTCGGGGTGCGACTTGCCCAGCAGGCGACCTGCGTTCTTCTTCGCCTCCTCCGCGCTCTTGAGTTCCTCGCGGTACGCACGAGCCAGACGATTCGCGACCGGCTCGCCATCGGTTCCGAGCACCCAGGCCGCGCTCGCGCAGTGCTCGATCAGGCTCCGTGCAAGGTTCGCGGGGCTGTACAGAACCTCCTCGGCTTGGTACAGGGCAGCGAGCCCACCGAACTGCTCGCTTGCCGCGAGCATGTACCGCTGGACAGCCGACGGGATGACGAGCGCAGCACGAGGGCGTCCTGGCGCCAGGTGCTCGGCCACTTCCTGCCGGTCGCGCGCAGCCAGCGAACCGGGGCCAGGGTAACCTTCCGTTTCGATCGTGACCTCTCGCCATGCCGCGCGGCAGCGTAGAAACAACTCAGCAAATTCGCCGAACCGCTTGATTTGGTCATCCGGGTAGGGCTGCACCGACACAGCCAATAGCGTAGGAGCCCCCTTTCAATCTTCTGAGACGCTCCAGTGCGCGTCTCCGGGCACTTCCATCCGACCAAGGACTAGCGTAGTGCCCATGGATCGTTATGTCATTGAGTCGTATCCGCCAACCGATCAGCTCATAGCCGACGGCATTGTTTGGCTCTACGGAGAAGCCTTCACCAAAGGAACCGATGGCGCGGTGCTGGTGCCCCAGGCACAGCACATTCCCAGGCTGTCAGCTGGCGTAGGCAAGAAACTCTCCAGCGAAGACCGAAAGTTCTTTCGAGACGGTCTCGACATACAGGTTCTGATCGCGCGGGAACAACTGTCCGCCTTTAGTGGGCCGCTGCTGGTCGTGTGGGCTAACGCGGAGATGATGGCGAGCGCCGAACACCTAGCTCCACCAGCAATCTGCGCGACCTCATGGGAGGAAGACGGTCTAACGGACTGGATTCGTGTATGGGGAGCTACCGACCCTCGCACGAACGAGCACCACCCGGCCGAACCGGCCAAGCCAGTGCTTATCGGAGCGGTGCGGAGCATGGCGCTCGACGTACTGCACTCAACGGACAAGAGACGCGCGGTAGACGCACTGAAAGCGCTCAAGCTCTGTGAACGCGAGATCGACCCTCACGTGATCCGCGCCCAGGCCAGCCAATGCGGCTGGCCTCCAAGAGCAGCCGACCGTCTCTATGAACTAGCAAAGAAGATGGCGGAAGGGAAAGCCTTGCAAGGAGGAAGCAAACTGACCAAAACCAAGGCTAAGGAAGTGGGCATACGCTTCGAGACGGCTGGCTCCGCCGCAATGCAGTAGACGCTACGCCTGTCGGAGCAACTGTCGGTAGATGGGTCGCGTCTCGCGAGCCAGCTCAAGCCCAAGTATGACCAACGACCGCCGAGAGCGGGCAGCCAGACCAAGAACCGTTTTGCGGTCTGAAATCATCGGCCGCCCCGGGATGTATGACAGCAACTTCAAGTTGGAGCGGGCGACTGCGATCCTATGCGGTTCCGGTAGCGGTGCGTGTCGATAGCCACTCCAAGACCTCCCCGTGCTCGATTTGGCCAGCCGCGATGCGCTCGACCATAGGCACATCGGTGTGTGGCTGCGCGCCACAAAGCGGCAGGCCGTTCGCCTCTAGGAAGAGGCCGGCCAGGAAGAACGCGGTGCGCTTGTTGCCATCCGGCAGTGGATGATTGCGCGCCAAGCGCTCCAGCAGGATCGCGGCCTTCTCCAAGATCGTCGGATAGACCTCGACATCGCCAAAGCCGGCACGCGGCGCCGCTAGCGCGGACTCGGCGAGACCAACATTTGGGAGACGTGCGATCTGCTCAGACGTTATGCCGAGGATGTCAGCGGCGACGTCGCAGAAATCCCCGAACTCGGGGTAGTAGACCGGCATCTACTATTTGCCGAGGCGACGCAGCGTCTCACGGTGCTCCTCGGCGAAGCGGCGGCGTTGCTCAGCGCGCTCACGATCGGTCCCGGGGAGACCGCGCGCGAGATCCGGACGCTTGGAAGGCGGCGGCGCCACCTTTGGAGTAGCGATTTTCTTCGGTCTCGCGACGCTCATGACTCCGATTGTATCCCGATATCTGCTGCTTCGAGGCAGTAGTGAACCTCCAATGAAGTATATTTTAGCAGACATCTGTCTACAGGAACCATCGGCTTGCCCCCTAAGCACAAAGGTCAATAAATGGTAGACCCGCGGACCGTGGCTTTGACCGCTTACATGCGAGCGGTCGGTTTCTTTGCGGGCCTGTACCGCAAGGCCCCCCTTTCGCGCCTTCTTCTTATATCCATGCCCAGAGAACGGCTAGCACTCGCATCGCACCAGGCTCTCCTCAGAAGGGCCCTTGAGATCCTGCGCGTGGTCTGATCGACAGCCATGCGCTGCAAGAAGCCACGATCCCATGCCTGCGAGCCGGACGCACGAAGACGTGACGCGTACGTCTGCATCGCCACCGGCCAATGAAGCCGCCGCGCGAGCACAAAGGCGAAGAGCCCTCGCCCGAGCCCTGGATCACCGAGCAGCGCCTAACCGAGCATCTGAGCGTCACGACCCGCTGGATCGAGCTTCAGCAACGACGCGGCCTGCCGCACATCCACACCCCCGGCATGAACCGCTACCGCATCTCGGAAGTCGAGGGTTGGCTGCGCGAGCGGTACGTCTGACCGGAAGACCAGTAGACCGACTCCAGCGGCCTGCACCGCGAGCCCCGCCCCTATTGAGCTTTTCGCTCCTGTTCGCGGCTATTCGCAAACCTACGGCAAATCGGGGCGCCCGGTTCGAGTTGGCTTGCTAAAGCCATTTTCGGCGCTTTTGCAACGGGCTTGCAACGGCCATGCCATGCCCATGCCGGGGTTTAAGTGCACCGAGACCGGATGTATGCCATGCCGAACATCTGTACGCGAAGACTGACGTTCAGCGCTGAGCACTGCGAGCGCTAATTGAGCATTGGAGGATACGCGCGCGTCTCGTCCTGAGCACAAGCGTGACGTCGCTGTCAGCTAGCGCCTGCAGTGCTCAGCGGGCGGGCGTGTCGCCTGCCTCGCATGTGACGTTCTAGCAGTGTGAGCTCTAGAGGGGGTCTTTTGCAAGGCGTGGGCTGAGGTGAGTCAAACGTCAGCTGGCTAGGTCCAGGATCGGGCGCGCGCTGCGGCGAACGTCGTCTTCGGTTGTTGACCAGTTGGAAAACGACACACGCAAGGCGTGGCGTCCACGCCAGGTCGTGCCACCGAGCCAGCAGGTGCCCTCGGCCTGAACGCGGGCGAGGTGTTCGGGAGTGCCGGCAACCAGGACCTGGTTCAGTACGACCTCGTTTAGCACCTGCAGGCCGCCCTCCCGAAGGAGAGAGGCCATTAGCGTCGCATGTGCGCAGCAGCGCTCAACCAATTCGGCAACGCCACGGCGCCCCAGAGAACGCAGTGCCGCGTACACCGGAATCGCACGGCCACGACGAGAGGCCTCTGGGACAAACTCGGCCGGCTCGCGCTCATCGCTGCGCGTCAGATAGGCCGCGCTGAGCGTCATCGCGCGCGGTAGAGCCTCTCGCGGCGCAACGATCGCAAGTGCACAGTCGTAGGGAACGTTGAGCCACTTATGCGCATCGACGGCCCACGAGTCCGCCCGCTCTCTCCCTGCCACCAAGCGCTGCAAGCGCGGCGACGCGGCGGCCCACAGGCCGAACGCTCCGTCTATGTGCAGCCACGCGTGGTGCTCAGCCGCGAGGTCCGCGATCGGGCCGAGCGGATCGCACGCCCCCGTATTGACGTTGCCCGCCTGGACGCAGAGCAGCACCGGGGCCTCGGCATTCCGTAGCGCATCCTCGAGCGCGACCGGGTCCATCGCACCGTTCTCATCGACGCCCACTCGCGACACCCGATCCTGACCGAGACCAAGAAAGCGAAGCGCACGCAACAGCGTCACGTGTACCTCCTCACCAACCAGCACGTCGATTAATGGAGCCCCAAACAGCCCTTGCGCCTCAGCATCCCAACCCGCTCGCCGCAGAAGCTCGCCGCGAGCCGCCGCCAAGCAGCTGAAATTCGCTATCTGCGCGCCGGTCACGAAACCAACGCTCGCACTAGCGGGTAGACCAAGCAACTCCAGCAGCCAGCCCGCTGCAACCTCCTCGGCGACCGCGACCGCCGGCGAGGAACTGTAAGTGCCGCACATCTGGTCCCACGCGGAAACAAGCCAGTCGGCTCCAAGCGCGACAGGCAGCGATCCCCCTACAACGAATCCGAAGTAACGCGGCCCCGCAGACGCGATGAGCCCCGGATCAGCGTCAAGTGCGAGCTGCTCAAGAACCTCCACCGCACCCTCGCCATCATCGCTCAGCGCCCGGCGCAGCCGCCCCGGATCGGAGCCACCCACATGACGCTCGCCCACTCCTTCCAGGTATGCCCGCGCGAGTCCATATGCGCGGGCGAGCACCTCGTCATCGGTCACGGCGCAACAGACTACCTCCCCGGGTGATCTCCAAAAGACGAGGGAAGAACACCCACCCAGTTAGTAACCCGCGCTCCTAGGCTGGCTTTGTTGCGAACGCACCGACCATCGTCGGCCAGAATGTGATGCGTCCGGCCGGGCCGCTGTCGGCGCGCAGGCGCTCAGCGAGAGTGTCGATGTCCACCTCCTCCTCGGTGGCTACACCGGCGGCCACCATCCTCGGCAGCAAGCTGCGGGCGTATTCCACCGCCTCGAAGATCGCCTCCTCGCCCGATGCGATAACGACCTCGCTATCGAGATCTGGGCTGGGCAACAGGCCGGCTTCGGCAAACGTCGCAGGCAACCGCATTCCCATATCTGGCTGCGTGCCCAACCCGCCGAAAGTGCAATCAATCCATCCGCTGAGCTGCTCAGACGCCGGTGTCGGGGGCCAGGACACAAAGAACCTCTCCGATATCGCTGAGCCCACGCGCATACACATCTCCGCGAACACGACCACCCCACCAGAGCGGACGTGTCGCGCCGCGGCCCGCACCGCCTCCGCCGGATCGCGCTGATACATGAGCACAAGCCGCCCTACCAGCACATCAAACGAATCATCGGCGAACTCAACCTCCCGAAAGTCCCCAAGCACAAACTCGACGTTCGCTGCCCCCGACTTGACTGCCCGCCGGCGCGCGGTCGAGATGGCCTCCTCGTCACGCTCGACGCCGACCACCGAACCATCGACGCCTACCAGCTCGGACAGAAGCAAACTGACATTGCCCGGCCCACAGCCGACATCGAGGACCCGCATCCCGGGCTCGACGCCTGCACGCGCCAGCAGACGGCGTGTGAACTCTGCATACATGTCGGACTGCCGGCCAAGCCGCTCGTGCTCGCCCTCGCTGGAGGAACTCAACGCATACCCAGGGTCTCTCGTCACTGACACGCCGCGAGAGTCTAAACGCTCCCGTTTACGGCCTGCCTAGGTGCTGCTCCATTACGTGAGCAAGCGAGTTGTGGGCTGAGTCCGGCACCAGCGCCTCGGACGAAGAGCGGTGGCGAGTCAGCTCACGATCTCCGCTCCTCGATCATCCCGCATAGCAGCCCACGCGCATAGCAGCCCACGGCAGCTCAACAGCCGGCGGATACGCTTGGATCTCAAGCGAGGGGCCGCTTCGCAGCGGGTCTGCAACGGATTCGCAGACCCGTGAAACGACTCTGCTGCAACGCTGCGACCACGGGACAGCCCACAGGCTCGCACCGCAGCGCCCGACTTTCGGCTCTGTTCGCCTGTATTCGCTTCTGCTCGCGTAGGTTCGCAGACAAAAAGTATCGGGGCGACCGGTTCAAGTTAGCTTAGACAAGCCGTTTTCAGCCGCCCTGCAACGGGTTTGCAACGGCCATACCGTGCCCATGCCGGGGTTTACGTGCACCGAGACCGGATGTATGCCATGCCGAACATCCATACGAGAAGACTGACGATTCGGCGCTGAGCGCTGTAAGCGCTCATTGAGCATCGGCCGACACGCGCGCATCTCGTCCCGAGCAGCGACGACATCGGCGATGACGACGCTTCCCGCTCGCCGGGGGAAAGCAGGCGTCGCGAACCTGCCGACGGGTCGAGCGGGCTGCGCGCGCTCCGTGACCTAACCCAAGGCTCTGCGGCTCCGTGATGTCTGAGCCAGCCAGCTCGGGCCCAATTCGCCCCTTCGACCAGCCTGATCGCCTCATCGGCGCCGGCGAACAGTGTGATCGCGACGTAGGCGAGCTGGGGGAGGCGGCTGACGATGCGCGCGAAGTCGCCGGCTGCGACCTCGCGCTGGAGGATCTCGAAGATCGGGCCGGTTATCGCCTGCGAGCACAGGCGCGGCAGCCTGCCGGCCTCGGGCCGGTACAGGCAGTCCTCCTGCAGGAAGATCGTGAACGAGCGCGTTTCAGCGCACGACGATCTTGCGGCTGGTGGCTTGCGATGTCTGCCAGCTGCTGCCCGTGAACGTGACACGGAAGGCGACCGTACCTCTCTGGCCCGCCCGCACGGTCGCTCCGCACATCCCGTTGTGTACCGGCGCCTCTGCCACGCGCACGGGCAGGGAGCCCTTGAGGCGCTCGAACATGCATTCGCCTTCCGGCGTGCCAGCGGGTGACTGGATGCGCGCCTGCAGACGCACACGTTGGCTTGGCCTGGCGAGACGGCTGGGGAGCTGCAGGAAGCTGGCCTGGGTCAGGTGCTCGATCGTCGCGGTCAGGCTGAACGGTGTGACCACGTCGCACGAGGACTCGGGCGCGCCGAGGGGCGGGTAGCGGGTAGACGCGAGACTTCCTGGTCCGAAATAGTTCGGTCCGTCGATCGAGACGGCCAACGTGCCGACCCCGTTGAAGCTCGATGTAAGCGCTACGGCCTGCTCGCCTGGGCGGACGTTGCTCGAAGACACCGCGTTGGCCTGCTCGAGGTTGAAGTCGGTGACCGTCGGATCGAACAGGTACAGGTAGCCACAGTTGGGTTCGTTCAACATGTCGTAGCTCAAATCGAGCTGGTCCCCGGCCGAGAGGGCAACACGGAAGAATTCGACCGGCTGCCCCCCGCCGACCACGAGAGCATTCTGCGGTAGAGGACCGGCAACGGCGATCGTGTTTGCACCGGTCGCGCCGGCCGGCGCAGCCGCCAACGCCCAGGTCCCGCAAGCGATGACCATCATGGTGAGGAGGGTGCAGGCATGCCGGAGGCGCAACATCACGGCCGTATCGGCAGACAACCCACCTCGGCGTATAGAACGATGGTCCACCGCCGAGACGCGCTCTGCAATGCGCGCTGCACGCACTCTTCTATCGGGGCCACCGGACTGGGCGAACGCGACGGGCGCGCGCTACAAGCTCGCTGACCCTTGCTTCGCGATGCCCATCGCTGTAGTCGTCGCCGCCCCCGGCGGCACTGTCGCGAGTCGTCCAATCCATCAGCTTGCATGGTGTCCGCCTGTGCACTCGCTTCCCGCGAGGCTGGGTGGTGTTGCTTGCTCTACGCGGTCACTGAGAAGGAGACGGTGGGCGGGGAACCGATGACGGCGAGGTGGTATCTGCCGGGCGCCAGCCGACGGTGTCCGTAGCGGCCTGTGAGGCGGAACGAGTTGTGGCCTTGTTAGTCGCTGTGCTTGATGGAGTACACGCGGGTGTAGCGAGTACAGGATCTCTTGTGTGCGGTGTGTGCCCTGGGCGCTGTGCAGCCCCCGCCGACGATTATTCCGGTGCTCAGGCGATACACCACCAAGCTGATGGTGCCGTGCGCGGAGTCCAGGTAGGTCACGAGCGCCCCGATAGTGTGGCGGCGTCCTCGGCGGGTGATCGAGAACGCGGCGGGCGTCACGCGGAGCTTGCTGATGCGTGGCGCCTGGTAGCGAGGGTTGCGCGGTGAACTGTCCTTGGTCAGCATCCGGCCTTCTGGGTTCGCGGCTCCTGTCTGGAAGGTCCAGCGGTGAGGCTCTGCGGACAGTTCTCCGTAAGGCGCGAGCGTGACTTCGGCGGTGTAGGTGGCGTTCGCGGCGAGAGATTTTACAGGGATGATGATCGCGCCGGTCAGGTATCCGCCGACTCCGTTGGTGTTTCCGCCGACGGTGCGGACTTCGACGGGCCCGGTCGGGCCGGTGAGCGTCGCCGATTGGATTTCCGGGGCGTTGGCGCTCAGGCAGGCGAACAGCGAGCACGGACCGTGCTCCTCGTAGACGAAGATCTCGCGGCCGGCGATCGTGCCTTCCGGCAGCCCGACGAACTTTCCAGGTACAAATGGTGACTCCCCCGCCAACTCGGACGGCGGGAATCCGCTGGTACGTTGCCTGGGTAGGTGATGATCGTGCCGGCGGGCTGTAGCGGTGCGCCGATTCCCGGCCATGTCGTGGTGCAGGTGTCGCTGGATTCATCGATCCCGACGATCGTGAGGTCGGGCGTGTAAAGCTGGTCGAGGTGTATCGGAGCGTCCTCCCATGGGTTTGCTTCGGCGGTCCAGCCACCGTCGGCGGCGAGGATGCTGTTTTCGCCAGCCCACGCGCCTCCTGGGGACGCACCGGGGAGGCTGCTGTCCTCGGGGTGTTCGAGGCGGTTGTTCTCCGCTAGGTAAGCGTCGTGGGCGGCGCAGGCCTGTGACCAGGCGGGATCGAGCGTCAAGCCTGCTGGTAGACCCCAGCGCGCGCGCTCGGCATTCAGGTACCCGAGGTCGCGCTGGCTGTTGCTCGCTGCAGTCCCGGCTGGCACGGAGAGTGGGGGGCTTGGTGGAAGCGTCAGCGTGACGGATGTCGTCTGACCCGCGGTGACGGTCGCTTGCGCGGTCGCTGAAACCTGCGTGGCGTCGTCAGGCGGGGTGCCGGTAGCGGTGACCGCGACCGTTCCGTTCCGCACTTGCGCGGAGATGGCGCCTCCGGGCGGAACGCTCGCGCTCTCCCCTGGAACCGTCACCACCGCACCCAGGGCGGGCAGGCCTTCGGCTGTCTTGACAGCAACTGTGAGGGTGCCGGTTGCCACGGTTTCGCTTTCTGTTCTTGCTTCTGAGACCGTTGGCGCACCGATGGTTATCGTCCCGAGGGCGATCGACTGACCTTCCGTGAGGGTGACCGTCTGGCTAGTGCGGGTTTCACGGGTGCCACTCGCGGGGACAACGATCACGTCGACCGTGTATTCACCGGGCGCTATCGAACTCAGCGACCATTCACCCTGCGCGTTAGTGAGCGTTTCATACGGCTGCACGGGGCCGGTCGCGTGGGCAGGCAGTACGAACAAGAGCACCCGGCTCGCCGGGCTCATATCGGAGTACACCAGGGTGCCCGAGAGCGACCCGCCGCTCGCTTGGGCCTGCCCCTGGCCCATCGCGAGCGTGAGAAGGATCATCAAGAAGAGCAAGCCCCCCGCGCGCCGTGCGGCACGCATGACGCGAAGCTCGAGTCCTCTCCTCCCCATAGGAGGAGCATTGTGCCAGTGCGACAGGGGACTAGTCAGTCACACCCAGCCTTCGCCGCAAGCGGCGGGTCCGGCAGCGCACGATCAGCACTTGCGGCAACCTGTTCCAACGGCATCGGACCACCGGCGGCAGCGCGCTCCGGAGCGCCACCATGAACCACTCCCACCACAATCATGCGGACCCATCCGACTCTCCTGCTCGCCGAGCGATAGCGAGTGCCACTCAGCAGCGACGTCACGCTTGCGCTTCGGACGAAAGAGCGGTTGCGAGCCACTCACCATCTCCGCTCCTCGATCATCCCGCATAGCAGCCCACGGCAACTCAACAGCCGGCGAATACGCTTGGATCTCAAGCGAGGGGCCGCTTCGCAGCGGGTCTGCAACGGATTTGCAGACCCATGCAACGACTCTGCAACGCTGCGACCACCTGGCAGCCCACAGGCTCGACACCGCAGCGCCCAACTTTCGGCTCTGTTCGCCCGTATTCGCTCCTGCTCGCATAGGTTCGCAGACAAAAAATATCGGGGCGCCCGGTTCGAGTTGGCTCACTAGAGCCATTTCCGGCGCGTTTGCAACGGTTTTGCAACGGCCATACCGTGCCCATGCCGGGGTTTACGTGCACCGAGACCGAATGTATGCCATGTCGAATGCCCGTACGCGAAGACTAACGATTCGGTGCTGAGCGTTGTGAGCGCTCATTGAGCTTGGCCGATACGCGCGCATCTCGTCGTGGGTGTCGCGTAAACCTGGGGTCTGTCTGGGGCGTTTAAGACACTTCAGGGGATGAGCTACAACTTTTTGGTGTGTGATCGTGAGCAGGTGTTTTTGATGCCGCCGGATCCGCGGGATTGGTTGGGGGAGGATCATCTTGCGTGGTTCGTGCTGGAGTCGGTTGAGCGGATCGATTTGTCGGCGTTCTATGCGTCGTATCGCTTGGATGGGTGGGGTCGGGCGGCGTTTGAGCCGGAGATGATGGTCGCGCTGCTGCTTTACGCGTACGCGCGTGGGGAACGCTCGTCGCGGGGGATCGAGCGCAAGTGCGTGGAGGACGTGGCCTACCGGGTGCTCACGGCGCAGCAGACACCGGATCATTCGACGATCGCGCGGTTTCGTGTCCGGCACGAGGAGTCGCTGGCCGCGTTGTTCAGCGACGTGCTGTTGCTGTGCAAGGACCTCCTGGCAGCTTTCCACGCTCGCGGACGAGCTGGAGACCGACGAACGACGTCCCATAGCACCGAGTATTACTTGCTAGTCTTACCGTATGCGGGTGACACAGAAGGGGCAGGTCACGATTCCGTTGGACGTCCGACAAGCGCTTGGCATCCATGCAGGTAGCGATGTCGAGTTTGAGCTCGACAAGCGAGGTGCCCGGCTACTCGTGGACCGCACTCGTGCCGCGCAAGAGATTGCACGGATGCGTGGCGCGGGCGACGGCGAGATGACCACAGACGAGATTCTCGCGCTCACTCGCCGGTGAGCTCGGCGCTGGGCACGCTCATCGACAGCAGCGTCCTGCTCGACGTATTTACAGAAGACTCCAGTTGGCTCGCCTGGTCACAGGAGCAGCTCACGCTGGCAGCTCAGCGCGGCGTGATCGTCGTCAACGTCGTCGTGCTCGCCGAGATCGCTCCGCGGTTCTCTCGCATCGAAGCACTCCGGTCGGCGCTTCCCTCGATGGTCGTGATTGAGGAGATCCCGCTTGCGGCGGCGTTCCTTGCCGGGCATGCCCACGCCAACTACCGCCGCGCGGGAGGGACACGCGAAGCGATCCTCCCCGACTTCTTGATCGGGGCGCACGCGGCCGTGACCGCCCGCCCGCTGCTCACACGAGACCCACGCCGCCTGGCAACCCATATTCCAGGCACTGAGCTCATAACCCCCGGCCAGTAGTCGCCACAGGCTAGCCACCTGGACCGTGCCGGACGACCCGCTCACCGCGACGGCTTAGAACTCTCAGTCATGCTCGGCGACAGATCCAAACCAGCCACCCGACGCCCAGGTTGTCGATTGCGATCATCTATACATAGGCCGCGAGGATAGGATTGCTCGATGTTGGACCTTCGGCGGGTCAGGGTGTTTTATGAGGTCGCGCAGCGTCGTTCGTTTTCTGCGGCTGCGGAGGCATTGGACTACACGCAGCCGTCGGTGTCCCATCACATTGCGGCGCTGGAGGGGGAACTTGGGCAGCGGCTGTTCAACCGCGGCAGTCGTCCGCTGTCGCTCACTCAGGCCGGGGAGGTCCTCGTGCGTGCGGCGGCGGTTGGACTGGCCGAGTTCGATCGGGCCGAGCTGGACCTCGTCGCGCTGGCGACCGGCTGCGCTGGGCGTGTCGCGCTTGGCTCGGTGGTCACCGGGCTGCGCAGCGTCGTCCCACCTGCCGTGCGCGCGTTTCGGGAGCAGTTCCCGGATGTCGAGCTGGTGCTGGAGGAGTCCCAGGCCGCCGCTGTGCTGGGAGGACTGCGTAGCGGACAGCTCGATATCGGAGTGGTGGTCGCGGCGCACGACTCCGAGGGTCCGGACGAACGGAGCTTCATTTCTCATCGACTCTTGACGCAGTCGTTGATGGTGGCGGTGCCCGAGGGTCATCGCCTCGCACGACGCAAGCACATGAGGCTCGACATGCTGAAGGGAGAGCCGCTACTGCTTCCCTCGCCGGCGCGGTTCCCCGAGTTTCGCGGGGAGCTCGATGGGCTGTTCCTCGAGGCGGGCCTTGTCCCGGCGAGCGTACTGGAGTCAACCGATGACCTCGCGGGCGCTCGCCTGGTCGCCTCCGGGGTCGCGATCGGCTTGGCGCCCGTTCTCGGCTTGATCCGGGTCTCGGGCGTCAACATGATCCCGCTGCGCCCGGCAGTCGCACGCCAGCTCTATGCCGTGACCGTCATCGGCCGGCACTCCGCCGCCGTGCAAGCGCTGCTGGCAGAGCTGCGCGCCGCCGCTCAACGGGTCGACTTGGCGGGCGCCGAACGTGCATAGCCAAGGTCTATAGAGCCATTCCGAACTTCGATTGCGTTCATGCCCTCGCGGGTCGATTATGCGGCTCGTGTCAGCGCGAGAGACTCTCCAGCCGCAGGACCGTCGCGCAACCGAGGACTTCCAGCCCGTGGCCGCACTCGACGCTCTGCTCGACGAGCTCGGCCTGTCCGTCGCTGACACCGGCGGGTCGGTCACTTTCGCGGGGGCCGACCCGATCCTGCCCAGCCGGCTGCGTCTAGCAGCGGCGATCGGGATACCGATCATGGCCGGCGCCGTCGGAGCAGCCGCGATCTGGCGGGCGCGCGGCGGTGCCGGGCAGGATCTGCATCTCGATCTGTGCAAGGCGGTTCACGGGATCACCCCACACTACGCGTGGCACCCGACCCTGAACGGTCTTCCCCACTCGCACGCGCTGGCACTCGACAACTTCTTCCTGCTGTCCTCATACAAGACTCGCGACGGGCGGATCGTGATGGCCTCGGGTGTCTACCCGCACATGGCAGCCGACTGGCTTCGCTTCCTCGGTTGCCCGCCGGAATGGGAGCAGATCGTCGCGGCGTTCGGTCGGTGGGACTCTGCCAAGCTCGAGGACGCCGCCACCGCGCAAGGTCTGGCGGTGACGATCGCTCGCGCCCCGCGGGAATGGCTCGATCACCCCCAGGGCGCGCTGCTCGCGGCGACGCCGGTCATCGAGATCGAAAAGATCGCCGACTCAGACCCTCAGCCCCTCGCCCCCTCAGAGCGGCCGTTGGGTGACGTGCGCGTGCTCTCCTTCACGCACGCGGTCGCCGGACCGACGGTCGGACGGACACTCGCCGAGCACGGCGCCGACGTGCTAAACGCGACCTTCCCGAACCACTTCGAGCACGACTTCATCTACAACGAGGCCAACGTCGGCAGCCGCAGCGCCAACCTCGACCTCCGCATCGAGCGGCACCGCGCGAGCGTCGAGGAGCTGCTGGCAGACGCCGACGTGGTCGTCGACAACCACAGGCCGGGCAAGATGGCTCAGCACGGTCTCAGCCCTCAACGGCTCGCCGAACGCCACCCCGGGATCGTGAGCGTGTCAGTCAACGCATACGGTCACGACGGACCCTGGCGCGACCGCGCCGGATTCGACATGAACGGCTCGGCCGCGTCCGGCGTTATGGCGATCGAAGGCAGCAATGAAGACCCCAAGCTGCCCCCGACAGGGATGCTCAACGACTTCATCACCGGCTACCTCGGAGCAGCGGGAGCGACCGCCGCCCTGCTGCGCCGATCACGCGAGGGCGGCAGCTACCACGTGACCGTTAGCCTCGCCCGCACCGGGATGTTCGTCACCTCGCTCGGCGAGGTCGACCCCGCCGATGTGAACAGCACGCCCGAGCACCGGATCGCCGAGCCCGACGGCGTGATCGGCGAGACCCCGATGGGAACATTGGCGCAGCTCGCCCCGCCGGTCATCTTCTCTGCGACCCCGCCCTGCTGGAATGACCCGATCCTCGTGCCCCGCGGCTCCAGCAAGCCCGAATGGCGCGACCCGTGAGCAGCCACCCCCAGCCGGATATGCGCTGACTCCTCCACCGGCGAGGAGTTCGGCGACCGCAGCCGCGATCGAACAGCTGCAGCCAGACGCGGGTTCCCTGTGTGCACCACTTCTCAAGTCGAGGTGTCGGGCCACCCTGTTGCCTCGAAGACGGCGATCGGGTCGAGGTAATCTCGCCAGTGCGTCACCTTTTGGTTTTTGATGGTGATGATGGAGACAAAGCGGTTGTCGTATGGCCGTCCGGTCTGGACTGTTTCGCCGTGCACCTCGTACTCGAGCACGACGACCGAGGCTTCTGGGTCTCGGTAGCTGCGCAGGTTGTCGGCGCTGTGCACGCTCATGTAGTCGTCGTAGCCGCTGTAGAGGTCGATGATGCTCTGTCGTCCTTGCAGACGCCTGGGGTAGCCGGGTACGGAGATGACGTACTCGAAGATGACGTCGTCGGCGAGCATGTCGAAGTAGTCATCCCCATCGACGAGCCCCCTCAGGCCCTCTCGGATGATGTGGAAGAAGGGGCCATCAGCACCGAAGTTCGAGCTGTCATTTGTGTACTTGGTCATCGCTGCTCTTCGCCGTTCCAGGCGCTGGCGTGTCGCTCCACGCAATGAGTGTCTCGAACAACAATCCGCGCGTCAAGATCATTGAACCGTCGCCAACTAGCGTGAGCGAACGTGAATCTGCGCGACCCCCATCGCATCGGCAGGCACGGCCGCTCGCACGCTCAGCACCATGCAATTCTTCCACGCGGCTCGAGCGCTGGGTACCGAGCGCACCGCCGGATATTGATGTCCGAATTCGGCGAGCGGTGTAGGTCTCGCCGGGTTATGCTCGGGGTGATGAACGCGAAGGAGACTGTTGGGGCGCTTTACGCGGCTTACGCGGCGGGGGATCCGGATCGCATCAGGGCGTTGCTGCATCCCGATGTGATCTGGGTGGCTCCTGCGGGCAATGCTACGCAGGTCGCGCTCGGGCTGGGCGATCGGGATGATGCAGGGCCGCCGCAGGGCCTCAACGACCTCGACCGGGATGCGATCGTGGCATTCATGGCGTACGACTATCCGAGGTTCTTCGCCGACGTGGCATTCGAGCGCCGGTCGATTGTCGGCGAGGGCAACACTGTGCTGACCGAGCATAGGATGTCAGCGACGCTCCCCAACGGTCGGCGCTATGTCAACGACTACTGCTTCGCCTACGAAGTTGCCGCGGCCGGGTCACGGCAATTCGCGAGTACATGGACACGCGTGGCGGCTGGCTGCAGGTCTTCGGCGGCGAGGCCTCGGAGGTTCTGATGAACGGCACGCCGCCGAACTCGTGACCGCAAGGTTGCGCTAACAGAGGCGAATTGGGACGCTACATCGACTGGAGCCTCCCCGACCCGAAGGGGCGACCGCTCACGGAGGTCCGGGCCACTCGGGACGACATTCAGCGGCGCATCACCGCGCTAGTCGCAGAGTTGGACAGCCCTTCCCTCGTCTGGACACGGATCGGTTTGCGCTCTAGACAGCGTGTGTTGGGGATCGCGCCCGTCCTGTTCGGTTTCCTACAGGCAGCGGGCCACGGCACGATCTTCCCGAAGCTGGCAGGGGATCGCTACAGCCCCGGCTTCCTCGCTTCACTCCTGCTGCACGTCCCAATCGGGATCAACTACCTGTGCGCACTCGACGCTGAGAAGCCGATCAAGCGGTCTGACCTGGCGAAGGCTATGGCTTACAACTTCGCATTCGCGATAAGCAGCATCGCCGGTCCCAACATCCTGCTTAAGAACAAGAACAGTCCCTATCGCTTCACGGCAAAGCAGATGGGGCCGCACCTGCCTAGCGGTTCTGCCACTTAGCTCAACCGTGCCCTAGTCCGAACTGACCACGGCACTGGACACCCGGCCGGAGTCGACCTAACCTCTTTGCAATGGGTCTCTTTCGCAAGTACGCAGAGAACTGGCCGAAGATCGGCGCGGTCGTCGGAATGGCCTTGGGCGGCGGCAGCATCCTCGCGGCGAGCAGGAAGAAACCGATCGACCTGCGGACCCTGGCGATCATGAACTCGATGACGATGGCCGCCCACCAGGTCGAGGAGTACGTCGAACCGGGCTACTTCCCCGGCCAGGTCAACGCGGGCATGTTCAAGAGCAAACAGC
>JBAWFB010000153.1:0-5815 GCA_049591495.1 Solirubrobacteraceae bacterium
GCTGTTTGCTCTTGAACATGCCCGCGTTGACCTGGCCGGGGAAGTAGCCCGGTTCGACGTACTCCTCGACCTGGTGGGCGGCCATCGTCATCGAGTTCATGATCGCCAGGGTCCGCAGGTCGATCGGGTTCTTCCTGCTCGCCGCGAGGATGCTGCCGCCGCCCAAGGCCATCCCTATGACTGCGCCGATCTTCGGCCAGTTCTCGGTGTACTTGCGAAAGAGGCCCATTGCGAAGAGGTTAGATCGGCTCCGGCCCGGTGTCCAGTACCGCGCGGTCGATGCCGCCTCGGCACGACCGAGCTAAGCGGCAGAACCGTTAGGTAGGTGCGGCCCCATCTGTTTAGCCGTGAAGCGATAGGGGCTGTCTCTGTTCTTAAGGAGGACGTTCGGGCCGGCGATGCTGGTCAGGACGAATGCGAAGTTGTAGACCATCGCCTTCGCCAGCTCAGACCGCTTGATCGACTCCTCGGCATCGAGCGCGCGGAGATAGGTGAGCCCGATCGGGACGTGAAGCAACAGCGAAGCGAGGAAGCCGGGGCTATATCGATCCCCGGCCAGTCTCGGGAAGACCGTCCCATGACCCGCTGCCTGTAGGAAGCCGAACAGGACGGGCGCGATCCCCAAGACGCGATGCTTCGGAAAGGCGATCGGCAGCGCGTAGAAGGTGTAGGCGAGAGGGACGTTGACGATCAACGCCGTGTTGGTATTCAACGGATACCGATCCGGCGCATCGCTATGCAGGACACCCGCGTTGAACTGGCCGGGAAAATAGCCGGGGTCCTCGTACTCTTCGTACTGATGGGCGGTCAGCGCAGCGAAGTTGAGCGCCGCGAATGTCTGAGGCCGGGACAACCTTTTGGAACCGAGAGCCGTCGCGCCCGCAATCCCCATTCCGAGAAACGCACCTACCCGCGGCCAGTCCTTGCGGTAACTGCCGAGGATGCCCACCTAACGATGGTAGAGCGCAAGCAGGCCCCTGCCCAGACGCACACGGACTTCGGAACTGCGCTCCAAAAAGAAATTGGAACGACATTGGAACGACGGAGACTGTAGGGCTCCACCAGCACCCACGGAAAAACCCTCCATTTGGAGGGCTTTTCCGAATAGCGGGGGCAGGATTCGAACCTGCGACCTTCGGGTTATGAGTTCTACCGACGGGGGTACGCTCAGATCAATCTGACTTGTTCAAGCCAAACCCGCCCCCTCGGATGCCCTCAGTTTTGCTCAAATTGGTACGCAAATTGGTACGCGACCAGAATGGTGAGGAATACGGAAGCCGTCAGGTCACCCATCGCTAGAGATGGCTCATCCGATCAGCACGCGATATGCGGCGCGAGCTGCCCGGAGGCGAGTGGCCTCGAAGCTCGCTTGGAGTGAGGGATCATCGATCGCAGCCATCCGATCTCCTTGATGGTGATTCCAGCGCGCACGGCACGCGGATCTCCGAGAAGGCTGAGAAGCGTCACGAGGTCGTGGCGCTGATCCTCCGGCCGCGAGTGGACCCGGAGCGCGCGTGCCTTGAGGAGCAGCGCCGCGATGAGCGTCGGCCGACGAACTGTGACTGCATTGCCGTCGAGCACGATCTCGACGACCTCGGTGCGGATGAGCGCCTGCGTGCCACCAGGGATCTGGATCGTCTTGAGCTTGCCAATCGTGGTGGCGCCCGATAGGCCGAGACCGTCGGGTGCGAGTACGTCGACGATCTGGCCGTCCAGGTCGAAGCGAAAACCACGCTCCAGCTCAGATGACTGGAGCTTGTGAGACGTCGCGCCCAGCGCTTTCAAACGTGCGGTGGCCCATGCCGTTCCGCTCGGACGCGCGCGGGCGTCCGTGAGCAGATCAATATCGGTCGTTGCCCTCTGTGCCTGTTGCTTCTCGATTGCGAAGAGGGCGACCATAAGGCCCCCAACAAGACACCAGCGACGATCCGGACCGAATGTCGCTGCCACCTTCGCCACAGTGCGCCAAAGTGCCATCGCGTCGGGATCGATCAGTTCGATGCGGATGGACGCGACGGGCGCCTCATGATCCTCGCCATGCGGCAGTGTCACGTTGCCTTCACTGCACGATCAAGTTTGGCGAGGACCCTAGCCCCGACGCGTGTCGCGCGCGGGTCGGGGTATGAGCAGAGATCGACGGCGACTTTTGCGAGGGGAGCGTACTGTCGATCATCGAGGAACCACGCGTTATCGGGAACCGCGCGCAGGATGACATTCGATTCTGGTCCAGACATGCGCTGCAGTGCGTGCTCGTTCTGTAGCGACGCGATGAGAGATGCGGGGATGTAGGCATCGACGGAGTCGGGGCCTACGAGACCGAGGTCGTACGCGACGGCAGCCGAAGCGCCGCTCAAGACCAGATCGGCGCGATCGTATAGAGCGCGCAACTCGCCGGCGAGTGCCCAGTACGAAAAGGGCGCAGCGCGGCTGGCAAGACGCGGGCGCAGCGCATCGAGGCCGTAGACCTCGAGAGCTTTGCGGACTCGCCAGCGCGCCGATGGCCCGAGCTGAGATGGAAATTTCTCCCCGGATGCCCAGAGCAGTAGCGCCCAGGCATTTGCCGGGGAGAGCGGACGCCCCGCCGAGGCCTGCTGACGGTTGCGCGCATCGACGCTGGCGCGATCGATCAGCCAAACGCCACCGACCTTCTCGGCCGCAAGAGCGCCCGAGGCGACAAGCGCCCTGACCCGCGAGGGATGCACGCTCAACTCGCCAGCGGCCGCCGAGACAGGCAGCAAGTCAACCATCCCTTATTTATAGCATCAGAGCTATGTTTTCGCTATTAGAGGCGTACTCGCTACTATTTTGTATATCTGCGTTCGCCGGGCATGGTCGACGGCCTCGCAACGGATTCGACATCCACCGCCCCAAAGACCCCCACCCAACCGAGAGGGAGCGCCAGTACAGGCCAGCGTGCACGCCGAGCCTTCACTCCCCTCATCGACGCAAAGGCCGCAAGCCAGCCCCTCGGCGTCCCATACACCTGACTACTAGCCCAAGCCCGCGCAAACCGCATCCCCCACCAACGCCTCGGCCACTACGTCAGATCCGACCCCGACGACCTCCAAACATGTCTGAAGGAAACCAAAAGCGAGTCAAGCCCCGGCCGTCGACGAGTCATATAACAGGCGGCCACTCGCCTGAACCGACGCGGGCTCCCACAAAATTGGTACGCAATTGGTACGCGCCACCGACCAACCAAACCGCCGCTCAACGAAAAAAGCCCCGGAAATCCGGGGCTTTTCTCAGTAGCGGGGGCAGGATTCGAACCTGCGACCTTCGGGTTATGAGCCCGACGAGCTACCAGACTGCTCCACCCCGCGTCGCACCTCATGTTCTAGCAAACATCACGCTCGGCGAGAACCCCCTTAGACGTCCTTCCACGCCCAATGCGCCCGGTTGCTACCGCGGCTGCCCACAACACTGCCGCTGCTGTCCCCCACGCGAGCCGGCCCGGCCCAACAACGCCACCGCCCCCAGATCGCCAACCGATCGTCCCTTGGCCCCCACCAACCCGCTGCGCCTGCCGTGTTGCCTCTACGATCCCCGCTGTGCGCACGGCTGTCGTCGACATAGGCACCAACTCGACGCGCCTGCTGGTCGCCGACGTCGACCCCGCCTCGGGAGCGGTCGTGGAACTCCACCGCGAATCCCAGGTCACCCGCCTAGGGGACCGCGTGGACGCTGGCGGCAGTCTCTCCGAGGAGGCAATCGCCCGCGTGCGGGCCACGCTGACTGACTATCGCGCCACGATCGACCGCTACGGGTGCGAGGCCAACATGGCTGTGCTCACCTCCGCTGTCCGCGACGCCTCCAACGGGGCCGAGTTCACCGAGCTGGTGCGCCACGAGTTCGACCTCGACGCACGCGTGCTCTCCGGCGACGAAGAGGCTCAGCTGACGTTTCTCGGCGCGATGAGCGACCGCGATGGGTCCTCGGCGGAGCCCACCGTGGTGATCGATATCGGCGGGGGCTCCACCGAGTTCATCGTGGGCGTCAACCACGCTGCGCGCTTCCACGTGTCGGTGCAGGCCGGGGTGCTGCGCATGAGTGAGCGCCACATCCACTCCGACCCGCCCGCACCGAAGGAGCTCCAGGACCTCGCTGCCGACACGCGCGCGATCTTTCGTGACGCGCTTCCCTCCGAGCAGCGCTCCGCGGTGGAGCGCGGGATCGCAGTGGCGGGCACCGCCACCTCGGCCGCTGCGATCGACCAGGAGCTGGATCCCTATGACCCCGACCGTGTGCACGGTTACCCGCTGCTGCTGGCAACTGTGCAGTTGCTGATCGCGCGTCTCGCGGACATGACCGAACACCAGCGCCGTGAAGTGGTGGGATTGCACCCCGACCGCGCCCCCACGATCGTCGCTGGGATGATCCTGCTAGAGGAGACGATGCGCACGTTTGGCCTGGATCGGGTGGAGGTCTCAGAGCACGACATTCTGCGTGGCGGCACCCTGCTGCTTGCGGGACTCGGCTGAGGCTCACCGCAACTGGACATCCGTTCGATCGTGTCGTTGTCTTACTGATCCACCCACAGCGTCTCTCCGAAGAGAAGATGTCGGCAGTGGAGGCATGGGGTTCTGCCGCGTGCCCCCACAACCGGTCCATAGGCACGGATGGCCGCCGAGCGATCGGCGAGCCGTTGTCCGGCCACCCTAGCCCGGCTTTGAGACTCGCACCCCTGCCTCTGTCTCGAGGCCAAGCCCCCTGAGGAGGCCGTCCACCCGGGCGGCCTCCTCACGTTAAGTGAGGCAAGAGAGCCCTGGAGGTCTTCTGAGCTCAGGCCAGGTTGGACTTGCGCGGGTAGGCAACGCTGGGGTCGGTCAGCACATTGACGAGCGCCGGGGTGCCTGCTTGAAACGCTCGTTCGAGCGCCGCCCCAACGTCCTGAGGACGCTCCACCAGCTCACCGTGCCCGCCGAGCGCCTCCACCACCTGGTCGTAGCGGGTGGCGGGGCGCAGATCGGCAGCCACCGAATACCCGTATAGAAACTCCATCGGGTGCTTCTCCAGCGCCCAGATGCCGTTGTTGCCCATCACCCCCACCACGTTCACACCGTGGCGCGCGAGCGTGTCGAACTCCATTCCGGAGAACCCAAACGCGCCGTCGCCGAGCAGCAGCACGACCTGGCGCTCGGGGTGGGCGAGCTTGGCCGCAAGCGCATACCCGGGTCCGGTGCCCAAGCACCCAAACGGGCCGGGGTCCAGCCAGCAGCCAGGCAGATAGCTGTCGATGACACGTCCCGCGTAGGACACGAAATCGCCGCCGTCGCCGATCACGATCGCGTCGCGATCGAGCACCTTCGCGAGCTCCGCGTAGAGGCGCATCGGGTGAAGCGGGGAGCGCTCGTCGGCCAGCTCCGCGCGCTCACCTTCGCGCCGCTGTGTCTCCTCGGCGCGTAGCCGCGCGAGCCACGCGGAGCTGTCGAGCGGCTTCGCGCCGGCCACTCGCAGGTCGGCGAGCGTTGGGGGAAGCTCACCGTAGAGCTCCACAGCAGGTTCACGTGGGTGGCGGCGCGCGGGCTCGGCGACGTCGATCGCGACGATCTCGGTGTCGTTCCCAAACGAGCCGCCGAAACCGAGCCGGAAGTCCATCGGCACACCGATCACGAGCGCCACGTCGGCGTCTTTCAACGCGTGGGAGCGGGTGCGCGAGAAGAACAGCTCGTGGTCGGCCGGCACGCACCCGCGCGCGAGCCCGTTGAGGAACACGGGCACGCGCAGTGTCTCGGCGAGCTCCAGCAGCGCCTGCTCGCCGCGCCCCCAGTAGAGATCGGTGCCGGCCATCACCACCGGGCGCTCAGCCTCGGCC
>JBAWFB010000154.1:0-7116 GCA_049591495.1 Solirubrobacteraceae bacterium
TCTGGAGGAAGGCATCACGAACCTGCGCGCGCTGATCACCGACCTGCGTCCCGCTTCGCTTGACGAACTGGGAGCCGCCGCGGCGATCCAGGCGCTCTGCGAACGGGCCGAGCGCCAGGGGGTCGACGTGGACGTCAGCATCGATCTCGCATACGAGCAGGGCCGCGAGCACAAACGCCATGTCCCGGAGGTCGAGACAGCGATGTACAGGATCGTGCAGGAGGCCCTTACCAATGCCGCCAAGCACGGCAACGCAAAACGGGCGGTCGTCGAGGTCTACGAGGACGATGCCAACGTCCGTGTGAGCGTGCGCGACGACGGCGCCGGCTTCGATCCATCCGCCCAGGCGGACGGCTTCGGCCTGCTCGGCATGCACGAGCGCGTGGAGTTGCTCGACGGCAACCTCGAAGTCATCTCCGCGCCCGGGCGGGGCACGACGATCGTCGCCAGCTTCCCAACCCAGCGCCTGCCCGAAAGTCGGAGGTCGCACTCCGCCACCTGATTGCTCAGCCGAAGAACACCTCGGCTGTCTCAAACAGGCGCGGATCGAGCAGCTTCGGCTCCCTGAGCGCGTCTCCCAGAGGAACATCGACGATGTCGGTGCCGCGCAGCGCCACCATCCGTCCGAAGCGCCCCGCCGCAGCGGCGTCCATTGCGGCCACGCCAAAGCGCGTGGCCAGCACACGGTCAAACGCGGTTGGGGTACCGCCACGTTGCACGTGGCCGAGGATCGTGGCGCGCGCCTCATAGCCGGTGAGCCACTCGATGCGGTGCTCCAGCTCGACGCCAACACCCCCGAGCCGCGCGTGCCCGAACTCGTCGACGCCGCGCTCGTCGCCTAGCGACATTGCGCTGTCCTCGCGTGGCACGGCGCCCTCCGCAACGACCACGATCGAGAACGTGATGCCGCTCGCGTGGCGGCGTCGCAGGCGTGTGCACACCTCCTCGACGTCAAACGGGCGCTCGGGCACGAGGATCGCGTCGGCCCCGCCAGCGATCCCGGCGTAGGCGGCGATCCAACCGGCGTGACGACCCATCACCTCGACCACCATCACGCGATCGTGCGACTCAGCCGTCGTGTGCAGGCGGTCGATTGCGTCGGTTGCGATCTGCACGGCTGTGTGGAAACCGAACGTGAAGTCGGTGGCACCGATGTCGTTGTCGATCGTCTTCGGCACGCCCACGATCGGCAGACCCTCCTGGGACAGGCGTAGGGCAACCCCCAGCGTGTCCTCCCCGCCGATCGGGATCAGCGCGTCGAGGCGCTCGCGCTGGAATGTGTCCTTGACCTGCTCCAGGCCACCAGCCCGCCCCGACAACGGGTTGGTGCGCGAGGTGCCGAGGATCGTGCCCCCGCGCGGCAGGATCCCGGCGGTTCCCTTGCGCGTGAGCTGCGTGACGTCGTGCTCGAGCACCCCGGCCCATCCGTGACGGAAGCCCACGAAGCTGTGCTCCCCCAGACCCACGCCGCGACGCACGATCGCACGGATCACGGCGTTCAGGCCTGGGCAGTCGCCGCCGCCGGTGAGTATCCCTATGCGCATTGGGCTCGCTTCGTTCAGTGCTTTGCCACCGACGATAGGGGATTTTGCCCGCTGGGCAGCACTCCGGCGGCGCCCTAACGTTGCGTTATGGTCCCATTGCTCCGCCTCGTTCCGGTGCCCGGCTCAGAGCCGGACGCCCCGACGCCGGGGCAGATCCGGATCGTGCTGGGCGACGATCACGCAGCGATGCGCGAGAGTCTGCGCTCGCTGCTCGACGGCGAAGCGGACCTGGATGTGGTCGCTGAAACGGACAGTCTGCAGTCGGTGATGGGCCACGTGCACGCGCGCCGACCCGATGTGCTGGTGCTCGATCTGGGCATGTCATACACCGGCGCGGGGATCCAGACCCTGGGCAGGTTCGCCAGGGAGGCGCGCGACACGCGGATCGTGGTGCTCACAAGCAATGACGATCCAGCGTTTGCCAGGCGGGCGCTCGACGCCGGCGCACTGGGGTTGGTGCTGAAGGAGATGGCCGACTCCGACCTGCCCGCCGCGGTGCGCGCCGCCTCGCGCGACACACGCTACGTGAGCCCGCTACTCGAGGCGAAGCTCGACGGAGACAGACCGGTAGAGGAGGCCGGCAAGCTGACTCCGCGCGAGCGCGAGGTGCTGCGGCTGATCGCGCTGGGACACACAAGCGTGGAGATCGCGCGCAAGCTGGAGCTCTCGCCGCGCACGATCGAGACCCACCGAGCGCGCATCCACCGCAAGCTGGGGCTCGCCACGCGCGCGGAACTTGTGAGCTACGCCCTGCAGCACGACCTGCTGCACCTCTGAGCGAAGCCGGTTGGGTAGCGACGGCGACCCTCACTCTCCAGAGATCAGTCGCGCCGCGCGCTCCACGAGCGGCCCGATCTCTTGGGCCAGCCGCTCGACGGTGTAGACGGTGGATGGCACGGTGACGTCGATCGCCAGCGGGTGCTCACCGCTGGGGCGTGGCACGAGCACGGCGATCGAGCGGGCGCCACGGAGCAGCTCTTCGTCACTGACGAGCGCTCCGCGCGGGCTTATGCGGTCGAGCTCCGCGGCCAGCTTGCGCCGGTCGGTGATCGTGTTGGGGCCGTAACGGGTGAGCTCGACACCGTCGAGCAGCTCACGGCGCTCGGCGTCGGAGAGACTCACCAGCAGGATCTTCCCGAGCGCGGTGCAGTGCACTGGGATGTTGGCTCCAACCCCGAGGTCACCGTCGATCGCGTGCTGTCCGGCCCGGTGGCCAAGGAGGCGGTGGATGTAGATCACGCGCGCGCCGTCGAGCGCTCCCATGCTGACGGTGTGGGCGGTCTGCGAGCGCAGCTCTTCGAGCACCGCGCGCGCGTGGACCTGGCGGCGGATCGCACCGATCGCGGCGATCCCTGGACCGACGGCACGCGCGGACAATCGATACTTGCGCTGAGAGTCCTGCTCCAGGTAGCCGAGCGCGACGAGCGTGATCGCGTAGCGGTGCGTGGTGGAGCGGCTGATCCCGACCAGGTCGGCCATGTCGGCGATGCCGAGCTCCTGGCGCTCGCGCGAGAACGACTCCAAGATCGCGATGCCGTATTCCAGCGAACGCGACAACCGCGGATCGGGAGCGGGTCTCAAACGAGGCGGCGGTGGGCCTCCGCGTGCCTGGTGCTTGCCATCGCCGGTACGGCTTCCGCCGGCGCCCTGCTTGCCCTGATCGTCCTTGCGCATTGCGATTTCACCTCGTCGATCGAGCCACGCCGCGGATGTCCTCGTGTGCCGCGGGGCACACTCGGACAAGTGGCCAGCCCATATTGCGGAATACAATCGTCTGTTGGTGAAAAAGCTACACGATCGATCGGCACACAGACCGCCACATCCCTGCTCGCGTCCTAAAGCGGGCGATTCGGAGCTGCGGCAATCTTCTACTGACCGGGACCTCAGGACATGCCGGCGACGCGCTCGACGATCGCGGCGACGAGCTCCGCGAACGTCATCCCGGCGGCCTCAGCGGCGGCCGTGGTGATCCCAGTCTCGGTGAGACCCGGGATCGTGTTGATCTCGAGCACCTGCGGTGTGTCGTGCTCGTCGAGGATCAAATCGACGCGGGCAAAGTCGCGACAACCCATCAGCGTGTAGCTGGCAAGCGCCACCGACTCAACGCGCGCGCGAACCTCATCGGAGAGCTCGGCGGGCACCTCCATGCGCAGCTGGCCGATCGTGTAGTGGACTTCGTAGCTGTAGAAGTTCTCAGGCGTGAACAGCTCGACCACCGGCAGCGCGCGCGGCTGCTCGGTGGGACCGACGATCGTGACGGCCAGCTCCCGCCCCACGATGCGCCGCTCGACGAGCACGCGATCGCCGTAGCCGAACGCGCCGAGGATCGCGCTCGGCAGCTGCCCGGCGTCGGTGACGAACTTGATTCCGATCGCCGAGCCCTGCGCAACGGGCTTGACCACCGCCGGCAGTCCCAGCTCGGCCAGCAGCTTGGGGAACGTGCGTGCGCCACCGAGCTCGCGGAAGGCGGTCTCGTTGAAGCTGTGGAAGGCGGGCGTGGGGATACCGTGCAGGCGCAGCATGCGCTTGAACAGCATCTTGTCCATGCACAGCGCGCTCGAGAGCGGGTCCGAGCCGGTGTAGGGCACCGCGAGCGTCTCCAGCAGATCCTGCAGCGTGCCGTCCTCCCCGCCGCGACCGTGCATCGCGACGAACACGAAGCGGGGCTGCTCGGCGAGCACGCGCTCCACGAAGTCGCCGTCGACGTCGAGCGCGTGCACGTCGTAGCCGAGCTCGCGCAGCGCGCGCTCCACGCGCCGGCCGCTGCGCAGGCTGATCTCGCGCTCCAGCGAGCGCCCTCCCATCGCGACAAGGGCAGCTTGCTCGCTCATCCACGCCTCGGGAGGAGGTGTTGTGAGTGCAATTTCCTGGCGCCTAACACTTCATTTTGTAAAGTGTTAGGCGCCCAAAAACAAGTCACGCACCCCCGACAGCGACGCCCCGGACTCACGTCTTGGCCCCGGCCTTCATCGCGGCCCTCTCCCAGGCCCTCTCCCCACCCATAGCGACGATCACGGGGGTGTCGCTCACGCCTTGTCCCCAGCCTTCGTCCCGCTGGCGCGCTCGGCGAGCAGGTTGGTGGCGAACACGGTGGTGGTGCGCGACTGCTCGCGCTGCTCGTCCAGCGCCAGCGCGATCAGCTCGTCCATGAGATCCACGAACGGCATCCCGGCGGGCTCCCACAGGTAGAAGGAGAACGACCCGGGGATCGTGTTGAGCTCGTTCACGTACACGCGCTCGTGCGCGTCGATGAGGAAGTCCACGCGCGTGACCCCCGCGCAGCCGAACGCGGTGAAGGCATCTGCGGCCAGCTCGCGCACCCGCTCGGTGAGCGCATCTGAAATGGGCGCGGGGATCAGCCGCTGGGCGCCCTTCATGCCCTCGCTCTTGCCGCCACCCCCCATGTACTTGTCCTCGAAGGACAGGAAGTCCTCGGCCGCCACCGGCTGCTCGCAGACGGACACGCGCGGCGCGGCGCCGGGGCGGCCGATCACCGCGCAGTTGACCTCGCGCCCACCCTCCACGGCGGGTTCCACCAGGCACACGCGGTCCAGCTCGAAGCCGAGCGCGAGCGCGTCGGTGAGCTCGGCCTCGTTGGTGCAGCGACTCACGCCAACGCTGGAGCCGAGCGAGGCCGGCTTGACGTAGAGCGGGAAGGGGAAGCGCTCGCGCACGCTCGCGGCCACCGAGGCTGTGTCGCGCTCCCACCGATCGCGGCGCAGCGCGAGGTGCTCGAGCGCCGGCAGCCCGGCCTGTGCGAGGATCGCCTTGGTGGCGTGCTTGTCCATCGCGGCAGCCGCGGCACCCACGGGCGGGCCCACGTAGGGCAGCCGCGCCAGCTCCAGCGCCCCCTGCAGGCAGCCGTCCTCTCCCTGGGTGCCATGCGTGGCGAGCACCACCACGTCGAGCTCGATCGGCTCGGGACCGCTTGCGCCTCGCCGGCCACGCAGCAACCCACCGCCGCCGCCCTCGCTGGGACGCAAGAGGCGGCCGTTGTGCAGGTCGAAGTTGACTTCCTCCGCGTCGGGGTCGCCGCCGTCGTGCTGATAGGCCGACAGCTCGCGCAACGCATCGCCGGTGTACCAGCGCCCGCTGCGCGCTATGTAGATCGGCACCGGCACGTGGCGCTCCTCCAGCACGCTGAGCACCTGCAGTCCGGTGATGATCGACACGTCGTGCTCCACAGAGCGCCCGCCGAAGGCGACGCCCACCCTGAGTCCGCTTGGTGGCATACCGGCACAGCCTATTAGCGAGAACCCCCGGACCTCCTCAGGGGTCAGGTACAGAGGTTGGCGGTGCCTGTCCCGGGCGCTGGCGAGCTCGATGATGGAGGGGCCCACCGAACACCACGAGAACGAACAGCCGGACCCCGAAGGGGTCCCAATCCAAAAAACTTCAGACGGCTGTGGGCGCGGCGCTCTCGGTCTCGGCGTAGGTGTCGGGCAGGTCGTTCTCGAACAGCACCACGTCACCCGCGCGCGTGAGGCGGGCCAGCAGCGCGGTGGCCTCGGCGATGTCGCGCACGACGTGCACGCTTGTGAGGTCCATGCCGGCGGACGCGAGCCCTTCGCGGATCGGGACGGTGCGGGCGGGACCGACGAGGATCGCGAGGTCGCACACCGCTGCCGCGTGCTCGCCGAAGTCACGGTTGAGCTGTGCTTCCAGCTCGCCCAGCTCGACCATCCCGGGCGTGACCAGCAGACGTCGCTTGGCGGGGTGCTCGCGCAGCACCTCAAGCGCCGCGGCGGCGCCGTCGGGGTTGGAGTTGTAGGCGTCGTCGATCACCACCACACCCGCGCGACGATTGTGGATCGGCTGCAGACGGTGCGCGGGGGCCTGCACCTGCGCGAGCCCCGCGAGGATGCGCTCGGGGGCGATCTCAAGCACACGCCCTACCGCCGCCGCGGCGAGCAGGTTGAACACGTTGTGGCGCCCCAGCAGACCGGCCGACACCTCGATCTGAGGACTGTCGGGGCCATCGAGCTGCAGCTGGAAGACGGTGCGACCGTCCACCGGTTGGATGTCCCGCGCGATGACCTGCACATCGGGATTTTTTTGGGGGTAGGGGTTCGTGCTTGGCGATGCACCGTCGCGGTGTGACGCCGCTGCGACCACTGCCGTGGGTTTGGGATCGTGGATCCCAAACAGAGTCACCGGCACGTGGGCGGTTCGGGCAAGCTCCACGCAGCGGGGGTCTTCGCCGTTGGTGACGAAGTGCCCGTGCGGCGGCAGCGCGGCCAGCAGCTCCGCCTTGGCGGCCGCGATTGCCTCGATCGAGCCGAGCCGCTCCAGGTGCATCGGCCCGATCGCGGTGATCACCCCGATCGTGGGGTGCACCAGCTCGCACAGCTCGGCGATGTCGCCGCGGCGAAACATGCCCATCTCCACCACAAACGCGCGATGGCGCTGCTGCAGGTGCTCGTTGATGGTGCGGATCACCCCGAGGAAGCTGTTGTAGCTCTCCGGCGTCACCAGCGTGGGGCGGTCGGCGGCGAGCACCTCACCCACGCAGAACTTGGTGGGGGTCTTGCCATAGCTGCCGGTGATGCCCACCACCAGCGGCGCGTAATCG
>JBAWFB010000155.1:0-16724 GCA_049591495.1 Solirubrobacteraceae bacterium
GCTCGGCGCCGGCGCCGGGGGCGCCCGGGGGGCGCGCGCCCTGAACCTCGCGGGCGTAGGCCATCTGCAATTGGGAGATCGCGTCGCGCAGCGGTCCCAGCTCACCCGCCATATGGCGCTCGAGGATCGGCATCAGCGCACGCGCGCCGTCAATCGCGTCGCGAACCTGCTCCAGGTCGCGTTCGGTCGCGGCTTGCGAGGTGGCGGATTGGGGGTCGGGTGAAGGAGCCAACCCGAGTCGCCTCCCGCCGATGTTCAGCAACGAGACGGTCGTCTGCAGGATCATCTCCGTGCTGGTTATGCGGTTCAGCTCGGCTTCGTAGGCAGCCTGCATCTCTTCCTCGCTCGGCTGAGGCTGCGTCGGCGAGCCCTCGAATTGCTCGTGGGTGGTGGTGGCCCCAGGCAGCTCACCCTCCTGGGCGCCCTCGGGCCGCTCTTGCTGATCGTCCATCACACAGTCACCTCCGCTGAATAGGTTTGCAGGGTCTCGCGCACGGAGGCGGCGAACACCTCCTCGGCGGGCACGCCCGCCTCGATCATCCGCCGCTGGCGCTGCGCGCCGTTGCGCTCGGGGAACACGAGATCGATGCCGAGCTCGCCGCGCACCGGCGCCGTCCACGCGCCGAGCCGCTCCACGATCGCGCCCGCCGGGTACTCCTCGGCGCGCTCGATGTCCACCATGCTGCCGTCGAGCCCGTAGCGAATCGCACGCCACATGTTCTCCTCGATCAAACGCGACGGAGGATCGGCGAACGGCACTCCCTCATCGATGTCGCGCGCCGCTTGGGCGACACACGCCACGATCAGTCCCGCGAGCGCCTCGGACTCCCCGGCGGTGCTCTGCGCGTCGCAGATCCTCACCTCGACTGTGCCGAAGCGAAAGTGGGGACGCACCGACCACCATACCTGCGTGAACTCGACGATCGAATGGGTGCGCACCAGGAACTCGATGTAGTCGCGGTAGGCACCCCAACCGCCGAACGTGTCTGGGATGCCGCAGCGCGGGAAGTTGCGGGTGAAGCTCTGGGTGCGCGCCGAGTGAAGGCCCGAGTCCTGCCCGTCCAGGTAGGGGGAGTTGGCCGACACCGCGAGCAGCAGCGGCAACACAGGGCGCAGGCGGTCGCACACGCGCACCGCCCGGTCGATGTCGCGGACCCCCACGTGCACGTGCAGGCTGAAGGTGTTGTTGCGCCACGCAACGTACTTCAGGCCCTGCTCGACGCGGCGGTAGTGCTCGGTGTCGATGATCGGCTGCTTGCGGTAGTCGGCCCACGGATGCGTGCCGGTGGCAGCCAGCGCGGCGCTGTGCCGGCCCGCGAGCGCAAACAGGCGACGGCGGTGCTCGCGCTGGCGGGCAAGCGCGTCTGAGAAACTCTCACCGCGGCCGGAGACGATCTCGATCTCCGAGGAGATCAGCTCGCCCGCGATCGCGGCCGCGAGCAATGAATCGCACTCAGATGCCTTGTCGCGCAGCTCCTCGAAGCGAGGGACGAGCTCGAGCGTAGTGGGATCGAGGATCGCGAACTCCTCCTCCAGGCCGACCGTGAGATCGCGCGAGCGCGCGAAGGTGGCAACTGCCTCATCGAGATCTAGGCTGGTCATTGGTTTGGGTTCGTCGTGTTGCCCACGCTACGGGCCACAGGCTCCCCAGCTTAGGAACCCTGGCGGGCGTGACACAGCTGGGGGCGGATCAGGTCAAATAGAAGTACAGCGCGTAGAGCAGATCGACCGCGGGGCTTGAAGTGTGGACGGTCACCTCCGGCGGCACCGCCAGCAGCGACTCGGAGTAGTTGAAGATGATCTTCACGCCCGCCGCCACCAGCTCGTCGGCCAAGCCCTGAGCGGCCTGCGTGGGCACCGCGAGCACGCCCACAACGATGTCCTCATCCTCCACGAGCTGGCGCAGCTCGCTGGTGTGGCGCACCTTCTGGCTGCCCACCTCGGTGCCGACCTTGCGAGCGTCAACGTCGAAGATCGCGACGACCCGGAAGCCGTGATCGGCGAAGATGTCCGAGGAGGCGATCGCCTTTCCCAGATGCCCAGCTCCGAGCAGGGCGATGTTGTGCTGGCCGGCCGTGCGCAGGATCTTGCGAATCTGGGAGACAAGCGACTCGACGTTGTAGCCCACACCGCGCTTTCCGAACTTTCCAAATCCCGACAGGTCGCGACGGATCTGGGTGGAGTTGACATGGGTGTAATCGGAGAGTTCCTGGGAGGAGATCGTCTCCTTGCCCATCTTCTTGGCCTGGGTGAGCACCTGCAGGTAGCGTGAGAGTCGCGCGGCGACGCCAAGCGAGAGCTTCTCGCCGATCGTCGATTCGTCATCGTGAATCGAGTTCGCCGACGTTGTCAACTCGTTGTAGGCCATCGCCGTTGACTGTAGAGGATGGACTTGCCGAGGCACGCGCCTGGCCTATCGGGGTGGGCTCTCAAGCGATAGGCGCCGCCGCAGGACATGCTCGTCGACGAAATAATCGAACAGCTCCTCGCCATCGAGCACGACAACCGGAATGCGCTCGAAATACGCCCTGTGCAAAGCCTCGTCACTGGTTATGTCGACTTCGTGCATCTCGAACCCGAGCTGGGAGCGCAACCCCAAGAGCGTCTCGCGAGCCTCTACACAGAGGTGGCAATCGGGCTTGGAGTAGAGCGTCACGACACTCATCCCGCCCCCTCCCCACGCGCGGCCTGACGCGTGCAGCCCGTGCGCCTGGACTGCACGCAGGCGCCGCGAACGAGACCCGTCCAAGCGCCGCAGCGAGCGGGATGCTCCAACTGAGCCCTCACCGCGGACGCTCACCGGTTGCGTAGGCGTCAAGCTCCAGATACTCGGGATAGGGCAGCGCCGCGGCGAAAAGCGCCGCGCCACCGATCATCGCGGCGTTGTCGGTGCACAGCACGTGCGGAGGCACGTGCACGTCCGTTCCAAGGCTCTGAAGGCGCCGCCGCAGCTCTCCGTTGGCGGCCACGCCGCCACCGACCGCCACCCGGTCGAGCCCGGTCAGCTCGAGCGCCTGTTCGGTACGCAGCATCAGGTGGTCGACGATCGCCGACTGATAGGACGCCGCGAGGTCGGCCGCCCGCTCGCGCTGCTGAGCTTCGTCGAGCTCACGCAGCTGGTAGAGCAACGAAGTCTTCAACCCGGCAAACGAGAAGTCGAGACCGCGCGCAAACGCGCTCGTGGAGTTGCGTCCCCCACGCGAGCGCGATCCGGACGCTGGGAACTCGAACGCACCGCAATCTCCGTCCGCGGCAAGGCGCTCCAGCGCCGGCCCACCGGGATAGCCGAGTCCAAGCATCCTCGCACCCTTGTCGAACGCCTCGCCGGCGGCGTCGTCGAGCGTGCGCCCAAGCGTGTCGAAGCCCTCGTGCTCGCGCACATGCGCGAGCAGCGTGTGCCCACCGCTCGCGATCAAGCAGAGGAACGGCGGCTCAAACGCATCGTGACCGCCGTCCCCCAGGTCTGTGAGGAAGTTGGCGGCCACGTGCCCCTGTAGGTGATCGATCGCCGCGAGCGGCAATTCGCGAGCCGCCGCGAGCGCCTTGGCGGTCGATAGGCCGATAAGCAGCGCCCCCACCAGCCCTGGACCCTGTGTGACGGCCACGAGATCCACCCCGTCTAGGGTCATGCCGGCCTCCGCAAGGGACTGGTCGACGACCAGGTTGACGAGCTCGAGGTGGTGCCGTGAGGCGATCTCGGGCACCACTCCGCCAAAGCGATCATGGGCGCGCTGCGAGGAGATCACATTCGAGCGGATGCTGCCGTCCTTGCCGATCACCGCCGCGCACGTGTCGTCGCAGCTCGTCTCAAGCGCGAGGATCGTCATCTCGAAAGCGTGAGGATCGTCATCTCGACACGCGGCGCACTCGGCAAACGCCCACCGGGTCGCTGCCGTGGGGGACAGCGACCGTCATACCGGCCCCGGATTGGGCACGTCGTCGAGCGATCCGGCAAGTGTGGCCGGTGTGCGCCACATCACGAGCGCGTCCTCACCGTTGTCCTGGTAATAGCGCCTGCGCAGCCCCGCCGCGCGGAAGCCCTCGCGCTCATAGAGGTGGATCGCAACCTGGTTTGAGCGGCGCACCTCGAGCGTGAAGCGCGCCTGCCTGTCTCCCACCCGCTCGTAGAGATCCGCGAGCAGCGCCGAGGCGACCCCCTTGTGCTGAAGCTCGACGTCGACGGCGACGTTCATCACATGCCACACGGTGTCGTAGCGCGAGCAGATCAGATAGCCCACGAGCCGCCCGTCGTGCACCGCGGCGAGACAGACCCCCGAGGACTTGGAGAGCTCGAGCACGAACATCGCGAGCGACCATGGGGTTGGGAACGCGCGGCGCTCGATCGCGATGACACGCGGGAGGTCGGCGTAGGTCAGTACCCTGACCCTCACCGGCAACGATCCCTCGGCGGGAATCTGCGCGACGAACGAGCTCACCGGGAGGCCGCCTCCTCAAGCGCGATTTCGGCGTCGGGACGGCGCCTGTAGTCGGGCTCGACCTCGATCGCCCCCACGGGTGCGTGGAGAGCTGGGTCAGCTCCCAATTCGCAGATCGCACACGCGTCGATCCGGTGCAGCGGCGAGTGGTCCTCGGGTATGTCCACCTCAGCCAGCTGCAGTGCATCGCGATAGCGCGTTGCACCGTCCCCCACGGCAACCCAACGCTCGACCTCTGTTTGGGCTGAGGTTCGTTCGAGTAGCTCACCGATTCCAGCCGGCACGAGCGCAAACGGGGCGACCAGCTCCGCATCGCCGTCATAGGCAGCCGCGAACACCTCGCTCCGGCGCGCGTCGATCACCGCCAACACGCCGGCTTCAGCCGTGCCGCTGGAGGCTGCGTGGGCAAGCGCTCGCAGGCTGGACACACCGACGAGCGGCACCCCGAGCGACTGCGCGAGACCCCGAGCCGTCGCGACACCGATGCGCAGACCCGTAAACGTGCCCGGCCCCACCCCGACGACGATCCGTCCTATCTCCGCCCAGCCAACGCCGGCCTCGACCAGAAGGCCACTGGCGAGTGGCAGCAGCCGGGTGGCATGACCGGGACGCCGCTCGCCATCGGGGTCATCGCGCGCTTGGAGCGTGGTGGCCTGCGAAAGCCTCAAGCCAACCACCGTGGCAGGAGTGGATGTGTCGAATCCGAGCACGATCATGGCGAGATTCCCAACGCTGTGCGCATATGGCTGGCATGCTCTTGATGGGTCCGCTCGCCCGGTTCGTGCACTTCGATGCGCCTGCTGTCGGCGCCTCTGTGGGTGAGCGTCACGACCATACGCGCGTTGCGCAGATCGGCGCTGGTCTCCTCGGGCCACTCCACGAACGCGATCCTTCCAGGTCCCAGATAGTCCTCCAACAGCTCCGGCTCCTCCTCGGAGAGAGCTCCGAGGCGGTAGAGATCCAGATGCGAAACGGTCACCTGGGCGCCCTGGTAGCGGTGGCCGATGGCGAACGTTGGACTGGTCACAGGGTCGGTCACGCCCAGCGCCCTGGCTGCGCCACGAACCAGAGTTGTCTTACCCGCCCCCAGCTCGCCTCGTACGAGCACGATGTCACCACCGCTGAGGCCAGCAGCAAGCTCGGCGCCCAACGCCTCGGTTTGAGCTGAATCCGAGGTCTCGACAGTGCGTGTCGCCACCCGACAAGCGTAGTCCAACACTCAGGGACAGGCGGCTGCTCAGCCCAAAAAAGCGGCCGGCCCGCGGGAGAGGAAGCGCGGGCCGGCCGTGGTACTTGGGAGGATGGAGATAAGACCGGTATCGGCAAACCGCCCCGCCTGCTTTAGCGGCCGCACGAGACCCTTCAACTCCTTATACGGATCTCGCGCCGATTTGGATGCCTCAGCGGCGCACAAGCTTGGTTGAAGAGACGCAAACTCGCGGACGATGCGGAGACGCAAACTCGCAGAGGATGCGCGCTCAGAAGAGACCCAGCTGATCGGCAGTGGCCGTCTGCTGCTCGCTGCTCGCCGGCTGCGCGTCCTCACCGGGGGGGAGATCCACCGAGGGCTCCTCCAGCAGCTCATCCGCTGCGTCAACAGGCGGCTGGGGCGGCTCTGGGAGCGCCAGCAACTCTGGAAGCCGCGAGAAGTCCTCGCGCAGCGTCTCCAGCATGCGCGGTGTGTAGAGCGCCGCCGCGGGATGGAAGATCGGGTAGAGGCGCACCGTGCGCCGCCCAAGCGTGAGCTCCTCGGGTTTGCCGTGCAGCCTCGTTATTCCAGTCGGATCGTCGCGCAGCAACTTCGTTGAGAAGTTACCCAGCGAGCAGATCACGCGCGGCTGGATCAGCTCGACCTGGCGGTAGAGATACTCGTGGCAGTTCTCGATCTCCACCGGCAACGGATCGCGGTTGCCGGGCGGACGACACTTGAGCGTGTTCGCGATGAACACGTCCTTGCGCGCCAGCCCGATCTCGCCCAGCAGCGTCTCCAGCAGCTTGCCGGCGCGACCCACGAACGGCAGTCCCCGCTCGTCCTCGCTGGCTCCGGGAGCCTCGCCGACGAACATCAGGTCAGCGTTGGCGTTGCCGGCGCCGAACACCACGTTCTTGCGCGTCTGCGCGAGCTCTTGGCAGCGCACGCAGTGCTGAACCTGCGTGAGCACCTGCTTGAGCGCCTCACGGCGCTGCTCGGGCGACTGGTCGATTTCTCCAGCGGACACGAGCGTGATGGTACGGGTTCACGGCTCAATGGAGGTGGGATAGGCGAATCGACAACAGTCGGGCGACGATTCGACAACAGTCGGGCGACGATTGGACATCGCGCGTGCGAGCGGTATGCTTAAAGGCGAGTCGCGACCGGTATCCCCTGGGGAACTGGACCGAGCCATGAACGTGTCGATCTCAACCTCGATCAGCCGATGAAGACCGTGCGCGCGATAAGCGAGCTGCGGTTGGAGCTGGAGCTCATTCGGCAAACGCACGCGCAGACGCAGCTCGCATCGCGTTCAATCCAGCGCGGTGTGAACGGAGCCACGTTTGCCGGCCACACGATCGGCTTGGTGGCCACGATGGGCGCGCTTCACGAGGGCCATCTGTCGTTGATCCGACGCGCACACGAACAGTGCGCTGTGGTGGTGGTGTCCTTGTTCGTGAACCCCACGCAGTTCGACGAGCCCTCGGATCTCGACCGCTATCCCCGCCAGGAGAAGCACGACGCCGACCTGGCAGCCGAGGCTGGCGCCGACATCCTGTTCGTCCCGTCCGCCACAGAGATCTACCCGGCCGGCTTCGCCACTTCGGTTGAGGTCGGCGGCTTGACCGACCGTCTGGAGGGTGAGGTGCGGGGCGCCGCGCATTTCAAGGGTGTCACCACCGTTGTGACGAAGCTGCTCAACATGGTGGCGCCCGACGTGGCCTACTTCGGCCAGAAGGACGCGCAGCAGGTGGCTGTCATTAGGCGTCTGGTCGAGGATCTGAACCTGCCCGTCGCGATCGAAGCCTGCCCCACCCAGCGTGAGCGCGATGGCCTTGCCATGTCAAGCCGCAACGCCCGTCTCAGCCAGGGTGAGCGCCAGCGAGCCACAGCGTTGTTCAGAGCACTCGAGTCGGCCGCCGATCTCGCGTCTCAGGGAGAGCGCTCAATCGAGGAGCTCGTGCGTGTCGCGCGCGAAGCGATGGAGCCGTTTGACGTGCAGCCTGAGTATCTGGCGCTCGTGCACCCCGACACGCTGGAGCCCGTCGCAAATCTGGAGGAGCCGGCACTGCTGGCGGTCGCAGCACGCGTTGGCAAGACCAGACTTATCGACAACGCGATCCTCGAACCATCCCCCGACACCGTCACGCCCAGCCAGACCGAGCGGACGCCGGCGAGCGTCGCCGGCTGACCACCCTCTACCCCAGCCCTCTACCCCAGGAGACCAAGAGCCCCATGCAGCGCACGATGCTCAAGTCAAAGATCCACCGGGCCACCGTGACCGACTGTGACCTGCACTATGTCGGGTCGATCACGATCGATCCCGACCTGCTGGAGGCAGCCGACATTCTCGAGCACGAGCAGGTGCACGTCGTCGACGTCGACAACGGCGCCCGCTTTGAGACCTACACGATCGCCGGCCAGCGCGGCTCGGGTGACATCAAGGTCAACGGCGCCGCCGCGCGGCTCGTGCACCGCGGCGACACCATCATCGTCATCTCCTACGGCCAATACGACCGTGCCGAGATGGAGCACTACGAGCCCCGCGTCGTCCACGTAGAGGCTCAAACCAATCGCATCATCACCGTCGACGACGCGGTGGCGACTCTACTCAGCGCCCAACCGGCCTCCATGGAGGCCGAGCTGTCCAGCTGAGCAGGGCGTCAACTTGCGTTGTCAGAGAGGAAGCACACGATGTCGAGTCACCCCGACAACCCCACGTCCGTAGCTCCCAACACCACGATCGGCGGCCCGGCGGGCGTCGTCCCGGAAGACCCCGGTCGTCTGCCGATGACACTGCCGCTGCTGGCCGAAAAGAAGCGTCTAGGCGAGCCCGTGGTGATGGTCACAGCATATGACTACCCCAGCGCCCGCGCCGCGGAGGCGGGTGGCGTGGATCTGGTGCTCGTCGGCGACTCCGCCGCCACCACGATCCTTGGCTACAACTCGACCACTCCGGTCGACCTCGACGACATGCTGGTGCTCGCGCGAGCGGTGCGCCGCGGTTTGCGAGCACCGCTGATGATCGGCGATCTGCCGTTCGGCTCGTATGAGATCAGCGACGAGCAGGCCGTCGCGAGCGCGGTGCGGATGGTCAAGGAGGCCGGCTGCGACGCGGTCAAGTTGGAGGGCGGCGGGCCCGCCTCAGCGGCTCGTGCGCGCGCGATCATCGGCGCGGGCATCCCGGTGATGGGGCACGTCGGACTCACCCCGCAGAGCTCCACCGCGCTCGGCGGGTGGAAGGCGCAGGGTCGCACTGCCACGGCGGCCGCCCGTATCGCCTCCGAGGCGATGGCGCTGCAGGGCAGCGGCTGCTTCGCGATCGTGTTCGAGGCGATCCCAAGCGCCGTCACCAAGGAGCTGATGCCCCACATCGAGGTGCCGGTGATCGGGATCGGCGCCGGCCCGGACACCGACGGTCAGGTGCTGGTGTTCCACGACCTGCTCGGCATCCGTGACGGTCTCGGCCCTCGCTTCGTCAAGCGCTACGCCAATATCCAACGGGAGATGAACGCAGGCGTCACCGCCTACGCACAGGACGTGCGCGCCCGCAGCTACCCCGGACCGGAGCACGGCTACTCGATCGACGCGAGCGAGCTCGCAGAGCTGCACGCGCTGCTCGGCTAGGACGAGCCGGCCCGCCTTGGGCCTCGCGAGAATCCGCGCCGCGGGTAGCGGCGCGGAGCACGGCACACTGGACCGACGCACCGGATACCGCCGTCAGGACGGCGACGGTATCGATGCCTGTGATCGTGCGGACATGGCCGGCTTGTTGTACTCGATCTTGCGCAGCACCTTCGCCGGCGCGCCGGCGACGATCGAGAAAGGCTCGACGTCTTTGGTCACGACGCTGTTGGCGCCGACAACGCAGCGCTCGCCGATGCTCACGCCGCTGGTGACGACCACATTCGCGCCCAGCCAGCAGTTGTCTCCGATCCGGGTCGGGCCCTTGCTCTCGAATCCCTGCCACGTGATCGGCTTGTGCGGATCGTCGTAGCGGTGGCTTGAGTCGGTGACGAAACAGCCATTGGCCAACATGCAGTGATCGCCGATCTCCACCAGCCGCTCAGCGGCGACCATCACGCCCATGTTCAGAAACGTGCCCGCGCCGATCCTCACCCGCGCGGAGCCCGGCGCGGTGATCCACACGCCCGGCTCCAGCAGCGCGTTCGCCCCAATCTCCAGGCGTCCCTCGCGCAGTGCCTCAAGCACGTTGCCGTGCACCGGCCAGCGCGCGAACGCTTCGCGGCGCGCGAGCTCGCGGTGTATCGCCACACGGTTCCACGGCAGCGAGCTGCGCTCATACCAGCGCCACTTGACCCACCACAGGCGGGCCTGAGCAGCGGTCACGCGGCGACCTTCGCACGGCGCTTACGCGCGGCGGGCTTCTTGCGCTTCGGAGCCAGCAGCTCCTTCAAGAACTCGCCGGTGTGCGACGCGCGCTCTGCCGCAACCTCCTCGGGGGTGCCCGCGGCGATCACCATGCCTCCCTCCTCCCCACCCTCCGGTCCCATATCGATCAGACGGTCCGCGCACTTGATCACATCGAGGTTGTGCTCGATCACTACCACGCTGTTGCCCGCGTCCACGAGGCGCTGCAGCACCTCCAGCAGCCGCTGCACGTCCGCGAAGTGCAACCCTGTCGTCGGCTCGTCGAGGATGTACAGCGTGCGGCCCGTCGCCACCTTGGAGAGCTCGGTCGCGAGCTTCACGCGCTGGGCCTCGCCACCGGAGAGCGTCGTCGCCGGCTGGCCGAGGCGGATGTAGCCGAGCCCCACTGCGTCGAGCGTCTCCAAGCGCCGTCGAATCTTGGGGATGTGCTCGAAGAAGTGCAGCGCCTCCTCGACCGGCATCGCGAGCACCTCGGCGATCGACTTGCCCTTGAACTTCACTTCCAGCGTCTCGCGGTTGTAGCGCCGCCCGTCGCACTGCTCACACGGCACGTACACGTCCGGCAGGAAGTGCATCTCGATCTTGATCTGCCCGTCGCCGCGGCACACCTCGCAGCGTCCACCCTTCACGTTGAAGGAGAAGCGCCCCGGCTTGTAGCCACGCGCGCGCGCCTCCTGGGTCTTTGAGAACAGGTCGCGGATCACATCGAACAGGCCTGTATAGGTGGCCGGGTTCGAGCGTGGCGTGCGCCCGATCGGCGACTGGTCCACCGCGATGATCTTGTCCAGCTGATCCAGTCCGTGGATCGCGCGGTGCGCACCCGGGCGCTGGCGCGCACGGTGCAGGCGGTTGGCGACCGCCTTGTACAGCACTTCGTTGACCAGCGTCGACTTGCCTGAGCCTGAGACGCCCGTCACGCATGTCAGGGTCCCGAGCGGAATGTGCACGTCGATGTCGCGCAGATTGTGCTGGCTGGCGCCATCGATCTCCACGTAGCCGATCGGGGTGCGGCGCTGCTCGGGAACCTCGATCACCCTGGTGCCGGCGAGGAACTGTCCCGTGAGCGACTGCTTCACCTTCTGCACCTGCGCGGCGGTGCCCTGCGCAACGATCCAACCACCATGCTCGCCCGCACCCGGGCCGAGGTCGACCAGATGGTCGGCAAAGCGCATCGTCTGCTCGTCGTGCTCGACCACGATCACGGTGTTGCCGAGATCGCGCAGACGCTGCAACGTCGCAATCAGCTTCTCGTTGTCGCGCTGGTGCAACCCGATCGAGGGCTCGTCAAGGATGTACAGCACGCCCACCAGCGAGGAGCCGATCTGGGTTGCGAGGCGGATCCGCTGCGCCTCTCCCCCCGACAGCGTCGAGGCGGCACGATCCATCGACAGGTAGCCAATCCCCACGTTCTCGAGGAATTGCAGCCGCTCGGAGATCTCGCGCAGGATCAGCCGCGCGACGTGACGATCGGTCTCTGAAAGCTCCACCCCCTCCAGCCACTCCAGGGCGCGCCTGGCCGACAGCGCGCAGAAGTCCTCGATGCGAGTGCCCGCGACGAGCACGGCGCGTGACTCTGGGCGCAAGCGCGCACCACCGCACTCTGGGCACGCCCGCAACGACATGAACTCCTCGATCTTCTCGCGCGTCCACTCAGAGTCGGTCTCCTTGTAGCGGCGCTGCAGGTTCGCCAGCACACCCTCAAAGCGCGTGCCATAAGAGCGGCTGCGCCCGAAGCGGTTGCGATAAGTGATCTGCAAGGGCTCACCGTTCGTGCCTGTCAGGAACAGATCGCGGTGCTCCTGCGGCAGCTCCTCCCACGGAGCCTCCAGATCGACGCCATAGCGCTTGGCGATCGCCTCCGTCACCTGCTCGTAGTAGTTCGACGCGCTGCTCGACCATGGCGCGATCGCCCCCTCGCCGACCGAAAGGCTCGGGTCGGGCACCACCAGATCGGGGTCGATCACCATCTGTGAGCCCAGTCCGGTGCAGCGCTCGCACGCTCCATGCGGCGAGTTGAACGAGAAGATCCGTGGCTCCAGCTCCACCAGCGACGGACCGTGCTCTGGGCACGCGAACTTCTCCGAGAACGTGAACACCGTGCCCGGATCCGGCTTCTCGCCCGGGACGATCTGAAGGGCAGCCGCCTTCACTCCCAACGCCCCCGACGAATGCGCACGAGTGGACGAGTCAGTTCGAACGTGTCCATTTCCATCTTCCCCGGAGGCGCTCTTGCCAACGATCTCGATCTCGACCAAGCCATCGGCCAAGCCCACCGCCGTCTCGATCGAGTCCGCCAGCCGCTTGCGGATGTCATGGCGCATCGCCAGGCGGTCCACCACCACGGATATGTCGTGCTTGTAGCGCTTGTCGAGCACGATCGACTCCTCCAGCATGCGCACGCGCCCGTCGATCTTCACGCGCGTGAAACCGTCCGCGCGCATCTCCTCCAGCAGCTTTCCGTACTCCCCCTTGCGCCCCCGCACGGCCGGCGCGCACACCATGAAGCGCGTGCCCTCCGCCAGCTCCATCGTCTGGTCGATAATCTGCTCGGCCGACTGGCCCACGATCGGCCGCCCGCAGATCGGGCAGTGCGGCTTGCCCACCCGCGCCCACAGTAGCCGCAGATAATCGTAGATCTCGGTGACGGTCCCCACCGTCGAGCGCGGGTTGCGCGAGGTCGTCTTCTGGTCGATCGAGATCGCCGGCGACAGACCCTCGATCGAATCCACATCCGGCTTGTCCATCTGACCGAGGAACTGGCGCGCATACGCCGACAGCGACTCCACATAGCGGCGCTGGCCCTCCGCGTAGATCGTGTCGAACGCCAGCGAGCTCTTGCCCGATCCCGACAGGCCCGTGATCACCACCAGCGCGTCGCGTGGCAGCTCCAGGGAGATGTCCTTCAGGTTGTGCTCGCGTGCTCCGCTGACGACGATCTTGTTGCTGGAGGCCATCTCCAGCTTATTATATTGGGGCGAACAGACGTTCGGTTGTATCCCTGCAATCTGACCACTAAAATGACCCTATGTCCAGAATACTGACCGCAACAGAGACCAAGGCGAAGATCCTCGCGCTGCTCGACGAAGTAGCGGCCGGCGACGAGGTGCAGATCACAAAGCACGGTCACGTCGTGGCACGCCTTGTACCCGCCGGCGGACCGGAATCGCTCAAGGGAGCGCTCACAGGCGTGGCGACATCAGCAGCCGACGAGGAGGATCTGTTCACCACGGGAGCGGCCTGGAACCTTCCGTGAGCACGGTCCTACTCGATACGCACGTGGTCCACTGGTGGTCGACCGAGCCACAGCGGATCAGCAAGGCGGCGACAGCGATACTGAGTGCCGCCGACGAGCTCGCCGTGGCCGACATCACGTGGTTTGAGCTGGCCTGGCTGGCCAGGCGCGAGCGGATCGTCGTGACGATCCCGATCAGGTCGTGGCTCGAGCGCCTCGCGAGCAAGCTTCGAACCGCCGGCGTCAGTCCCGCGATCGCCGACACGGCCGTCTCACTACCATCGTCATTCCCCGGAGACCCCGCCGACCGCCTGATCTACGCGACAGCCATCGAGCACGGCTGGCAGCTCGTTACCATGGACCGCAAGCTGCGAGAGCATCGCCACGGCCGAGCCATTGCGGTGTGGTGAGACCTCACCACACCAGCCGGTAAGCCCACCATCAATCCCAACCGGGCGACAGACCAGAATTTTCATCACTACACTCGCGCTCGCAAGAGCCAATCGACACAAGTAACGAAGCGATTGGTTTCGCGGCGGATTCGAGCATCCGCGATTCCACGAGGAGGGGAACATGGCACAGGAAGTCGAGTTCGGCAAAGGCGGAACCGGGAAGATCAGGAGCTTCTGGGTCGGACTGGGACTGGCCATCGTCACGCTGTCGGTCTACTACTTCTGCTGGTATTACTTCGTCAACGACGAGCTCAAGGACATTGGGATCGTCAACGACGACCAGAACCTCGCACAGTCAAGCCCCGCCCAATCGGTGCTCGCCGTGCTCATCGGCGGATGGCTGATCGTTCCTCCCTTGCTGTCCGTCTACAACTACGGGCAGCGCATCAAGCGAGCACAGCGCCTCGTCGACATCGACCGCAACGAGCAGATCAACCCAACGCTCGCATTCCTGCTGTACTTCCCCGGCGGCATTCTCATCGTGCCGGCCTTGATCCATTACTGGTACGTCACCAAGCACCAAAACATGGCTCTGCGCGCGGCCGGCGGGCTGCCCCACTCGGGCGAGCCGGCGATCCAGCCGAGTTGAGTTGAGTTGGGGGAAGCGACCATGCAATCGGCCGGCCGTACGACTGTACGGATGACGCAGCGCGCACACAGCACTAGGTATGCTGAGCGACGTGGACGACTCCGGCCTTCCAATCGCCTACGAGGCACTCGAGCCCGGCACGCCGGTCTACAGCAGTGACGGACAGCAGATCGGCGAGGTCACCCACGTGCTCAGCGTCCCCGAGGAGGACGTCTTCGACGGGATCGTGCTCGACGAGCGCGAGGGCCCCGGAGGACACCGCTTCGCCGATGCAAACGACATCGGCGCCATCCACGAGCGCGCCGTCACGCTCAAGCTCGACGCTGCCGCCTGTCACGACCTTCCCGCGCCCAGCGCCAACCCCGCCGTCATGCACGACGACCCGGGCGATTCAGGGGGCTCTGCGCTCTCCAACAAGCTACGGCGCGCCTGGGATCTGGTGTCCGGGAAATACTGACCGTCAAGCGGTGACTTAGCGCTCAGCGCCGATGCCGTCGAACAGCGCCGCGACGTCCAGGTCCGCAACGCCGGGCACCGAGGATCTCACATGAGATCCTGAGCCATACACCTCGAGCTGGCGGTAGCCGTCCTGTCGTGGGTCGGTGCGAACCTCGACCGTTCCCGCCTGCACATCGACCAACCAGTAGGTCGGCACGCCCGCACGGGCATATAGCTCGGCCTTGGCTCCGCGGTCAATATCGAGTGAGCTCACCGCCACCTCGACGACAAGCACGGCCTCACTTGGATGCCGACCACGTGGAGCCGTCTCTGCGAGCAGAGCAATATCTGGCTCAGGCATCGAATCGGGCGGCACTCGGAAAGGAAGTTGAACCCGCACACGCGCATCCGCGCTCGCGAAGTGATCCGTCAATGCCTCGATCACTTCCGCATGAGACACACTTTGAGGACTCATCATGTCGACGATCAGCCCCTCAAGCAGCTCAACGGGTTGACCGTCGAGCGCTCCGGACTCCACGATGTCGTTGTACGTGTCGACATCGAGTCGGTGAATCGGAAGCTGACTGATGACCTGAGTTGCCATAGCGCGATTCTACCGTCGTCTACACACCCAGCTCGACCGTCAACGCCATATGCACGGCACGACATGACGCACACACTCGGGAAATCGGGCAAAACAATTGATGCAGATCATTGTCTGCACGATACACGCCGAGGGAGACGAAATTAGTCCCCGGCTACTCGACAGGTCCTCGGACCTCCTCCCGCGTAACGCCGGAAGCTCAGAGCGACGGCGGCAGATACCTGCGTCCGCGACGCGCGTCGTGTGCGATCCGGCGCTCGTGGCGAGCCTGCAGGCGAGCTTCCACGACGTCGAGATCGGAGCCGGGTCCCAGCAGGCGCCAGCTGTCGCGCACGAGCGGCAGCAGCGTGAACACGATCACCCAGATCGGCCAGAAGCTGCCGTGGGCGCCTGTCGCAAACCAGATCGCCACGCACACAGCTGAGGCGAGCGCGGCCCCGCCGGCCTCCTGAACGATGCGTCCGCGCAAACGGGACTTGCGCTCCAGTTGCGCGCGGCGCGCCACGGTCGTGCTCACCGGCAGGTCGGCACGCAACGTCGCCAGCTCCGCGCGCGTCTTGGCGGTGTACACGGACTCGAGCCGCTGCTCGAACTCCTCGGCGGTGAGTCGGCCGTCGACGGTGTGCTCGCGCAGCTCCTCAACCAAGCCTTCCCGTTCGGCGTCCGACACTCGGATGTGGCCCGCTTCGCGCACTCTAAGAATGTAGAGGACAAGCGGCCTTTAAGCCATTCTCAACGGATCGTCCGTCAGCCACCGTACAGCCAGATCACCAGAGCAGGTTCTCCGGGGCTTCTCAGCCCTACCCTTCGATGGCCGCGTAAACCTCGTCCAGCAGACGCTCCGGCTCCGCGATCTCAAAATTCTCCGCGAGATAGCGGCCCGTGTCCTCGCGCGAGTCGCCGTTGAGCGCCATGTTGAGCGCCACGAGCCGCGCACCATCGATGTCGCCCTGCGCCTGCTGGGACTCACCGAGATCCTCCTGAGGGGCAAAAAGCGGCTCCTCGCCAAGCGCCGGCTCGTACTCCGCGGACTCGGCCCGCAGCTCGACATGCGAGGCGCCCTGTTGTGGGGTGTACGGCTCGGCCGCGTTCACGCCATATGACTCCGCCTGTGACTCGGAGAGCATCTCAATCGGCACGCCGGCCGGCGAGACCGCAACCGCCGGCGCAGGCGCAGGCATAGCCCCATTCTGGCCCAGTCGATCCTCAGTCTCAAGACTTTCCGGACCACCGGTGCTGCCCAAGCGCCCGCCGGCCGCGTCATACAGCGCCTCCATCTCGGCCTCCACCGCGCCCAGGTCGCCTGCCAGCCGCCCCGCGCCGCTGCGCAGGCTCTCCACCAAAGCGCGCGTCTCCCTGTCCATCGAGCCGACCCTCGCCAGCAGCGCC
>JBAWFB010000156.1:0-3476 GCA_049591495.1 Solirubrobacteraceae bacterium
GCTCGGCGCCGAGCAGCGGGCGCGCCGCGTCGTGCACGAGCACAGGATCACCCGGTCCGGCAGCCGCCAGCGCAAGACGCACGGATTCTGAGCGCACGGCTCCACCGCGCACGCCGACCGTCCCCGCTGGAGCCTGCACGCCGTCTGGCAGCGCGACAACCACACGCTCAATCGCAGGCGTGTCAATCAACACGTCCACGCTCCACTGCAGCAGCGGCCGCCCAGCGAGCTCGACGAGCGCCTTGGGACGCGAAGCTCCAAGACGCTCGCCGAGCCCGGCGGCAACGATCAGTGCAACGGCCAAGCGACTGCGGCAGCTACTTGGAGGCGACCGCGAGCTGGCTCGTCGCGGACGTCGCGAGCAGCTCGTCGAGGTAGCTCTCGGCCTCTTGCTCGTCCTTGTCGAGCGCGTACATCAGCTCGGAGGCGAGGATCTTCTTGGCGCGCGTGTACATCTGCTTCTCGCCGGTTGAGAGACCCTTTTCGCTCTCACGCAACGACAGGTTGCGGACGACCTCGGCGAGCTCGTAGATGTCGCCGGTCTTGATCTTGTCGCGGTTGTGCTTGAAGCGCCGGTTCCAGTTCTTGGGCATCTCTGAGACGACGTCTGAGAGCACATCGAGAACCTTCTTGACGGTCTCCTCGTCGATCACCCGGCGCAAGCCCGCGAGCGCCGCGTTCTCCGTAGGGACCTTCACTGTCATGTCGTTGTGGAGGATCTTGATCGTCAGGTACTCGCGGGTCGTGCCGAGCACCTCCATGTCCTCCTTGCTCAGAACCTTGCCCGCGCCGTGGTGGGGATACACGACGTGGTCTCCGAGCTCAAACTCGATGCACTCGACCTCGCGGGTCGCCTCGAGCTCCTCGATGAACGATGTTGCGTCTTCGATTGTTGCTGGAATGATGTCCTCCTTCGTCGAGCCGGCAATGGGACCGGCCTTGTGTCGGGTCCTCTGCGTCAGGTCTGCAGGTAGCGGTCCACGAGATTGATCTCCTGCAGCCGGCGAAGGCCCTCGCGGATGTCCTTCGCCCTTATCTCCCCCACTCCCTCCACTGCCTCAAGCTCCGCGTCGGTGGCGGCAAGGAGCTCTTCCAGGCCTCCAAATTCGCTCACTATCTGAGTGACGACGAGCTTCGGCAATCGTGGTATGCGCCCGAGGATGCGGTGCCCACGCGGGGACACCGGGTAGTCGAGCGTGTTGAGCTTGCGGTCGTAGCCAAGCAGCTCAGCGAGCCTCCCGAAGTCGAGTAGATCCTGGTGGGCGAGGCGACCGACCTGGTCCAGGGCGGAGGCGAACGCCTCGTCGGAGTAATCAGCGAGGTAGTCCTGCACCAGCGCGGCCTTCTCGGCGGTGGTGCCGAGGATCGTCTCCTCCAGCTGCATCTCGATCAGACGGCCCTCGCTACCGAGCTCCACGATGTAGCGCTCGATCTCAACCGCCATGCGCGTGACCAGCTCCGAGCGTTGCAGCACGGTGAGCACGTCGTGCAGCGTCACGCCACCCTCGAACTCCAGGGCGGTCAGACGCGTGGAGACCTGGTCGAGGCGGGTGCGGTACTTCTCGAGCGTCGCCAGCGCCTGGTTGGCCTTCGACAGCACGACGGTGATGTCTTCGAGGATGTACTTGACGCCGTCGACGTACAGCGAGACAACCTCGCGGCGCTGGGAGATGGCGATCACGAGCGCGTCGGTCTGCTTTGACACGCGCTCGGCGGTGCGGTGACGGGTGCCCGTCTCGTGCGAGAGGATCGTGGGATCAGGCATCAGCTGCACGTTGGCCATCGCGAGCTTGGTCGCGTTGGAGCTGACGATGATCGCCCCGTCCATCTTCGCCACCTGGTAGAGGAACGCGGGCGTGTAGTCGATGTCGAGCTTGATGCCACCCGAGAACAGGAAGCTGAGCTCTTCGGGATCGCCGATCACGATCAGGCCGCCGGTGCGGGCGTGCAGGATGCTCTCGATGCCCTCCCGCAGCGCCGTGCCGGGAGCCACCATCTCAAGGGCCCTGACCAACGCGGGCTCGGGTCGCGCGTCCGTGTCGAATTCTTCGCCGGATCGTGAGGCCACAACCAGTCATTCTACGGCATTTATCGTTTGTTTATCGGCCCCCCACGCCAGTCGAACAGTGTGAATCGCCAGCCCCAGCTTTGAACAGCCCGAATCGGGCCCACCGGCGCTCCGGTTAGTCGACTCGCGCGAGCTACGCGGCGATCGAAGCGGACCGGCTTTTGCCCGCGGGGAGCGCCAAGGAGAGCGCCTGGCGTAGCGTGGCCGCCTCGCGCGCCTGCTCGCCACTGCCCGCGGGCGCCAGCACCCCTGCGAGGCCGTGTCTGGCCGCCTCTGCCAAGCGCCGCTCGGGATGGCCCACCCAGCGCAGCTCGCCGGTGAGGCCCAGCTCCCCGAAGCAGCCACATGGTGCGGGTGGGTGGGTCCCTTGAATTGGAACTCCACGCGCGGCGGAGGCGACCGCCAGCGCGATCGCAAGGTCCACACCGGGCTCGTCCACGCGCACGCCGCCGACGACGTTCACAAACACGTCGCGGCCGCCGGTGCCAACCCCGCCGTGGCGTCCGAGGATCGCCAGTACCAGTGCCAGGCGGTTGCGGTCCAGACCCGAGACCACTCGTCGTGGCTGCTCGAGCTCAGAGTCGGCAACCAGCGCCTGCACCTCCACAAGCAGCGGGCGCGAGCCCTCCATCGCGGCCAGCACGACACTGCCGGGGGCCCGCGTGGCCTCCGCGACGAAGCGCGCAGAGGCGTCCAACACCTCCACCAGCCCACCCTGGCGCATCTCGAACAGTCCCGCCTCGTTGGTGGAGCCAAAACGGTTCTTCAGCGCGCGCAGCTCGCGATAGGGACGCTCACGCTCGCCCTCGAACTGCAACACGCAGTCCACCAGGTGCTCCAGCACGCGCGGGCCGGCCAGCGCGCCGTCCTTGGTGACGTGTCCAACGAGCACCACCGCGATCGCGCGCGTCTTGGCGAGGTCCATGATCTGGGCCGCCACCTCGCGCACCTGTCCCACCGAGCCGGGGGCGCCGGACATCTCAGCCGAGCGCAGCGTCTGCACCGAGTCGATCACGCACACGCTCGGCGCGTGCGAGGCGATCGCGTCGAGCACCGCGTCGAGATCGGTCTCGGCGAGCACCGGCACCTCCAACGCGCTCGGCGAGAGGCGCTCGGCGCGCAGGCGCACCTGCTCGGCGGACTCCTCGCCGCTCACATACAGCGTCTTGTGCCCGGCGCCCGCGATGTTGCCGAGCGCCATATTGGTGAGCGTCGACTTGCCGATCCCCGGCGAGCCTCCGAGCAGCACGAGCGATCCCGGCACGAGGCCGCCGCCGAGCACGCGGTCGAGCTCGCCGATACCCGTGGACATGCGCTTGACCGAAGTGGCCCCGACCTCTCTCAGCGACACCTGGCGCGGTCTCGGGGCCGCTTGGCCCTCGCCGCCCGAGCGCCGTGGGCCGCGGCC
>JBAWFB010000157.1:0-2234 GCA_049591495.1 Solirubrobacteraceae bacterium
GCGCGGACCATGGACTGGTCGTCGGCGATGAGGACTCGGATCATCATGGCCGGTCTGAGGTGAGTGGGAGGCGGGTGCTGAGCGTGAACCCGCCACCGTTTGTTCTGCCTGCGGTCATCTCGCCGCCGTAGAGTCTGACGCGCTCACGGATGCCGATCAGTCCGTGCCCGTAGCCGTCGCTCGGCGTCGCGCCGGTGCCGTCGTCGCTTACTTCGATCCCTACCTCGTCGGGCCCATAGCGGACGGTGACCTCCGCGTGGCTGGCACGGGCGTGCTTGAGCGCGTTGGTGAGACCCTCCTGCACAATCCGATACGCAGAGAGGTCGACCCCTGGCGGGAGCGGCACACGCTCCCCTTCGAGGTGCAGCTCGACGGGAAGCCCGGCGCGGCCGATCTCTTCCACCAATGAGTGGAGGCCGTCGAGGCCGGGCTGAGGGGCGAGCTCGATGCCATCGCCCTCACGGCGCATCACACTGAGCAGACGGCGCATCTCGGCCAGCGCGCCGCGCCCGGCCTGCTCGACACTCCTGAGGGCATCGCGATCCTCAGCCATCGTGTCGGGGAGCTGGTGCCTGACCGCGCCGACTTGGAGCACCATCACGCTGACGGCGTGCGCGACGATGTCGTGCAGCTCACGCGCGATCCGCGCGCGCTCCTCGGCCACGGCGACCCGCGTCGCTGCATCCCGCTCCTGCTCGGCCTGGGTCGCATGCGACTCCGCCACCTCGGCCTGCTCGGCCCGGGCGCGGACAGCAAAGCCTGCAACCCAGGCGACGGCGAAGTCGACGGGAATGAAGACGAGCTGGTCGACCGAGACTCCGGGGATGTTGTAGACGAGGGTCACCGCAGCGCCGACCACGATCACCAGTCCGAGGCCGGCCCGCCGGAGGTCCCGAAGGTTCCCGAGCAGGAATGCAGCCACCAGCCCAATCAGGAAGAGGGCGTCGGGGTACGGGATCAACAGCGGGTCGACGAACGAGATTGCCGCGGCCAAAAGCCAGTACGCCGCCGGTCCGGCAAACGGAAACCGTCGCCGCGCGAAAAGCGGTAGCACCAGGATCACGAGCGCGGGAACGCAGAACCACAGCGTCGTTGTCGGAGCTCCGGGCGAGCCGCGTCCGAGCGCCACGTCAACGATCGCCAGGATTGCCACCAGCGCGATCAGCAGGTCGAACCAGTACGTGCGGGCGAAGTGTTCGATTCGGCTCACCCGCTGAACGTACCCCGCCCCATCCGTTCCCGCCTCCTACCTACGTAGGAGTCCAAATCGTCGGATGGTAGGAGCCGCAACACAGCCTCCCGACGATGCCGATCTCGCCATCGCACCTTAACTTCGCCATATGGCACAACGAGGGTCGACGAAAGGAAGAACAATGATCGAGAAAACCCAGACCAAGCGCGACGGCAAGACCGTGGCAGTCGATCAACCAGTACCGCCGGCCCAAAGGACAAAGACATTCACCTGGGCACGAATCGTTGCCCTACTGGTCATCGGGGTGTTGTTGCTCGGTCTGACGTACATCGGGTTCGCACCCGGTGACGCCGCGGTCTCGGTCCCGCAGGGAGCGCACGCCGGCCAGCTGACCATGCACCCGTGCACTTATGCGGCCGAGAAGGGTGCGATGCGCGCCGACTGCGGAACGCTCGTCGTGCCCGAGAACCGGGCTGACCCCCGGTCGCGCCTGATCGCGCTACCAGTAACCCGGATCCTGGCTCGCTCATCGCACCCGTTGGAGCCAATCTTCCATCTGAACGGAGGCCCGGGGATCACCAACATGACGTTCCCCCAAGCGAACCGCCTGGCCGCTCAGCACGATGTCGTCATGGTCGGCTACCGCGGCGTCGACGGCTCTTCGGTGCTGAACTGTCCCGAGGTGACGGCGGCGCTGGAGAACTCTGATTACCTCACCAGAGCGTCGCTGAGCGCGTACTCCGAGGCCTTCACCTCATGCGCGAAGCGGCTTGAGCGAAGCGGCGTAGACCTCGCCGGCTACACAATGGAGGAGCAGGCCGGCGACATCGAAGCCGCTCGCACCGCGCTCGGCTACAAGCGCATCGACCTGCTCAGCGACAGCGCCGGCACCCGCCTCGCGATGATCTACTCGTGGATGTACCCAAAGAACGTCGACCGCTCGGTGATGGTCGGGGTCAACCCGCCCGGGAACTTCATAGACAGCGGAGCCGAGATCGATCAGGGGATCGAGCGTTACTCGGCGCTGTGCGCGAAGCAGCCT
>JBAWFB010000158.1:0-11597 GCA_049591495.1 Solirubrobacteraceae bacterium
CCGACGCGCCTTCCAGCTGGCGGGTCATCTGGGCCGCGAGACCGAGTCCGCCCGCGTTCATCACGCCACTTGTGAGCGCGTGGGGGAGCATCGAGGAGAGAGGGCTGCTGGCGTTGCCCGATGAGCCTTCTTCACCGGACGCTTCGCCTTCCTGACCCGATTCGCCGCCCAACCCGCTGGTGGCAGTCAGCGACTGCGACAGCTGTTCGACGAGCATCTGTTCGAAGGCAAGCGCTGTCTGGTAGGACTTTTGGGTCGACGCGGAGCCGTGGCGCACCCACGCCGGCTCGCCTGTGCCCTTCACGGTAAGCGCCTGGTTGACGGCGGGCAGGCCGCTGGAGGCTGGCAGCGAGCCGATCGAGGACGGTCCGCTCATGACGGACGCAGCTGGTTGGCGATCGACATCATCTGGCTCTCGGTCTGGATCGCTGAGCTGCTCATCTGGTAGTCGCGCTGGGTGCTCACCATCAACGCCATCTCCTTCGACATGTCCACGTTGGACCCCTCCAGCGCGCCCTGGCGGATTTTGCCGGCGGCCGCTGCAGTCGGTGCGCCGCTGGCCGCTGTGGGCGTGAATCCTCCGCTTCCGTTGGCCAGCATCTGCCCGGGGGAGGCGACGGTGAGGAGCTTGATCTGCCCCAGCGTGCGCTTGCCCGCGGTCACGGTGCCGTCGGAGGAGATCTTCACTTCGTTCGGCGAGACCCCGGCGGGGAGCTTGATCGGTGGGGTGAGCTGAGCGCCTTCAGCGTCCACGATCGTGCCGCTCGCGTCGACGCCGAAATTTCCGTCGCGAGTCAGCTGCGTTTCGCCGCTTGAGCCCTTGACCTGGAAATAGCCTTCGCCTTCGATCGCGAGGTTCAGCGGCTCTCCCGTTTCCTGGATGGGGCCCTGCGACTGACTGCGCCCGATCACCTGTGCGCTCGCGCCCGCGCCGATGCTGGTTTCGGTACCGGCCTCGTCCACCGTGTTGTAGAGCAGGTCGCTGAACGCGACGCGCTCGGATTGATAGCCGGGACTCGACGCGTTTGCGAGATCGTTGCTGATCGCGTCGAGCTGGGTCTGCTGTGCTGACATGCCCGCAGCGGCGGAATAGAGACCTTCGAGCATCAGTCCGAGCCACTCATGGAGCCGACCTGCGAGGCCGACTCCTGCAGGGTCTGGCCGATCGCTTGGATCGCCTGCTGACCCGATTGGAAGCTGCGCAGCGAGGTGATCATTTCGACCATGATCTTCGCCGCGTCCACGCCAGAGGCCTCGAGCGATCCCTGGCGCACCGACCCGCTGGCCTTGCCGCCGGCGGTGCCGGTGTAGAGGTTTTCGCCCTGCTTGGCGGCGCCCGACACTTCAAAGACGCCCAGCGCGCTCGCCGCCACCGTGCCCTTCGCGCCGACCGTGATCTGGGCGCCGCTCTGGTCGAGGACCGGGTCGCCGCTGGCGTCTGTGAGCACGCCCTGGGAGGAGGTGGTGAACTGCCCGTCGCGGGTGTAGCGCACGCCCTGGGGAGTCTTCACCGCGAAGAATCCGTTTCCCGCGATCGCGAAATCGAGCGGTTCGCCGGTTTCCTGCAGCGACCCGGGCGTCATGTTGGTGTAGGTCTTTCCAAGCGCAACGCCCTCGTCCACCGATCCGATCGAGGTGCCGCCCTCGGTGTTGGCCAGCAGCACGTCCCCAAAGCTGTGTTGGGTCGATTCGTCGGGCTTGTAGCCGGGAGTCGCAGCGTTTGCGAGATCGTTTGAGAGCTGGTCTTGGCGCACCTGCTCGGCGACCATCCCGGATGCGGCGATATACAGGCCGAGGTCCATGTCGTCCCAGGTGTTCGACCGCTAGGGGTAATTCTTTAGAGGGAAGTCCATGCCGCATGCGGCATGGCCAGCAGGGCCGCATGCGGCCCTGCTCGGGGCGCGCATGCGCGCCCCGACCTACCGGTACATGTACCGGTAGGAACAGCAACGAATCAGACGAGGGGACTCAGCCGACCGCGCTGAACAGCGACAGCTCGTCGGACAGCCGCTCGTACAGGCGACGGCGCAGTTGGGTGTGGATCTGGGAGACGCGGCTCTCCGACACGCCAAAGCGCGCGCCGATGTCGCGCAGCGTCCAATGCTCCACATACAGCAACACCGCCACTTCGCGCTCCTGCGGCCCCAACAGCGCAAAGGCGGCGCGAAAGCGCTGCTTGGCTTCCCGCCGCTCGGCGCTTGCGATCGGGTCGCAGTCGGTATCGGAGCTCTCCAATGTGTCGATCCGCTCGATCGTGGTGTTCTCGTCAGAGCGCACCGTCCAGTTCAGCGAGCCCACCTCCGCGAGCGCGACGTCGTCGAGGCGCCCGACGAGCTCGATCGGGTCCATGCCGACAAGCGACGCCAACTCCTCGCGTGTGGGCTGACGCTCGTGCGCGGCGAGGAACGATTCGCGCGCATTGTTGATCGCGCGCTCGTCGCGTCGTAGCGAGCGCGGCGCCCAGTCGTAGCGGCGCAACTCGTCGAGCACCGCGCCGTGTATCCGCGTCCACGCGTACTGCTCGAGCGTCGCGCCCTTGTCCGGGTCATAGCGCTCGATCGAGCGAATCAACGCCTCCAGGCCGCAGGACAGGAAGTCCTCCACGTCGCACTGGGCTGGGACCTCGCGAACCTTGCGGTACACGATGTAGCGCACCATCGGCGTGAAGGTGAAGATCAGCCGATCGCGCAACCGGAGATCGCCGGTCTGGCGGTATTCGCGCCACGTCTTGAGGGCCTCCGCCGCCGAGATCCTCACGGCGTCTCTTGCGATCGTTTCCATTTGGTTTGCGACTCCGATTTCGAGGGAACTGACAGGGTTGCCCCCGCGTGCGGCGAAGCTGCCCGCGGTCAATGCACGCTATTTGCGGCTTTTCCGACGCGGACCGTACCGGCCGCGCCGGTCGTGATCGTTTGAAAAACCGCTCGGTCGGCTCACATATCTGCGAGCCCGGTCGATGACCAAGCGTGTAAATGGCTCCCCGCTCCTCACTCCCAGCTCCCCGTGACAGCGCTGAGGCAGCCGTTGATCTCTGCGTTCAGGCTCAGCGGCTGCTCGACGGCGACGATCTCGCGGGCTATCGCGAGCTGTTTGGGCGACTCGAGACGATCGAGGATCCTCACAAGCGCTACTGGGCGGCCGTCAACCTGATCGAGTGCGGGCTCGCGCGGGGCTCGCACATTTCCGCGGCGCGCCTGCCCGACCTGTTCGTGGCGCTGGCAGACAGCGCCCTGGACACGCTCGAACGTGAGCCGCGCGAGCCCAAGCTTCTGAACTACGCCGGCATCGTCTTCTACGAGCTGTGGAGCCTCGACGCCGCGCAAGCGCTGTTCAAGGCCGCCAAGCGACTGGACTCGCAGATGGAGCAGATCGACGGCAACCTCGCCAAGATCGCTCTGCGCAGGCGCCGTCTGCGCGGCTCGCCGCGCGTCGCGCGGCTGCACACGGCGCTTCCCCAGCTCGAGCGCCGCGCGCTTGAGATCGCCGCGCGCGCTCGTCCGGCTGAAGGCCTGCGACTCAGCCTGTGCATGATCGTGCGCGACGAGCAGGAGATGCTTCCGCGCTGCCTGGCGGCCGTCGCCGGCGCGGTCGACGAGATGGTGATCGTCGACACCGGCTCGACCGACCGCACGGTGGAGATCGCGCGATCGTTTGGGGCGCGCGTGATCCACCACGAGTGGACAGGGTCGTTCGCCGAAGCGCGCAACGTGTCCTTCGACGCGGCCGAGGGCGACTGGCTGATCTATCTCGACGCCGACGAGGTGCTCGTTGGCGACGACGTGGCGCTGCTGCGCTCGCTCACGGGACGCACCTGGCGCGAGGCCTTCTACCTGTCGGAGACCAACTACACCGGCGATCTCGACGACGGGACCGCGGTCACCCACAACGCCATGCGCATGTTTCGCAACCGTCCCGAGTACCGCTTCGAAGGGCGTTTGCACGAGCAGATCGCGGGCCGTCTGCCCGGATATCTGCCCGAGCGTCTCGAGGCGACCGGTGTGCGCGTCGAGCACTACGGCTACCTCGGCGTCGTGCGCGACGGCCGCGAGAAGTCCCGGCGCAACATCGAGTTGCTGCGCCTGCAGCAGGCAGAAAGCCCGCCCAGCGCCTTCCTGCACTACAACCTGGGCTCAGAGTACGCGGCCGCCGAAGAGCCAGAGGCCGCGCTTGCCGAGTTCGAGTGTGCCTGGGCGCTGCTTGAGGCCCTCCCCGACCGCGACAGCTACCAGTTCGCTCCGGCTCTGATGAACAGGCTGGTGAAGGCTCTACGCGCCTGTGGGCGCGCGGCGGATGCGATCGTGCGCGCCGAGGAGGGCCTCGAGCGCTTCCACGGGTTCACGGACCTCGTCTTCGAGCAGGCAATCGCCATGCTCGCCCTCGGTCGGCAGGAGTGCGCGGCGGAGCTGTTCGAACGCTGCATCGAGATGGGCGACGCGCCGAGCCGCTACACCGCGACGGTCGGCAGCGGCACCTACCTTCCAAGGATCCAGCTCGCTGAGATGAGGCGGGTCTCGGGGGACAGCGAGGCAGCGATCGAGCTGCTCGAGTGGTGTCTGCGCGAGCATTCTCAGTTCCCCGGCTCGGTTCTGCCCTACGCAAGCGCGTCGCTGGCCAGCGGTATCGAGGCCGACGTCGTCGTGGCCGCGTTGGAGCGGCACGTGTCCAACCCGTCTGCCGCCGCCCGCTTCATGCTCGGCACCGCCCTGTGTGAGGCTGGCGCCACGGCCGCCGGAGAGGCCCAATTCAGGGCGGTGATCGAGCGTCAGCCGCACTCCAGCCGTGCGCGCGTGGCGCTCGGGGAGGCGCTGCTGGCCCAGCGGCGCTATCTCGAGGCGGCCGACGTCGCCTGCGAGATGGCAAGCGACGATCCGCTCGCGACGATCGCCTCCAGAACCGAGCTGTTTGCGCGCATCGCGGCCGGCGATGAGGACGGTGTGGGCGGGGCGCTCAAGCGCGCTACCGCCGCCGGCATGCCGGCGGCGGAGCTTGACCTGTTCACAGCCTGGCGGCAGCTCGCCCTCTCCGGCTCAACCGAGATCGAGCTGTCCGAGCAGGTGGTGGCGGCGCTCGAGCTGATGCTCGAGGCGCTGCTGCGGGTGCACGACTTCGTCGCTTTCGAAGTGCTGCTTGGCGCGCTGCGCCGCACGCCGCTGCCGTTGCGCGAGCAACGCGAGCTGCTCGCGGGTGTGTACCTGCGCCGCGGATTCGCCGCGTCGGCGGCGGAGGAGTGGATGGCCGTGTGCGCGCAGGAGCCCGACGTCCGGGCGCTGCTGGGACTGGCGCGTGTCGCCGCCGCCAGAGGCATGGCACACGAGATGGGCGACTTCGCCGCGGCGGCGCTGGCTCGCGATCCCGGCAACGAGGACGCCGCGAGCCTCCTCTCCCAAGCTCATGCCGCCGGTGCGTAGACGATCGGGCAGATGCGCGCAGGCCCGGCGCTGGGTCGTGTGCCGGGAAAGAGCGCAAGGGGGCGCAAATGACTGGGTAGCACGCCGAAGATCGCGCCGCTGTTTGGATTGGCGCGCACGGCGCAGCCGTGAATCGTGTGAATTTGTGAGCTCTCAAAATAAAGTTTCCGCGCAAGACGCCGATTACCTTGAGGAAGACCAATCGCGAGGCGACCCAGGGACCGGGCCGCGTCACACGTTTTCAGGGAGAAAACGCAACATGAGCTCGCCGATCACGCCCATACAGGGCCCTCCGGGGCCGTCTGATCCGATGCCGGCCGCAGGGAGCATCCCCGCCGACGCGCATGCCTTTAAGGCCGAGCTTGCGGCCGGCGATCGTGCGCTCGCAAGCGACGCGGTCCTCGGTGGGCCGCCGCCGGAGGTGATGGATCAGATCGCCGCCGCGGGCAGGATAAGCCGGCAACTGGGCGAAAGCGGACATGAGCTGCGCTTCTCCGAAGGCTCGGGAGGGCGTGTCACAGTCGAGCTTGCAGATCGCGAGGGAAACACCGTGAGGACGATGAAGATTGCCGAAGCGCTGGAGATCGCGGCCGGAAAGCCGCTGGGTTAGATCAACGATGTCCACACTCTCGGTGAATTCCACGGCCGGTTCGCCGCTGGCGATCACGGGCCTTGCGTCCGGGCTGGACACGAGCTCGATCATCTCGGCCCTGATGGCGGTCGAACGCGAGCCCGTCACGCGGCTGACCGACGAGCAGGAAAAGCTGCAGGCCCAGCAACAGCAGCTGCAAAGCGTCCAGAGCAGCCTCCAGCAGCTTGCGCTCGCCGCCTCCGAATTCAGCATGCCCTCGCTGTTTGAAACCTCGCAGACGGTCACCTCCAGCGAACCCACGCGCGTCAGCGCCGCCACGAGCACCGGCGCGGGCATCGGCGGCTATGAGGTCGAAGTCAAGCAGCTGGCCAACTCTGCGCAGCGAACGTTCACCTTCACGAGCCCCGCCGCCGAAGACACGATCACGATCGACGGCAACCAGTTCACGCTCAAGGCGGGAGAGACCGCCAAGGAACTGGCGAGCTCGATCAACTCCGACAGCGGCGCGACGGTGTATGCGGCGGTGCTGGAAAGCGGAACGCTGGTGCTGTCCGACCGAGCAACCGGCAACACGGGCGAAGAATTCATCAAAGTGAGCGATCCCGGCGGGGCGCTCGTCGAAAAGGCGGGAACCGCCAAGGAAGGCAAGGACGCCGAATACACCATCGACGGCGTGGCGGGCAGCTCGAGCTCGAATACCGTCACCAACGCGATCGCCGGTGTGACCTTGACGCTGAACGGCCTGACCACCACCGGCCCGGTCACGATCGACGTGCAGGCCCCGGGCGCGAGCGTCAGCGCGGTCGAAGCGCAGGTGAAGTCGTTCATCAAGCTCTACAACTCGACGGTCGAAGCGATCCAGAAGCAGCTGGCGACCAAGCCGATAGTCAAGCCGGAAAAGGCCAGCGAATTTGGCACGGGGACGCTGTTTGGCGATTTCGAACTCGAGAGCCTGCTCGCCAACGTGCGCCAGACGATGTACGAACCGATCGCTGGGCTCTCGGCCGAAATGTCGAGTCCGGCCAACATCGGGATCAGCACGGGCGCCGCGTCCGGCGGCGGCGCGACCTCCCAGTCGGCGATCGAAGGGCAGCTCACGCTCAACAGCACAAAGTTTGCCGAAGCGCTTCAGAGCAACCCCGCGGGCGTGCAGCAGATGCTCCAGAAGTGGTCGCAGGGTTTGCAGAGCACGCTGGACGGGGTGGCCGAGCCCGGCGGCACGCTGGAAGCGAGGGTCAACGGGGACGCCGGTCAAATCACCCAGCTGACCAGTCAGATAGACAACATGAACGAAATGTTGACCGAACGCGAAAAGGCACTGCAAAACACCTACGCGGAGCTGGAAAGCGCGATCTCGAAAAACACCTCACAGGCTGACTGGCTGACCAGTCAGGAAGCCTCGCTCACTGCCTCCAAGCTGCAGTAGGCGCGCAGCCGGCTCTCGACTTGTCCACACCACGCCGATCATCCACAGCGCGATGAGCAACCTCACCGCATCGCCGGCCGCCTACCGTCAGGGGGCCGTGCTCGCAGCCACCCCCGGGGAGCTGGTCGTGATGCTCTACGACGGCGCGCGACGCTTTCTGCGCCAGGCCAGCATCGCGATGCGCGAGGGCCAGGTCGAGCGCGCCCACAACACGCTGCGCCGGGCGGAGTTGATCATCACGCACCTCGACGGGGTGCTTGACTACGATCAGGGACAGATACCGCAGCGGCTGCACTCGATCTACCAGTTCTGCCTGAGTCATCTCAACAGAGGACGCTTGAGTCAGGACCCCGCCAAGTTGGAAGAGGTCAGCGACCTGCTCGGCGAGCTGCGCGACGCTTGGGCTCAGGTCGCCGAGGAGATCTCTCGCGCGTGAGCGTCGGGGCGCGGGACGACAGGGGCACTCGGGTACCGAGCGATCGGAGCCGCCGGGCCGCGGGCGACGGTGACGGCGACGGCGACGGTGCGCTCGAGCAGACGGGTCAGAGCGCAGACACCGCCGTGCAGCTGAGCCGCTATGAGGCGATCCACCAGCACGCCGAGCTCGAACTGGAGCTGGCCGGACGAGGAGAGGTGGGCAACTTGCTTGTGTTGGGGGAGCGCTGGGATGAGCTGACCCGCGATCTGCCCGCCCGCCCGCCCGCCGCCGCCGCGCAACTGCTGCGAGCGGCCCGGCTGATCCATGAGCGCACCCGCGTGGAGTTGATCCGCCTGCGTGAGGCGCTGCTGGTGGACATCTCAACGAGCGCACGCGCCCGCCGCGCGGCCGACGGCTACGCCGGTCAGCTGCGTCGTCGCCCGCGCCTGGATCGCAGCGCATAACGCCGCGAGCGCGCGCCGCGGAGCGCTGAGACCCTAAACGGAGCGCTGAGACCCTAAAAGGAGAGCTGAGGGCCTAAAGGTTCGCGCGCGCCGGCCGATCACGGGGACGGCCCCGTGACGGCCACGGCCAGCGACCTCATGGAGAGCGTCGATTTCAGCCCAGGGAGGGCGGAAAGGCAAACCGCTTCACCATGGCTATCGTCGACCCGACCCAGCAGTTGCTGGAGGCCGCCATGCGCGGCTCCTGGCAGCGCGAGACGGCGCTCACGAACAACATCGCCAACGCCGACACGCCCGGCTACCAGCGCAAGGAAGTCAATTTCGAGTCCGAGCTACAGGGCGCGATGAGTGGCGGAGAGCCGCTTGAAGAGCTTCAGTTCCAAACCGAAACCCAACCCACGGAAGCGGGCCCGAACGGCTCCAGCGTGAGCGTCGATCAGGAATCGGCGAAGCTGGCTGAAAACGGGCTCGACTATCAGGCGCTCACGCAGGTGCTGAGCACCCGCAACAGCATCATGGGCGCGGCCATCGGGACCACGTGATGGGGATCTTCGAAGCGATCGGCATCGCCGGCAGCGGTCTGACCGCCGAGCGCATCCGCATGGACGTGACCGCCGAGAACCTCGCCAACGCCGATACCACGAAGGCGGCCAACGGCCAGCCCTACCAGCGCCAGGAGGTGGAGCTCAAACAGGCTGGAGAAGGCGGCTTCAGCGGGGCACTCTCGGGCGCGATGCGCCAGAGCGAAGCCGCAAAGCCGAGCGCGGGCGTCGAAGTGACGGGGGTCGTCAGCGACGACACTCCCGACCAGCAGGTGTACGACCCGGGCAACCCCGAAGCGGACGCGCAGGGGTACGTGAAGATGCCCAACATCAGCACTGTCACCGAAATGACCGACCTGATCTCCGAGTCGCAGTCCTACCAGTCGGACGTGACCGCGATGCAGACCGCCAAGTCGATGTTCACCGCAACGCTTGGGCTGCTCAAATGATCGTGCCGGCGGTCGGCGGACTGGCGAGCAAACTCTCCGAAGGCCTGGCCAACAGCACGTCTGCCCAGAGCACCAACGGTCTGTCGCTGGGCGGCCAGGCCGGCACCGGTGTGCAGGGGGTTGGCGGCTTGGAAGGGACCGGTGGCATCGAACAGGCGAACGGCGTTGCGGGGAGCGCGGGCGTCGAAGCGACCGGCGGTGTTGCGGGGACCGCGGGAAGCGGATCGGGGGGTTTCGGCAGCCAGCTCTCCAGTGCGATCTCCTCGCTGGAAGGCACCCAGCTGAGCGCCGACAGTGCAGCGCAATCGCTTGCCACGGGAACGGCCACCGATCCGGAGAGCGCCGTCGTGACGGTGGAGGACGCGCAGATGGCGATGGACCTGGCGTCCCAGATCCGCACGAAGGCTGCCGAAGCGGCCCAGAGCATCTTCCAAACGCAGGTCTGATCGATGCCGATCTCCCAGCTCGCATCGAGGCTCACCACACGCGGATGGTTGATCGCGGGAGGCTTCGCCGTGGGGGCGATCCTGTTCGTGTACCTGTTTCTGCACATGGTCTCCGCCCCGAGCTACACGACGCTCGTCAGCGGCGTGGACCCGTCGCAGACCGGCAAGATGACGAGCACGCTCAGCGAGCACGGCGTCAACTACGAGCTGCAAAACAACGGCACCGCCCTCGCGGTGCAGTCCAACCAGACCGCCGAAGCGCGCGTGGCGCTCGCGGGCGCGGGGCTGCTCGGCAACACCCAGCCGGACTTCTCACTGTTTGAAAAACAGAACCTCGGCGAAAGCAACTTCCAACAGCAGGTGACCTACCAGCGGGCGCTACAGGGACAGCTGGCGGAGACGATCGACTCCGTGCAGGGCGTCTCGGGCGCGCAGGTCGAGCTGGTGCTGCCCAGCTCCCAGAGCCAGGTGTTCGGCGAAAACCAGGGCGTGTCCTCCGCGGCGGTGCTGCTGTCGGGCACCGCGTCGCTGCCGCAGAGCTCGGTGCAGGGGATCGCCCAGCTGGTCACCTCGAGCGTGCCGGGATTGCAGCTGAACAAGGTCACGATCACCGACGCCTCCGGTCAACTGCTGTGGCCGGCGGCCGCGGGCAGCGCGGGCGGGACCGACAACAGCGTGCAGGAAACCGAGCAGCGCTACGACCAGAGCATGGCGGCGAGCCTCGACGCGATGCTCGCCCAGACGCTTGGCGCCGGCAAGGCGCAGGTGCTGGTGTACGCCAACATGAACCTCAACCAGGCCACCCAGGAACAGCTCACCTACGGCAAGGCGGGGGTGCCGTTGCAGCAGAGCAAGGACCTCGAAACGCTCGCGGGCAACGGCAGCGGCACGGGCGGCGCGACCGGCACCGCGAACGTGCCGGCGGCGGCGCAGAGCAGCGGCAAGTCCAACTACAAGCACGAAACCACCAGCTCCTCGCTGGGGGTGAGCAAGACCGTCACACACACCACGATCGCGCCGGGCACGATCGAAAGCCAGCACGTGTCGGTGCTGCTCGACCACTCGGTGCCGGCCGCCTCGCTGCCGGCGATCCGCGAAGCGGTCACCAACGCCGCGGGCATCCAGACCAAGCGTGGCGACACCATCTCGATCGGGCAGGTCAAGTTCGCGAGCACCCCCACAACCAGCGCCAGCTCGACGAGCAGCATGCTGGGCGACGCCAAGTACGCGTTGCTGGGGATCGGGGCGATCGTGTTCCTGTTCTTCACCACGCGCGCGCTGCGCCGGCGGGAGAGCGAACCGATCGCCGAGCCTGTGTGGCTACGCGAGCTGGAGGCTCCGATGCGCCTGTCGGAGCTTGAACGCGAGAGCTCGCCGAGGCCCGTCCCGGCGATGGCCGGCGTGGGCGCTCCCAACGGCAACGGGAATGGGAACGGCAATGGGAACGGCAACGGAAATGGGCACGTGAACGGAGGGGACCCCCTGCGCCGCCAGATCGAGCAGCTCGCCGACAACGACCCCGACCGGGTGGCAGAGCAGTTGCGCAACTGGATGCAGGAGGATTAGCGGGTGCCCGGAGCCGAGCGGACGGCGGGCGAGCCCCCCACGGAGATCGTCGCGGTGCGAGTGGACACACCCGTGGAGCGCCTACCCGGCGCGCGCCGGGCGGCCGTGCTGATGGCGGCGCTCGGGTCCGAGCGCGCCGCGAACGTGATGCAGCGGATGGGCGAGGAGGAGATCGAGGGCCTGTCGTTGGAGATGGCACGGTTGAGCTCCGTTGGCGCGGAGACGACCGAGTCAGTCTTCGGCGAACTCGCCGCGGTCACGCGCGACGGTCCGAGCAGTGTCAGTG
>JBAWFB010000159.1:0-7938 GCA_049591495.1 Solirubrobacteraceae bacterium
CAGCGACGACTGGGTTGCCGCAGGACGCTCTCCCGACGGCGCCGAGTGGGTCCTCGACACCATAAGCAACGCGAGCACACAACTCATCGGCGCCGCGACCTACGCCCACTGGGCCACGTTCTGGCCCGACGCCGCCGGACCATTCGCCAAGCCGATGAACGAGATCCCCAAGATCGTGTTCTCAAACTCACTCACGTCAGCAGACTGGCCCGAGACGACAATCGCCACCGGCGACCTGACCGAAGCCGTCACGCGGCTCAAGCAAGAGCGCTCAGACGGATACCTGCTCGCTCAGGGCGGCGTGCGGTTCGCGCGGTCGCTCGTCGCGACCGGCCTCATCGACGAGTACCGGCTTGTCGTGCATCCGGTCATCCTGGGCGCGGGCGAGCCGCTCTTCGAGACGCCGCTCACCATCGAGCCGATCAGCACCAAGACGTTCAGCCGCGGAGCCGTAGCCCACGTCTTCGCGGCACACCCGTGATCCAGCCCGATCGGCAACCAAGGAGCGAACACGCGTCCAGCACACAGCCCCCTTTGTCGTCAAAGCGACAGCCCGCGGCCTCCGCAGCGAGAGTGATGGTTTCAGCCAAGAGCAGCCGTGTCGAAGGCTCGGCTGGGCTCCTGCAGCCCATCTGGGCTCAGCGGCTATGCCCGGGCTGCCAACCGCTGCCTTCCCGGCGTGGGCTTACCTCGGGATCGTCAGCGACCGCGAGATGCAGCGCCTCGTCGAACCCGATCGGGTGAATGTTAAACAGCGCGGCGCGGCGCGGGTCCGTCACGACAGTCGGTACACCAAGCCCCTCGATCAGTGGTCTCGCAACTCCGGCATCGACCGGGGTGACCAACCCGATCCATAGTGAAGACAACCATGGTGTGACCAGCGGGACCGGCACCCGCGGACGACGAGACAGTCCAAGCACCGTCGCCATGCGATCGAGCATCTCACCATAGGAAAGGACGTCTGGGCCGCCAATCTGTATCTCCTCGCCGGTCGCCGCCGCGATGAAAGGCGCCTGCACGAGATAGCTCAGCGCGTCGTCGATCGCGATCGGCTGCGTGGCGTTTCTCAGCCACGCCGGCGCGATCATCGCCGGCAACCGCTGCACGAGATAGCGCAGCGTCCGGTAGGACTCACTCTGGGCTCCCACGACCATCCCTGCGCGGAAATAGGTCACCGGCGGACCGTGCTTGGCGAGCACGAGCGCGGTCTGGTGGCGACTGCGCAGGTGCTTGGACTCGGGACGATCGCCAAGCCCGCCGAGATAGACCACCTTCTCCACTCCCTCCGCTCGGACCATCTGCGCGAAAGACGCCGCGGCGACCGCCTCGCTCGCCGCGAAATCGCGATCGCCGCCGCGGCCCATCGAGTGGACCAGGTAATAGGCAACATCGACACCCTGACCGGCTCCCCGCAGGCTCTCCGCTCGCAGCACATCACCCTCATGCAGCGCGAAGCCACCGCGCTCCAGCTCGCGAGCGCGCACACCGTCCCGATCACGCACCATACAGCGCACCTCCCAGCCCTCCTGCGCCAGCGCGGCCACAAGGCGCCCGCCGATAAAGCCCGTAGCGCCCGTCACAAGCGCACGACCGGTCATCAGCGACAGCTCGACCCGCGCGCCTCACCCATACCGTCCAGAGTACCGAGTAGACGCTCCCCCAGCCAGAACGAGCAGGCGTCAAGTCGGGAAGTAGGCCCGCGACCGCCCTGGACGATCCGCGATCATGATGGCAAGGGCGGACCGTCGCGACCGATATCGCAGACAGGAGCGGGCGCGAGCAGACCGGCCGCTCGTCTGCCTTCAGTCGTCCGAGGCAAGAGCGCTCCCGACCTTCACTGATGCGCCTGCTTTGTCAGAGGCGCATCTGTTTGATGCGATTGCGTGCGAATCGGGGCCACGCTCGGGGACGTCGCGCAAGGGTCAGGACCAGCGGCAGCGAGTCGAAATAGGTGAACCGTTCGGTGGCCAGGCCGTTCTCGTCGAGGACGAAACGGTCGACCGACTGCCAGCAGATCGGAGATCCGCCGGCGCTACCTCGAACCGTGAACTCGATCATGACCCCGTCGGATGTGGCGCCCCAGCGATGGACCTCAGCGGTCATGTCGGGAATCAATTCAAAGAGGTCTGCGAAGGCGCGCCTGCCTGCGTCCAAGCCCTGCGTAGTCGGGATCATTGGCGCGGAGAGGCGGGCATCTGGTGCCAGAACGGTTTCAAGGCGCTCGGGATCAGGGGCCCGCCAGAACTCCGCGAAACGCATCACGAAGTCCGCCGCTGCATCCTGGTTCATCGTCACAACTTTAGCCAGGGAGCACGCGTAAACGAGCGCGGTCGCGAAAGCGCCGAAGCGCATGACTTACTCCTCTCGTCCGGAGCAGCCACGCCGAACCCGCCACCGGGGGCGCTCGCATTCACGCGAAGGGGAGCACGAGTGCCAGTTTCACCTTGAGAATCGCCCTTCGCACGGCTGCCGTCGGAGGGCGTTTCGTTAGGCGGTGGCGGTCGGTGGCTGCGATCGCTGGCCGCGGATGGTGTCGGTGGCGTTCAGCGTGACAAGCAGTCGGCGCAGCTCCGCGAACTGTTCTGGTCCGAGTTCTGTTTCGAGGTCGGCTTCGATCTCGCGGAGGGCCTGACGGATGGTCTGCGCGGCCGCGTATCCCCGCTCGGTGAAGTTGATCCGCTTGGATCGCTGGTCGGCGGGGTCATCCTCGCGGGTGAGATAGTCGAACTGTTCGAGTTGCCCCAGGAGGTAGCCCATCGCCTGCCTGGTCATTCCGGCGGCGACGGCACAGTCGGACGGGCGCCGGCCCTCGGGTGGTGGATAGCGGAAGACGGCGAAGTGCGCGGGGACCATGTCGGTGAAGCCGGCGTCGTGGAGGGCGGCGAGCATCCGGGCGCGGATCGTGTCGAGGGGCGCTCGCAGGAGTGCGCCGATCAGCGGCGGTCCGATGGGGGATTCAAAGTCAGTTATCAAGTCGCTTGACAATATCATGTCGAGTCGGTACGGTTGTCAAATCGCTTGACAATCTAGGATCCCGTCAGCGGGAAAGGAAGCCACATGCCATCAGCCTCAAAGACAACGATTCAGCTGGGTCCGCTGCGAGTCGACTTCCTCGTCGATGCCGACGATTCCAACGGGAGCGTCACGGTGTTCGAGTGCTTTGTCCCGGTCGGGGCGAGGGTGCCCGTGGCTCACAGTCACGACGGCTTCGAGGAGACCGCCTACGTCCTCGAGGGCACCTGCACGTGGACGATCGACGGCGAGACCGGTGAGAGCGGTCCCGGCGAGTCGGTGTGCATCCGCCGCGGACAGGTCCACGGATTCGAGAATCGCGGTCAAGAGGAGGTGAGGTTCCTCGCGATCGCGACACCCGGCGTGTTCGGGCCCGCCTACTTCCAGGAGCTGGCCGACATCCTCGCCGCCGCTGCCGGCGGTCCGCCCGACCCAGCGGCGATCGGCGCCGTAATGCGACGCCACGGACTCACCCCAGTCCAGCCATCGGCAGCCGCGAGCGTCTGACGAACTCGGGTCGTCGCGTCCGTCCACACCCACCGCCCGAGCGTCACCCGATCGCCGGCTCTGCCGACCCAACCCGACTGAGCGAAACCCGGGCAGTGCAGAACCTGCGCAGCCCTCGCCGCGAGCACGTCTGACGCGCCGCCTACCTCCCCGCCTTGCGCAGAAGGTAGGGTCGCGGCGGCTGCTTTGCCTCGGCGAGCGGGAGCCAGCCGCACCGGTGACCGTGTGCGTGCTCTGGACGAAAAGCAGGTGTGCAAGCGATCGCTACCAGCGCCGCGGATCGACAGCCCCCTCGGAATGCTGCACCAGCTCAGGTACTGCCGGCAAGTCAGGCGTGCGCGAGGGCGCGCATCTGGCGCACGGGGTGACGCCCAAGACGACTCAACGTCGCATAGGACGAAGCGTGCCCATGCGTTCGGGGCGCGACGCTGACGGGTACACGGCCCCTGAGCCGATCGATCACACCACGGCGCAACGGCACCAGCAGCAGCTCGGTGTCCTCGCCGACAAGGACGGTCGCCTGCCCTTCGATCAGGTTGCGCCAGAGAACGTCGTCGGTCCACTCCTCGTCGCTGGGAACGAACGTGACATCCGCCGGGTAGCCGAGATCGTCGTCACTGCGCGACGCCGCCATGAACAGCTCATCGGTCTTGTCGGTGATCTCGCTCATTGCATGTGCTCCCAGCCGTGAACGGTAGGCCATATAGCACGGTTTTTCTGGGGTGCGGTGCCCTCAGATCAGCTCGCGTTCGCTCAGTTTTGCTACCAATATTGCTATCAAGGCTCGGGTCAAGTGGCGGCGGTAGAATAGGAGCATGACGACACGCGCCCAAGCTGCCGAGAACGCGTTGGCGTCCGTGCGTGCCGAGGGGCTTGATCCCGGCGTAGCCGAGACACTTCTGGATCGCTGGGGGCGTGGGGAACTGACCGACGAACAGCTAGACGACGCAGCACGTCTGATAGCCGCTGGAGAGCCGCTCGATGAGCTGCTCGTGCCGGCACGCGCGTAGTCTCGACGCCGGGGCTCTCGATACGTTCCGGCAGTGGCCACCGATCCATACGTCTATCCCGGCACCGACGTGCTGCGGAACGTTCTGGACTTGCGCAATGCGGCCGCGCTTGCGGAGCGCGAGGCGGCACTCAGCGCCATCCGCATAGCCCAGCTCGAGCGACGTTTCATTCCCGCCGATTTTGGCCTCGCCCACCTGCAAGCGACGCACCGCTACATCTTCGGCGACCTCTACCCGTGGGCCGGCGAGCTACGCACGGTACGCATCACGAAGGGCGGCGACCTGTTTGCGCTGCCTGAGCACATCGGTCCCTACCTGACGACGCTGTTTGCAGACCTCGCCCACGAGAACCGCCTCCACGGCCTGGGCCGCGAGCAGTTCTTGGAACGCCTGACGCACTACTACGCCGAGATCAACGCCGTCCATCCCTTCCGCGAGGGTAATGGGCGCACCCAACGCGCCTTTCTCGGCCAGATCGCCAAGGCCGCCGGCCACCCGATTGCATTGGTCCAGCTCGATGCCGAGCGCAACATCCTCGCCGCCCACGAGAGCCATCGCGGCGACAACTCACTACTCCGCGCGATGCTCGGCGACCTCTTGGAATAGGCCTGCGGCGCAATCCTGTAGCGAGCCGCTCAGAGACCACATCACGCTGCTCGCTCTGCGATAGGCCGGACAGCACCGCCTGACCCGAACGCCGCCTCCACAAACGCCGACTCGTGCGCGCTCGGCAAGTAATCCGCGTAGCGCTGCGTCGTCTCGATGTCCCGATGCCCCATCCACTCCTGCAAGGTCCGCATCGGAACACCAGTGCCAGCCATCGCCGTACCGAACGTGTGGCGCAGATCGTGGAAGCGATGCGAATACTCAAGCCGAGCGGCCTTGAGAGCCCGGCGGAAGCGCCGCAGGATCGCCGCCTTGTCGAGCGGCCCTGCCGTGTGGGGATCGGCGAACACGAGAGCATCGCCACTGCTCTCCACCGCTCCACGGCTGAGCCGGTCAAGCTCTCCCGCAACCTCATCGGCCATCGGAACGCTGCGCGTCGAGCGGCGGGACTTCGGAGTGCCGAACTCGCCCAGCACGTAGTTCTGCCGGACCCTGATCCGGCCGGCGGTCCAGTCCACGTCGCGCCACCTGAGCGCCACCGGCTCGCCTTGCCGCAGGCCGGTCATCGCCGCCGTGAGGTACATCGCACGGTCAATCTCGCGGTAAGGCCCATCGACAGCGGCGTCGGCCAGCGCACGCACCTCAAGCGGCTCAAGGAACCTGATCTCGGCGCTCTCGGGCTTGCCGGGCAGCTCGACATGCCGGGCGACGTTAACGGGCAGCCATCCCTTGCGCTCGGCGAACCCGAGCAGCGCCGAGAGATAGCCGATGTAGTTGCGGACGGACTTTGCGCCAACCGGACGCCCATAGCGACGGTCTCCCTTCGCCTTCGGTCCCGGCCTCTCGCCCTTCTCCATCATCGTCATCAAATCCTGAACCTCCTGGGCCGTGATTCGGCGTAGATCGCGCTCCGCGAAGAACGGCTCAAGCCAAACGCGCAGGATCGACTCCACAGCCGTCGTCGTCGCCTTCTTGCGGCTCTGACGCTCCAGGTTCGCGAGGTAACGGCGTCCCAGCTCGGCCATCGTCAGCGCGTCGCCAGAGGTCATCCGGGCGGGCTTCGTGTCCGCGATCAGCCGGCGCAGCTCTGCCTCGGCCTGGCTGCGTGTCAGGCCGTCCCGCGAGCCCTCGACACGTATCGGGCCGACGCGACGCTTGACCTGCCGTCCACCGTCCGCACGCCAATGCGCATACCAGACGCCTCCGCGCGCATAGAGCGAGCCAGCGCCGTAAGGGCGTCGGGTGATCTTCCTCGCTGTCGCCATCACTCATCGTCTCCCTGGTCGCACGCCGGCATTGGCCCTCAAAAGTAGCGGGCGCTGCGGTTGCTTCAACGCGATCGTGGTCTCGTCAATCAAGGCGCTACCCGTCCTCTGCTTGGCGGTCTGTCAGCCGAGAACGCACTGCTCGCGAAGCTGAACCTCGCGCACGCCACGGCCCTCGCATCCGCGCTCGCCACCACTGCTCCAGCTCGTCCGCGCTGAAGCGCACATAGCGACCGAGCCGTACATGCGGAATCCGGTTCGCTCGCGCCTCAGCGAGCACCCACGACGCGGGCACCGACAGCAACCGGCCGGCCTCCGTCGCGTCAAGAAGAGGCGAGAGAGGCGCGGCTATTGGCGCGGGCGCGTCATGTGGTTGCTTTGTTGCGGCCATCATGGTTAATGACCCCGAGCTGCGAAAAGCGGCCATGTAGTTTGGGTTGGGCCTGCTGGGGCCCAGTGATGAGTGGGCTGGCCGTCGGTTTGCGGAGCCCGTTTAGGGCGAGGTGGCGTGACGGCTAGGTAGTGGTGTCCGGTGCCCCGTAAAGGGTGTGGCAGGCGACGGGATGACTCAAGTAAAACGGCTGGCCCCTGTTGGGTGCCCTACGTTGGATTTGTCTCCCGCCGCCTGTCACGGACGCCGCCATGACTTCATAGAAGCGTGCCTATTGCTCGACATGGCTTTGTCTGGCGGCCTCCACATCACACCAGCGCCAACCAGTAGATGAGGAGACAGAATCGATGATCGCAGTAGGCGTGGACACGCACAAGCAGCAGCATCATGCTGTCGCTCTCGATGGACTCGGACAGGTGCTCGGGGAGATCGTGATCACGACCACCCTCGCCGGCTACAGCCAGTTCGTGTGCTGGCTCAGAGACCTCGGCGAGCAGATGCTGGTCGGGATCGAGGGCGCCGGCAGCTACGGCGCCGGGCTATGCAAGTTCCTGCAAGCCGAGGAGATTGAAGTCTTCGAGGTCGAACGCCCACAACGGCGCGAGCGTCGGGGAGGGAAGTCCGATCGCATCGATGCTCTGCTGGCCGCCAAGAAAGTCCTCACCCGCGACGGGCTGTCGACACCCAGAGGGTCCGGGAAACGTTTGGCATTGCAAATGCTGTTGGTCGCCCACCGTTCCGCCGTCAGCGAGCGCTCCCGCCTCTACAACCAACTGCAAGCGCAACAGGTCGGCGCACCATACGCGTTGCGGGAACGGATCGGCCATGCTCGTAACGGCGCAACGCTCGCCAATCGCCTCTCGGGAATGCGTACACGGCCAACCGCAGCCCAGCAGGAGAACATCACCCTGCAGGTGCTCCGCGACATCGCCAACCGCGCTCGAGCGCTCAACACAGAAGCCGAGAACTATGCGCGCCAGATCGAAGAGATGGTCCGCTCTATGACCCCCAGCATCTTGGAGGAGCCGGGTGTCGGGCCAATCTACGCTGGCAGGCTCTTGGCGCTCAACCAAGCACGGTTCACTAGCGAGGCAGCGTTCGCTCGCGCCAACGGCACCGCACCACAACCCGCATCATCCGGCAAGAC
>JBAWFB010000160.1:0-3243 GCA_049591495.1 Solirubrobacteraceae bacterium
AGCTGCTGGCGCGCCTGCGCGTAGCGAGCCCGGACGAGCGCGCGTGGGTGCGTGAGACGCTGCGGACGCATTGCGCCGAGCACTTCCCCGACGTGCAGGCGCCGTAGCGTCTACCCCAACAGCTCCAGACGCGGCCCGTGCGCGTCGCCGGCCGACACGAAGCGGGCGTTGGCCTGGCTGAGCACAAACTCGTGCAATTCGCCGTCCTCTCCACGTACCCGCAGGCGACGGCCGTCGTCCTCGACCGCGACGACCACGGCCGGCTCGGAGCCGCCGCCGAAATACATGATGCGGGCGCGCGCCCCGATATGTGGAAGCGGCCGTGAAGGACCGAGCATCACTGGAGTGGAAGGAATGCGACACCGAACGAGGGCGCACGCATCATCCTGGCGTCGATGGTCAGCAGCGGACAGCCCAGCCTCTTCGCAAGCGCCACGTAGCAAGCGTCGTAGGACGACAGGTTGGTGCGCATCGGCCACGCATCAATAAGCAAACCGGTTGTTGGCACCCGCGTGATGGTGCTCTCAGCCAATCTCACAACGGCCTTCGCCGCACGGTCTTGGCTGATCTTGCCACCACGCTCGAGGTTGCGCAAGCTCTGCAGCGCCTCGGGGTTGATCACGTCCGGCGCAATCAGCGCCGCCCCAGCGACCGCTCTCTCAACCGAGCGCCCGATGGGGGTCAGCAACAACAGCTCGACGAGCGCCGAGGCGTCAATGGTGATCTGAGATTGCCCGGAGGATCTGCGCATCGCGCTCAGCGCGACCTTCGTGAATCGAGGCCACGATCTCCTCCGATGTGATCCCCGTGACCGGCTCATCGTGTTTGAGCCGATCGAGCCATTCGCGCGTGGTCGGCAACGCCAGGTCGCGTTCGAGCACATGCAGGACATAGTCGCTCAGACTCCTGTTCTCCGAGCGAGCGCGCGCACGCAGACGCTCGTGTAGCTCCGCGGGAACATCCTTGACCTGAATCGCACTCATAGCGCGAGGATAGCATGCCAGGAGCATGCCGGCGGCGAAGCGTGTGTCTGGATTGAGAGTTTGAGGCGACCACCCGCCACACGCTAGGCGGCGCTTGGGACGGTATGCGGCGCGGGACTCAGCCGGCTCGCTATCCCATCGTTTGCTCGATCTGGATGCCCTTAGGCGTGAGTACCCATGCGTTGGGTGCGCCGCGGGCCTGGCCGATATCGGTGTTCGCGATCAGGCCGAGCCTGGCCAGGCGCGTCAACAGCTTCGATATCTGACCCTGATCGCCGATACCGGAGGCGAGACCGAGCTCGCGGTTGGAGGAACCGGGATGAGCGGCGACAGCCATCAGCACCCGCACCGTGCGATAGGTGAGACGCATGCCCACGTCGCGCAGCGGATCGACCGAAACCGGCTTGCGCTTGCGCTCCTGCACGGCCACGGGCCGCTTCAGCTCTCTCCGCGCAGCGGGTGCTCCCAGGTAGGGCAGCACGATCATGCTCATCAACGGACCCGCCAGCTCGAGCAGCGACTCGTCTTCGAGCTCCAGCAGCCGAGCGTGCAGCACCGACAGGACACCACCAACGAGCCCCTCGGCCGTCAGCGACGGAAGCTCTACCTGTCCAGCACGCCCCTTCGTTTCCCGGCGTCCTTCCTCGACGACCGCGATCATCTGAGCAAGCACACGCCGCCGCCGCTCGAGCGCATTCGCGCCCGCTCCAAGCGACCCCACGACAAGCAGCTGGCCCACGCCCCGCTCCACGTCAAGGAAATCGAGCAGCGCGGTGAGAGCCACCCTGACCCGCACCTCCCACCGCGCGTCGGGGTCATACACGTCGAGCACGTGCCGCGAAGCACGTGCGACGCCCTCGTCAAACGCGGCCAGGAAGCAATCTTCGCAATCGCCGAACAGCTCATAGAACGTGCGCCGCGAAACACCCGCACGCTCCACAATGTGGGCGACCGTCACATTTCCGGCGCCGCGCTCGGCGCTGACCTCCACCATCGCAGCCAATATCCGCGCACGCTGAATATCAACCATCCGCTCACGACCAACACCCTCAGACAGCGTCACCACCCCATCCGTGAACGACGAGTCCATGTTCGATATCGATCGTGTGGGAAACATAATGCTCAAACACCCCAACTCACTCGTGGTGAGCGCCGGGGCGCCCGGACGGCGATACCCGCCGAGGCCCCGGCACCCACGACCCTCAATAAGACACAGCACTCACCACCGGGCTACCCAGTCACCACCCAGTCGCCGTCGGCGGTAGCGAATATCTCTTCTTCTGTCATACCGAGAACAGTTCCCGTGAGATATGCGCCAGACTTGCCGGCTCCCGCTTCCCCCGTTTCCGCATCGTATGGCCTGAGGCTCTCCGTCAGCGGGACGATGCCACCTTTGCCGAAGCCATACACGGTCCTGGCGAATATGCAGAGGTTGCCGCTCACGGCTTTCGGTTCTTTATAGTTACCGCCGCAACCCGCGGGCAGGTTCGCGTGTGGTTCCCCTTCGCCTTCTTCGGCACCGATAAAGTGAGTATTTGCTTCAGTGATCGCTCCCGCCAGTTGGATCGGGAACGATATGTCCGCGCTAACGTCTGACACCTTCGAGACATAGTCCAGCGTGAACGACCATTGCCCGGTCTCCGACGAGCCGACCGGCAGTGTGCCTTTATCGGTCCATGGCGAGCCTTCCTTGCCCGCTATTCCTTCTTTGCCGTCACACGCGAACGTTGTACTTTTGCTGGCGGCGGTGAATTCGCTGCCGCCTTCTTTGTTGCACGCAGCTTCGCCAGTGCTCACTGTTTTGCTCGTCACGCTCACACCGTTACTACCGTTGAACCCGTCCGTACCCGCAGCGCCCCTTTCTCCCGGTACGCCTTTTTCTCCCGGCACACCATTCGCACCAGCAGCTCCCGCTTCGCCCTTCGAGCCGGCCGGGCCAGCGGGACCCGCAGGCCCTTGAGCACCGTTCGCCCCAGCCGCACCATTCACACCGACCTTGCCCTGCAACGACTTGAGCACCTTTGGGCTGATCTGCTTCGTGGAGCTGATCACGTATTTACTCGCGGCGTAAGCGCCACCGGTCATCGCGAACACGAGCGCGAGTGTCATCGTCGCGTTGGCGAACGTGAGATACTTTCTGATCTTCGACATCACGATCCTCTCGTTCTTTTATCAAGCATTACCAAGCAAACACTCACGCTTCCGCTCATTTCTTCTTGCTCGCTTTCTTGTGTTTGCCCGTTTTAGACTTCTTCGCCTT